>NZ_JBFUCS010000023.1:0-70446 GCF_056405115.1 Allobosea sp. P2_A10 | reverse complement strand
GATCTATGGCCGGCAGGGCGTGAACCTGGACCGCTCGACCCTGGCTGACTGGGTCGGCAAGGCGGCCTTCCTCCTGCGGCCGGTGCATGAGCGCCTGTTCGAGCGACTGAAGGCGTCGACCAAGCTCTTCGCAGGCGAGACTACGGCGCCGGTGCTCGACCCCGGACGCGGCCGGACCAAGACCGGCCAGTTCTTCGCCTATGCCCGCGACGAAAGGCCCTGGGGCGGCGCCGATCCGCCGGGCGTCGCCTATCTCTATGCCCCCGACCGCAAGGCCGAGCAGCCGACCCGGCATCTTCAAGGCTTCGCTGGCGTGCTGCAGGTGGACGGCTATGCCGGCTACAACACGCTGGCTGGGAAGAATGCCGTGAGCCTGGCCTTTTGCTGGAGCCACGTCCGACGGAAGTTCTACGATCTCGCGCAAGGCGGGCCAGCGCCCATCGCTTCGGAAGCGCTCCTGCGCATCGCCGAACTCTACCGCATCGARGGCGATATCCGCGGATGCCCCGCTGAGGAGCGGCGCACCGCCCGCCAGGCCAGAAGCCGCCCCATCGTCGCGGCSCTGGAGCCATGGCTCCAGGGAAAGCTCGGCCTGGTCAGCCAGAAGAGCAAGCTTGCCGAGGCCATCCGCTACGCGCTCTCGCGCTGGGCGGGCCTCAGTCGCTTCCTCGACGACGGCCGCATCGAGATCGACTCCAACGTGGTCGAGCGCGCCATCCGGCCCATCGCCCTCAATCGCAAGAATGCACTCTTTGCCGGATCAGACGGCGGCGCCGAGCATTGGGCCGTCGTCGCCTCGCTCGTGGAAACCTGCAAGCTCAACGGCGTCGATCCGCAAGCCTACCTCGTCGACGTCATCGCCCGCATCGTGGCAGGCCACCCGCAAAGCCAGATCGACGACCTGCTGCCTTGGGCCTACGCTGCACAGCCGCTCAAGGCCGTGGCCTGAGAACACCGCATACTCTGATGAAGCGCTCGGCCGCGGAAAACAGCATCACGCCGAGGCCTGCCCCATGAAGGGCTTCCCTGACCGCAAGCAGCCCGATGAAAGCGGTTCCTCGGACGGGATGATCCTGGATAACGTCCAGCAGGCCGAACGGGCCGTCTTGCCTGATTGCGATAAAGCAATGTTTCCGATCGGGACCAGACCGGGCGGCAGCGCGGTCACGAAGGACAGCGCGGCCCCCGGTCTGCTTGGTCGCCCCGTCAACCCGCAGAGAGTAGCCTCGCAGATCATCGAAGATCGCCTCGACGTCGGCGAGATCCTCGCGAGACACCCTCCGCAGACTAATGGCTTCGATTGCCATAGCGGCTCACTCGATCTGTCATGATAGGCCGAGTAGGACTGGCCATCTGCGATGATGCCAGCTCTCGTTGCGCTCTCAAAATTGGAAAGCACGCTCCAGCCACCAACACTTGATCGGCAGCGCGTGGACGTCAACGTCCGTATTGTCACGAGCCGTAGATCGCGCACTCGAAAGCCGCGAGGGCCGCGGGACGCCTGTCGCTCGCGTCCAAGCCCCTCGCGCTTATCAGCCTTAGCGACTTAGGCGAAGTCGCCAGCGAACTATCAGCAGCACTATCGAATTGAGACCACCGACCGACCGGGCCAGTCGAGCTAGGGGAATGTAACCTCGGAACAGACTGCGCCCGCTCAGTGCTACTCGCCAGCGCTGTCATTCCGAAGCTTGGCGCGAATACCGACGCCATGGCCGCCCTCGAAAAGGAACTCAATGCCTTTCAATTCGAGCGCGGTCTGCAGGTCACGGAGCGTTCGTTCCTGCGAGGAAGACGAACTCTGTTCGATACGGATGATCGTCCGCTTGGCTACCCCACTCAGTTGAGCCAGCTCATCCTGCGATATGTTCAGCCAGCTGCGAGCGGCTCGTAATTGGGATTTGTTAAGCATATTTTATCACTTATAGTGACAAAAGTCACCTGAAGTGCCAAACCTCTATCCGTGGACATGCCGTTCACGAGAGGAACTTACCCCATGCGTCATGCCAGCTCCAGCCCCGTTCCCGCCGCCGTCAAGTCCTCCTCCACTGCTATGAATCTCCCGACGCCGCGCGCCGCCTTGCCGGCCGATCTGCTGTCGCGGATCGATAAGACTGTCTCGGGCGCCGCTTCGGCCGAGTTCGCGATCGATCCGTTGCTCGGTCCCAGCCTCAGCGCCGTTACCTCCTTCCTGAACTCGGTCATCAAGCGCTCGGGCGGTGTGATCGAGGACGCGCTCTACGCCGCGCTGGTGCCCAATCGCCGTTTCCTTGTGATGCAGCAGGTGCGCCTCCCGATCACCTCGGCAGCCGAGATGTATGTCCAGGAGAACGGTCCCGTTCGCGTTGGCGCGCTCGCGCTCGCCAGCGACGGCGCAACCGTCAGGTTCGGGCACTTCGACATGATCGTGATCGACTTGCAGCGCTCGGTCGCGATGGTGATCGAGATCAAGCGCGGCTCGGGCGTTACCGAGAGCAAGAAGCGCAGGACGACCGAGCGCGATCTCGCCTGTGCCAGGCTCCAGCTGGCCTCCTATGTGCGCACGCTCCTGGGCATCAAGTTGAAGAGCTATCGCTGCCATGTCATCGATTTCTATGGCAGGTCGGGGTTCCGCGACGAGCTGACCGTGACCCGCGACAAGCTCGACGCCCTCTTCGGGGTCGCGGTCACCCCGACCATCGACGCCGCGCTCGCCGCGCTCGAAACCCAGATGCTCGCCCGCGTGCCGCCGATGCTGCAGATCGCGCAGGAGAGGCTCGCCGACCGGGCGAGACCGCGCGACGACAAGCCCCTCCGCAGCGACCGCGGCGTGTTCGCGGCGATGACGGGGCGCCAGGCCGTCCCGGCGCTCGCGATGAGCCCGCCCGCCTGACCTGACGGCGGCGCTCAGCGACGCAGGCCCTAACCTTTCCCAACACCTCGACGCGACGCCGGCCTCAAGCCGGCGATCGCCGGAGTTTGCCCCGATGACCGCAGCCATCCTCGCCCATCCCGCCAAGACACGAGCTGTCCTCTTGGACGAGCTCGGCGTGATTTCAGCTTCCAGTACCTTCGATATGGCCCCGCTGCTCTTGCTCTGGCGTAGCGTTTCCGCCAGTGCGATCACCGATCGCGATCAGATCGAGCTTCGCGCACTGCTCGGCCATCTCAGGCCGTTGCGGGTCGAACACTGGCGGGAAGCGCTCGCCGGCGACCCGGCCGCCGCTATCGCCATGGCGCTGAAGATGTCGGGGTTGGACGTGCTCGACACGCCGCGCCACGACATCGTCATGTCGATGCTCATGCTGCATGCCTTGGCAGGCTCCGACGCGTCACGCGCCACTCTCACGCTCGTGCTCCAGCGTCGACGTTATCTCAACGAGGACGTTGAGCCGTTGATCGCTTCCTGGCGCCGGCCCGGCCCCGCCGCGATCCGCCGCGCCGCGATCCAGGCCCTGGTGGAGGCGCTGTCGTGAGCGCCGAGTCCAACCCGCCCGATGATGAGTTCTTGACAGGTCTGGATGACTTGCCCGCAGATGTTGCACAGACACCGTTGGTGGCGCTCGACCTCATTGTTCTAACCGCGTGGCACGAAGCCGGCGGGCCGCGCCTTTTCCGTCGCATGGAACGCGGCGACGTGATCGCGATCCAGATCCCATCAGAGAGCTGGTATCATCCTCTCAAGGCGATCATCGACCGTGAGCGCACGCGCGCCATCGTGTTCGAAGGCAAGAGCCGCAGCGACAAGCGCCCAGGCGATTCGCTCGTCGGCGAGCTCCTCCAGGATGGGCGCAGCGCAGTCGGCATCGCCGTCGACTCCACCCAACTGCCTCCGCTGCTGCAAAGCACGGCTGATGTGACACTCGTCATCCCGCCGCCCAGTCCCACTCTCGTTCGCCGCGCTATCGCAGGTTATTATGGCAAGCGCTGCCCAGTCATTGCGCCGGCGGATATCGCGGGACTTGACCTCATCGAGATCGCTGCGGCCATCAGGCCGGGCGCCGACGCGAAGGCGAGCATCCAGCGGCTGCGCCAGACGAGCGCGCGCAAGTCGACGCCCGGGTTTGTTGATGACACACCTCTTCTCTCCGAGCTCTCGGGCTATGGAGAGGCACGGGAGTGGTGTCTGGACCTGGTCGACGCACTCGACGCCGCGCGTGCCGGCACGATCTCCTATGGCGAAATCGAGAGTGGTATCTTTTACGGCCCGCCTGGCACCGGCAAGACGCTGCTGGCGCGCTCGGTGGCCCGGACCGCGCGCGTGGGCTTCGTGTCCACGTCCGTTCCCGACTGGTTCATGAAGCGGACTGGCCATCTTGGCGACGTTATCCAGCAGATCGACGAGACTTTCGCGCGTGCTTTGGCGATGGCGCCCAGCGTTCTGTTCCTAGACGAAATCGATGCATTGCCCGACAGGGCGGTCACCGATGCGCGATCGCGGGAGTGGTGGTCCAGCGTGATTTCGGCGCTGTTGACCAGGATCGACGCTTGCCGTGCCAACAGGCGCGGGGTCGTGCTGTTGGCTGCGACCAATCATGTCAACCATCTCGATGAGGCTTTGAAGAGGCCCGGCCGCTTTGACCGCAAGCTGCATATCCCGCCGCCGGACACAGCGGGTCTTGCTGCGATCTTGCGCTCGCATTTGAGAGGCGATCTGGCCCATGTGGACCTCGTGCCGCTCGCCCGTCTCATGTCGGGCGCGACTGGTGCCGACGTTACCGCCATCATCAAGGCGGCACGTCGGCTGGCCCGCGCTGCCGCCCGCCCTCTCGACGTAGCAGATCTTCGGCAAGCGATCTTGCCGGCAGACGGGCGCAGCGAGGCCGAGCGCCGCCATGCCGCGATCCACGAAGCCGGACATACAGCCATCGCACTCGCGCTCGGCCTCAACGTCGCGCTGGTCTCGATCCGTAGCAGCGGCACGGAGGGCGGGGTTACCGAACTCGCGGTCCCGCAGGTCTCGACGCTTGCCGATCTCGATCACCGGGTTCTCGTGCTGCTCGCCGGCCGGGCCGCCAACATGGCGACGGGAGCTGCGCCTGATACCGGTGCGTCGAGCGACTTGAGCGAAGCGACAAAGCTGCTCGCCGCTGCACAGACGAGCTTCGGCCTCCACGAAAATTTGGTCGTACGCGCAGGCCCGGAAGGCGCGCTTGCACTGGTCGGACGCGACCGGGCCTTGGCGGAAACGATCGATGCCAGATTGCACGTGCTCATGCGCAAGGCTCAGGAGCTCGTTGCCCGCGAGTGGCCTGTGATCGAGGCGATCGCCGACACCTTGATGAGGCAGCAGATTGTGGACAGAGAGCAGCTCACTGCTCTCGGGGGACAATTGCGAGCCGGCGATCGCACCGCCCTTTTGTTTGGCCCGCAGGCGCCCGCTTGAACTGCTTTAAAACAACTGGGCAAAACGGTCTTCACGCAAATTCTCGGAGAAGCATATAAAGATCGCATTTGGCCTATGTGATCAACACGGTCCTGGCAGATGACTGGATAACCTTCGCCGATCTACCGAGGGGACCCCATTGGATATCTCGACGCATAGTCAAAGACGCGAGGACCGTGATCTCCTCCTGTCATATGTTGAAAGCGTGAAGGCCCTTGCTGTGGCCTATGCCGCAATCGGCACGCAGCAGCTTTATTGTCATCCCGCCCTGGCTCACGGTCAGAGCCGCAGCCTCACCCCGTGCGAGCACAGGGTTAAGCTCCATGGGGTGGGCAATGCTGCAAGCCGTCCGGCGTCAAATCACCCAGGGGGCGACGGTCCCAACCGGGTGTCAGTTTCGGGCAGCTATCGTCGCCCGATCCACGCTAAAAATCTCCTCTCGAGCCGCGTCGCCAGCATCAGCGCGTAACGCCATTCAGGCTTTACGAATGCCGCCAATGCCGGATGACCATCGCCTCGGCGAAGCGCCCGCCAATAGTTGAAGCGTCCGGCGTCTCTTAGAACTGCGGCTTCCCGCAACCAAATCCGGCGCAAGCAACCAAAGTTTCGATCACACGGCTCGAAAGGGCACGATGCGATCGAACTCCTGTGCGGTCTTCTCGTACCAGACCCCGAACTGAGCCAGCAGAGCACCTGTCAGCAGTTTCGATCGACCGAGCGTCGATGCCGCCTTGTCGGGATCGATTTCCATGATTGAGCGGTGGTCGATGCCAAGCGGGGAGAGCGCGGCCATCGCCTGTCCGGCGACGAGAGGCACGCGCAGCGTCGCGTCCAGTCCCTTGTGCGCCAAAAGCGAGCGCAGCGCGCGCTCGGAAGGGGTCGTCTCGGCAAATCGAAATCCGTTATGCAGACTGTTCAGCACGACGGCGCGTCGCATGCCGGGCGCGCAATCCGCAGTCCTATCGAGAACGCTGAGCGCTTGCCTCATACTGGGCTCTGTCTCGGTCGCCACGACGAGCGCCCAGGCGGGTACCCCCGCTTGCGTCAGCACCTCGTCGAGACCAGTCGCAGCGAGCAATTCGCAGCGGTATGCCACGAGCCCTCCGCCCCAATCGAAAATAACGGCACCGCCTTGTTCGAGCATGCGGCTCACCGCGTCGAGCGCCGGCTCCATTACACCGGCGATGCCGCCGATCGTCCCGCTCGAGTGACCGATGTCTTCAATCGGAATCAGGATATCGCCTTCGGCAATCCGCGAGGCGACATGCTGTGATTCGATCCGGACCGTGGTCACGGATAGTCCCGCCTCCTGCAAGCGCGCGCGGAGGCGGAGTGCCATCGTCGTTTTGCCCTGGTGCGTGCCATCGGCGGCTACATCCGCAAAGAACCGCAATGGTAGAATGGCCGAAACGTCGTCATCGACAGCCGCGTCTACACTGCTCTTAATCTTGGCTTCAGTCTTGGTCATATGGTCTCTCCTGTTCCTGGATCGCGAGAAGCGCCGAAACGCGCTTCCGTGTCGGTGAAATGCTCTCGATCGTCCGAGGCATGGGCGGCCCGGGGCCCCCGGAAGGATTCCCTGGGCCTTTAATCGGCCGCACCTCAGTCCGAAGCGGCTCAGGTGGCAGTGACGCCGGTTGCGTTTGGTTGCAGCCGAATGCCGCATGCAGCGGCGTATCGAAGTCGAGCGCAGCTGGCGGCGACTTTTCGTGGCGTTTGGCAGCGGACTGCGGCCGATCGCCGTTGGCTGAGGCCGATCGCGATCCTGCGCCGCACATTGCAGCCGAGCGCGCCACAGCCTTCGGACGAGCGCGCGACAAAGCACTGGTCAGCGAACTCTTTGGAATGATCGCGCCGGCGTCACCCACGATGCCGTTCTCGGACAACAGGATGCAGAGTTGCTGCGGAGCGAGGCCGCCCAGAAGGAGAATGTCGAAATGCGGCAGTGCGAGATCGACGATGGCCTGGATCGGGCGGACCGTGCCGATCACGGTCAAGGCAGCGCTCAGGATGGTCTCGAGGGCGCCGCGGGCCGGCGGCGAGAGCCGATCGGTCAGTCGCTCCGTCATGGCCGCCTCGCCAAGCGGCTACCTGCAAGCAAACTCAAAGCAGGCCGTCGAAAATGCCTGAAACGCAGGTTTTGCCGACTGAAGTGTTGAACGGCAAGTGCTTGATTGCGCTTGCTTGCAACAGCGGACCACGCCGTTGACATCGTAGGGGTCACAGGTTCGATCCCTGTCGCGCCCACCATATGAAGCCCTTGAAATACAGGGATAAAAGGCCGCTCCAAAAGAGCGGCCTTTTTGTTTTCGGGACAAGACCCCGCGCAAACCACGCAAGGTGGCGCATCAGGCGGACTTCCTTCGCAGTCGGCGGTTCGCGAACCGACGCGGGCCTGCCCCTCGATCCTGACAACGCGGCCTTGCGCCTATTTCTTCTTCCCGTCCGGTCCGAACTGCTTGAGATAGGCGATCAGGTTGCTGATCTGGGCGTCGTCCTTCAGTCCGGGATAGGTCATCTTGGTTCCCGGCGTCACGCCGCGCGGATCCTTGATGTAGGTTCGGAAATTGTCCTCGTCCCAGATTTTGTCGAGCGCCTTGTAGGCGGCCGAATAGGTGTAGCCTTCGCGCGTCCCGGCCTTGCGGTTGTCCAACACGCCATTCAACGCCGGCCCGACGCCGTTCCTCGCGGTTTCGCCGATCTGATGGCAGACTCGGCATTGCAGGAAGACCTTCTCGCCGGCAGCTGCGTCCTGCGCCCGGGCGGCCGCGGGAGCGAGCGCAACGAACGTCAGCGCAAGCAAGCCGGCTGTGACTGGATAAACGTATTGTCTCACGGGAAGAGCCTCCTTGGAGCTGTTCCAGAACGATGAGAGCATCGCCTGGCCCGGGCAATATCGATCCGACCCTCCAGCTGTCACGTTCCCCTCAGCCAGCATCACGGCCTTGCGACATCGGGCCCGCCAGCGCCTTTCCGATCGAGACAAGGGCGAAATCGGCGCGCCCACGCGGTGTCGCGGGCTCGGCGGGTGGCGAGGCCGGGCACACCGAGCGTTCCGCAAGACACGGAGGAACCACGATGACGCGGTTTTCCCGGACCGACCCGCCAGACCTAGCCCCGCCTGATCCAGCGCAACGGCAGCGCACCCGGCCTGCCGTCTCCCCGCGACGACACTTCGCCACGGCCGGCCGTGAAAATCGTCAGGCTTCCGCCGCCGCGCCAGTCGCTGGTCTCGCCGTCATCCTCGTAGAGCTCGCCGCGCGCCGCCCCATCCGCCTCGAAAGCGAAAAGCTCGAGCGCATCGCTCAGGGCTGCCGGATCGCCGACGGGGATGATCGCACCCGCGCGGACGAAGACAGGCAGGCGTCCCAGCGGCGCCTCGACGGTCGCGATCGTGCCGGATTCGAAATGCGTTCCGTCATGCCAGTCGAACCAGCCGCCCGGATGGCGCGGCAGCCGGACACTACGCTGCGTCGCGCCTTCGTAAAGCACAGGCGCGACGAGGATCTCCGGCCCGAGCATGAAGGCATCCTCGACCACATGCACGCCCGGATCGTCGTAAAAATCGTAGAACAGCGGCCGCACGGCCGGCTCGTTGTCGCGGCTGGCGCGCCACATCTGCGTGTAGAGATAGGGCATCAGCCGGTAGCGCAGCGCGATCGCGGCGCGGACCTGCGGGATCACCTGCGGATGCATCCAGGGCAGATTGACGACGCCGTCATCGTTCCAGGAGTTCATCACCATGCGCGGCCATAAGCTGCAGAACTCGTTGAAGCGGCAGAACAGCTCGGGACCGGGCGTCGGGCCATGAAAGCCGCCGACATCGTGGCCGATGTTGAACAGTCCCGACAGGCTCATGTTCAAGCCTTGCGTCAGGTTGTAGCGCAGGGTCTTCCAGGCGGTCTCGTTGTCGCCAGACCAAGTCTGGCCGTAGCGCGCGAGCCCGGCCGGCCCGCCGCGCGTGATCGCATAGGGGCGCTTGCCCGGTATGCGGGCGGCTTGCGTCTCGAAGGAGAGCTTCGTCATCAGCAGCGCCTGCGCCGGGCGCGCCAGTGTCTGGCGATAGGGGCGGCCGTCCCCGTCCGCGAGCGCGTCCTCATCCCAGATCTCGTATTCGTTGTTGTCGTTCCAGACCGTGACGACGCCATGGTCGAGCAGGGCCGTCTCGATGCCGTCGCGCCACCAGGCGCGGCCGGCCGGGTTGGTGAAGTCGATGTGGAAGCCGAGCCCATCCCAGAACTGCGCCACGGCCGGTTCGCCGGTCTTGCCGTCCTTGACGAGCAGGCCGCCGTCGAGCGTCTCGTTCAGCCTCGGATGGTCGTCGAGCAGGCAGGGCTTCAGGTTGGTCACCGGCTGCATGCCGGCGTCCTTCAGCCGCTGCATCGTCGCGGAAGGATCCGGGAACTTGTCATGGTTCCAGTTGAAGGCGTAGCGGCGATGGCCGATCTGGGTATAGCCGGAGCCGAAATGGAACGAGTCGCAGGGGATGGCATGCTCGCGGCATTTGGCGATGAAATCGCTGATGCGGACATCGGCATCGGGCGCGTCGGCGATCGCCATCGAGGTGCAGGCGAAGCCGAAGGACCAGCGCGGCGCAAAGGCCTGCCCGCCGGTGAGCCAGGAGAAGCGGCGCACGACATCGGGAACTGACGGGCCGGCGAGAACGTAATAATCGAGGTCGCCGTCATCGCCTTTCCAGGAGCGGAACAGGCCGTGATAGTTGTCGAGCGTGCAGCCGAGATCCATGCTGCCAGTGGCGAGGTTGTCGTAGAACACGCCATGAGCGCCATGCGGCCCGTCGACGATGACGAAGGGCAGCATCTTGTAGAGCGGGTCGGAGAGCTCGGCGTCGAAGCCGCAGGGATCGACGGCGTCGATCGCGAAACGCCGGCCGGTGCGGTCGAGCGGGCCCGCCTTGTCGCCCAGCCCGTAATGCCGCTCGTCATGATCGCGCGCCATGAAATGGGCGATGGCGCCGGTGCGCGGCGAGGCCAGATAGGCCTGCGTCGGGCGGTCCTGCAGGAAGGGCTTGTCCTCGCCAGCACGACGCCAGGCGATGCCGAAGGGCGCGAGCGTGATCTCCGCCGTCAGGCCGGCTGCCGACAGCACGACCTTGCCACCGGCTTCCGAGACGGTCGCCTTCGGGCAGGAAAAGCCCGACAGATCGTCGCGTGGCCGACCTTCATAAGGCGGCTCCAGCCCGCCGGGCGCGATCGACCAGCCGCGATCGAGCCGGTAGCCGTCGCGCGGTTTCAGCGTGACGCGGCCGATATCGCCTTCGAGGATGCGGACCGTCATGCTCCCGCCGTCGCCGAGGTCGAACAGGGCGGCCTCGCCGTCGCGGCCGAGATAGCGGCCTTGCGTCAGGGCTTTCATATCTTGCAGGCTCCGAAATGATTCAGTTGGGGCGCATCGCCTGTCCGTTCTCGTCGAACAGATGCAGATGCTGCGACGGGAACCTCAGCGCGACGCTGTCGCCACGCTCATGGGCGGTCTGGCCATCGAGCCGCACGGTGATCTGCGGCAGGCCGGCGGCGGCGCCATAGAGATAGCTTTCGCCGCCCAGCCGCTCGACGAGGTCGATCGTCATCGCGAGACCCGGCTCGCCTGAGCCCGCAAGCGCGATGTGCTCGGGCCTGATGCCGAGCGTGAGGTTCGCGCCATCGGTCAGCCCGGTGACGCCGGTCTCGACGACATGACCGCCGTCTCCGGCAAGAACGGCGCCGGGTCCGGAGGCGCGCGCCGGCAGCAGATTCATCCGCGGCGAGCCGATGAAGCCGGCGACGAAGAGATTGGCCGGCGCGTTGTAGAGTTCGAGCGGCGTGCCGATCTGCTCGATGCGCCCGCCTTGCAGCACGACGATACGGTCGGCCAGCGTCATCGCCTCGACCTGGTCGTGGGTGACGTAGATCATCGTGCCGCCGATCTGCGCGTGGAGCGCGGCGAGCTCCTTGCGGGTGGCGACGCGCAGTTCGGCGTCGAGATTCGACAAGGGCTCGTCGAAGAGGAAGATTTTTGGATCGCGCACGATGGCGCGGCCGATCGCGACGCGCTGGCGCTGGCCGCCCGACAAAGCTTTCGGCCGGCGTTCGAGATAGTCGGTCAGCCGCAGCATCGTCGCGGCGCGCCTGACCCTGGCGTCGATCTCGGGCGCCTTCAGCCCCATGTTCTCCAGCGCGAAGGCCATGTTCCGGTAGACGCTCATATGCGGATAGAGCGCATAGGACTGGAACACCATGGCGAGCCCACGCTCGGAGGCCGGCAGGCCGGTGACGTCCTGCCCGTCGATCGCGATCGCGCCGGCCGTGACGTCCTCCAGCCCGGCGATGAGCCGCAGCAGGGTCGACTTGCCGCAGCCGGACGGGCCCACGAAAACGACGAACTCGCCGTCGGCGACCGCAAGGTCGACGCCATGGATGACATGCGTCGCGCCGAAGGATTTGCGGATGCCGCTGAGGGTCAAACCGGCCATGGTGGATTCCTCAATCCCTCAGCCCTCATCCTGAGGAGCGCTTCGCAGGAGCGCGTCTCGAAGGATGCTCCAGCAGGCTCTCGAAACATCTGGAGCATCCTTCGAGACGCCGCTTCGCGGCTCCTCAGGATGAGGGCTCGAATGTGATTTCGGACTCTCATTTCATCCCCGTATTGGCGATGCCGGTGGTGATGAAGCGCTGCAGGAAAACGAAGACGAGCGCGACCGGGGCCAGCGTTACCACCGTCATCGCCAGCAGATAGTGCCACTGCGTCTGCAGCTCGCCCTGGAAGGCGTTGAGGCCGATCTGGAGCGTGTGAACCTCGGTCTTGGTCAGCACCGCGAGCGGCCAGAGGAACTCGTTCCAGCGCCACATCACCGAGAAGATCGCGAGCACCGCCAGCGCCGGCATGGCGAGCGGCATGACGATGCGCCAGTAGATCTGCCACTCCGACGCCTTGTCCATGCGCGCCGCCTCGATCAGGTCGCGCGGCAGCGTCAGCATGTATTGCCGCAGCAGGAAGACGCCGGTCGGGGTCGCGGCGCCCGGCAGGATCACCGCCCAGAGCGAGTTGACGAGGCCGAGCTTGGTCACGACCAGATAGACCGGCACCAGAATGATCGTGATCGGGATCATCAGCGTGCCGATGACCGCGAGCATCGCCGCGTTCTTGCCGGGAAACTCATAGATCGAGAGCGCATAGGCCGCCATCGAGTTGATCAGGAGCGTGATCAGCGTCGCGACCACGGTGACGAAGACGGAATTGCCGAGGAAGCGCGTGAAGGCGAATTGCTGCAGCGGCTCGGTGTAGTTGCCGGTCGCGAGCCTGAATTCCCGCAAGGGCGTCCGTTTGTCGATCGGCACGCGGATGGTTTCGCCGGGATTGGCGGGGTCGACCATCTGCGCCTGAATGCCGATGCGCCGGACCTGCGCGAGGACGCGCTTGCTCCCGTCCGGCATCTCGACCTCGAACAGCGGCAGCGGCTGGGGCTGGCCGGGCAGCACGACCTCCTTCTGCGACAGCGGCAGCAGCGAAGGCGGGAATTCGAGCAGCGCGGCCTGTGTCTTGAAGGATGACAAGACCAACCAGGCGACGGGCCCGAACATCAGGATGACGCCGAGCCCGAGATAGGCGTAGGCCGCGACATCGGTCCAATGCCAGCGCCCGCTCTTGCGACGCGCGCCAACCAGTTGCGCGAGCCGGCTCATGCCGCCTTCCTCCGGTTCAGCGCGAGCTGGATCACGGTGAGCACGAACAGCACGACGCCGAGCACGACGGAGGCCGCAGCCGCCAACCCGAAATTCTGGACCTGGTTGGCGAAGGCCGTGTCGTAGATGTACTGCACCACCATCAGCGTCGCAGTGCCCGGCCCTCCCCCCGTCAACACGAAGACCTCGTCGAAGGTCTGCACCGCGCGGATCAGCGCGAGCACGATCACGACGATCAGATTGGGCCAGAGCAACGGTAGCGTGATCAGCCGGAAGACGCGCCAGCGCGGCGTCGCATCCATCTCGGCGGCTTCATAGAGATCGGCGGGAATCGCCTGCAGCCCTGCGAGCAGGATCAGGGTGTAGAAGCCCATATGGGCCCAGATCGAGACGAACACCGCCCAGAACATCGCCCAGCCGGGATCGACGAAGAACAGGATTTTCTGGCCGCCGAGCGAGGTCAGCCCGGCGTTCAGCAGCCCGTCGCGTTGCAGGATCCATTTCCAGATCAGCGCGACCACGACCGGCGAGAGCAGAACGGGGAAGAAGTAGACCGCCCGGAAAAAGCCGCGCGCCGCGATGCGCATGTTCAGCACCACCGCCGTCGCGAGCGAAAACAGCACCATGGCGACGACCTGGAACAGCGTGAACTTCGCCGTGTTGGCGACGCCGCGCCAGAAATGGTCCTCCCGGCAGGAGTTGGGATCGATGTAGGAGCCGCAATCGAAGAGATAGGCATATTGCCCGGCGCCGACATATGGCCGCTCGGAGGGGAAAAGCGCCGCCCCTCCCGTCACCGAGAAGATCAGGTTGATGAACAGCGGCACGAAGACGAAGACGCCGAAGAAGACGAGGTTCGGCAGCAGGAAAACATAGGCCATGCGCCGCTCGCCGATCAGCGCCTGCAGCCTGCTCATGGGCCAGTCGATCAGCCGCATCAGCAGGCCAAGCGGCCCCGATGCGAGGCGCGTGAGCCCGCCGCCGCTTGCAGGCGTCGATGGGGTGCCGGTCGTCACGGCGCTCAGGTCTTCTTGCGCTCGGCGATCTGCTGCTTCACGTCGGAATCGATGCGCTTGAAGGCCTCGTCGAGCGTAATTTCGCCGGAGATCGCCTGGCCGAGCCGGCTGATCGTCGGGTTGAACAGCAGCTGGTTGTAGATGTAGGTCTTGACCTTGTTGGCCAGCGGCGTGATCGCCTTGACCTCCTGGGTGAAGACGCCGAGCGCAGCCTTGGCCAGCGGGCTCGCGGTCGGATAGTCGACGCCCTTGGCCGCGAGCCCGATATGACCGGGCACGAACAGGGTGCGGCTGTAGAACTCGCGCTGCACCTCCTCGCTGGCGAGATAATCCATCACCTTCGCGACGGCCTTGGGTTCCTTGGTGGTCTTGATCGCGACGAGCCCCGCGCCGCCCGGCATGCCGGTGCAGCCGCCGGGTCCGCAGGGGTTGGGCACCGCGATCCAGTCGAAGGCGTTGCCGATCGTCTTGTCGAACTGGGCGATCTGCCAGGAGCCCGACATGTACATCACGACCTGGGCGTTCTTGAACTCGTCATTGGCGCCGCGATAGGCCGCGCCCGAGACCGAGCCCCAGAGCTCCTTGCTCATCACGCCGGAGCGGTGCCAGTCATAGACCGTCCTGGCCATCGCCTTGAAGCCGTCGTCGATCAGTTCCGGCTCGCCCTTGGCGTCGAAGATCTTCGCCCCTTGCGAGATCGCAGGTCCGAAGAAGCGGTGGCCCGAGCGGTCCATCGCGATCGGGAACGGCGCCTGGACCTTGTCGGCCACGGCCTTGGCGGCCTTGGCCCAATCGTCCCATGTCGCCTTGGGGCCGGGCATGGCGATGCCGGCCTGCTCGAACAGCGTCTTGTTAACGAAGGGGCCGGTGATGGTGAGCTGCGTCATCAGGCCGGGGATCGCGGTCTTGTCGCCTTCGGGCCGCATCCATTCGAGGAACGGCCCGAAATTCTCGTCCCAATAGGCCGCGTTGGTCAGATAGGGCCGCAGATCCAGCGTATAGCGCGCGACGCCGCCGAGATCGGTGACGCGGGCCATATCGGGCCCCTGTCCCGAGGCCAGTTGCACGGGCAGCGTCTCGTTGATCGCCTTGAACGGCACCTGGTCGACGACGACCTTGATGTCGGGGTTCCTGGCCTCGAAGCGCTTGAGCAGGTCGAGCAGGACCTCGCCCTCATTGCCATCGGAGTACCAGGCCATGCGCAGGGTCGTCTGCGCCTGCGCGACGCTGCCTGCCAGCATGCCCGCCGCCAGGGCGAGCGCCGAAATCCAGCCTGTCCTCGTCATGTCCGCTCCGTCCCTGTCGATCTTTGCGAGCACCTCATCGGGTGCCTTGATCTGAATTAGGCAAACGTTTGCCTAACTTGTCAACCGGCACGATACTGGCCATTCAGGACATGCGGATCGCGTCGAAAAATTCGCTGCGCCTCGACCGCGTCGCTACCGAGGATGACGATGGAGGGCGCGAGCTCGAAACCGATAGCGCCCAGACCGGCTTCGCTGGTCACGGTGGCGCGCGAGGCCGGCGTCTCCGCCGCGACCGTCTCGCGCATCGTCAATGGCGAGACCCGCCGCGCATCGGCCCAGACGATCGCGCGCGTCGAGGCGGCCGTCGCCGAACTCGGCTACCGGCCCAACCATGTCGGGCGGGCGCTGCGTCGCCAACAGAGCCGCATCGTGGCGATGCTCGCGCCCAATCTCGACAACCCGGCCATGGCGGCGATCGCGGTCTCGACGGAAGCCGCGCTGCGCGCCGCCGGCTACGTCATGATCCTGTGCGACACCCATGACAGGGCCGATCTGCAGGACGAATACCTGCAGGCGATGCGCGCCCAGTTGGTGCAGGGCTATGTCATGGTCAGCGCCGTCGAAAGCCCGGCGCTGCGGGACGCCATCGCCCGCGACGAGCCCATCGTCTATGTCAGCCGCCGCAACCCCGAGGGCGGCGGCGCCTATGTCGGCATCGACAATTACGCCGCCGGCGCGGCGGCGGCCGACCACTGTCTGGCGCGCGGCATCACAGCGCCGGCCGTGATCGTCCCCGCCCAGCGCTCGTCATCGACCGGCCAACGCGCGGCGGGCTTCGTCGACCGGCTGGTGGCGCGAGGCGTGCCGGAAGCGGCGATCGGGCGCGCCTCGGCGCCTGGCCTGTCGCATCTCCAGGTCGGCTACGAGGCGGCGCGCCGTCTGGTCTCCCAGACCGGCGGCTGGCCCCAGGCGCTGCTCTGCGTCAGCGACATGATGGCCTATGGCGCCTATCGGCTCGCGGTCGAGCAGGGCGTCGCCATCCCCGAAAACTGCCTGCTGATCGGCATCGACGGCAACCCGCTGAACAGCTGGATCGCGCCCTGGCTGACCTCGGTCCATATCCCCTATCGCGACTTCGGCCCGAAGGTGGTCGAACAGCTCGAAGCCCTGTGGACCGGGCTCTCCCCCGGCGACGCCCTGCTGGCGCACACGATCGATCCCTGAGTGTCGTCTCGCGCCATCACCAAGAGTAACCCGGCGGCACGACCGCGCCATGACTTGATCGGCTTATGAACTCATCCGGAAGCTACAAATTTTAGTGATAAATCAATAAAGGACATTCCGTGTCCGCGAATTCACGTCGGCGCATCTCTTGCCCTCCAGGGGATTTATTGCAACCATTCCGTGCTGATGCGCTCATGAAGGAGCACTCGCCATGCTTCGGATCGATCAATCCGCCCTCAGGGGCAAGGTTCGCGATCTCCCGATCAGCAGGCAGCTTGAAGATGTCCTGCTGAAAGCTGGCGCGGCAGCCGGCATCGACATCATTTTCGTTACGTCAGGTGGACAGCCCGGCACGAGCGGCAGAAGCGTCGGCTCGACGCGCCACAATGGCGGCCGGGCGGCGGATCTCCAGCTCATCGTTCAGGGCAGGACGCTGAGTTTCTCCGATCTGGATGGCGGCGATACCGTCGAGAGGTTCGTCACGGCCGCGGCCGCGAACGGCGCCATCGGCATCGGCGCGGGCCTGGCCTATATGGGCTCCAAGACCATGCATATCGGCTTCGGCGCGACGGTCGACGACCACCGCAAGATCGTCTGGGGCAAGGACGGCAAATCCAAATTCGCGCCGCAATGGCTGCGGGACGCCGCCGAACGCGGCTGGAACAATCCGCCGGCCTGGGCCTTCGCCACGCATGACGGATCGACGACCGAAGAGCACGGGGAAGAGCATGTCGAGGATCATGTGATCCGCGAACATGCCTTCGATCCGCGCGACGTTCCCAGCCGCTTCCCCATCGACGTCATTCTGGCGGCGCAGGCGACGCAGCGACTCTACGGAATCCCGACCTCCGTCACGCTGGCGCAATGGGCGTTGGAAAGCGCCTATGGCAAGCGGATGCCGGCGGGCTCCAACAACCCCTTCGGCATCAAGGCCAGGACCGGCGAGCCGAGCGTCATGGCCTTGACGAAAGAGGTCATCCACGGCCGGACGGTGTCGGTCCGCGCATCATTTCGAGCCTTCCCGACCCTTGACGACGCCTTTATCCGGCATGCCACCCTGCTGGCGACGGGAGATCGCTACAAGACCGCGCGGCTGTTCATGAGCGACCCTAATCGCTTCGCCGACGCCCTGACCGGGGTTTACGCAACGGACCCCAACTACGGAACGCTGCTCAAATCGATCATGCGCAGCAACGATCTCTACCGCTTCGACAAGCTCGACGGCGACCCGTCGTCTCACGAGACCGAACGGGAGGACGATGTGACGCCACCTCTGCAGCAGGGCTCGGAAGACATGACCGGCGTTAAGGCGCTCCAGCAGCGCCTGGTCGAACTCGGCTATCCGGTCGGCGATATCGACGGCAAGTTCGGGCGCCTGACGGCAGGCGCCCTGCTGGCCTTCCAGAACGAGAACGGCCTCCCCACAACGAGCGTTGTCGACACCGCGACGCGGGACGGGCTCAAGACCGCCCAGCACCGCCAACTCGACGAAAAGCGGATCAAGGCCGGCGAGAAGGAGCTCGCCGCCGACGGATCGCGCATCGTCATCGACGCCGGTCGAAGCCGCATCCTCAGCTGGATCACCGGCGGGGTCGGCGCGCTCGGCCTCGGCAACAGCGCCATCATCAATGCCGGTGGCGGCGCGCCTGCGCGGACGCCCGGCGTACTACCCGAGAACATGCTGTCTTTCCTTACCGAGGTGCAAAAGCTCACGCCGACATCGAGTGCAGAGGTCCATATCCGGCTCGCGGGCCTCGCCCGGACGCTCGCCGAACAGCTCGGTGGGCCGATCCTGCCGCCCGAGGCCATTCAGATCCTCGATCAGCTGCGCAAGACGATCCCGCCAGATGTGCTGGCGAGAAATCCCGACGTCATCAAAACCCTCGATCTGTTCGGCAAGATGACCGCCGCAAAAACGCCGGCGATGAACACGATCTTCGACGTCCTGCCGACGCTTGTGTCCAGCGGTGGCGCGCTCGAAGCGACGATGAAGGGCATCGCCGCCGTCGGCGGCAGCGTGCTGCCGGGCTTCGGCGGCTCGCTCGCCGTGCTAGGCGTCGGCCTTGCCGGGCGCTATTTCGCCAACCGGATCGCCGCCGCGCGGGTCGAGGACCACAACACCGGCAACAACATCAAGCGCTGAGGCGGAATGACCGTCGCAGCGTGGCCCCGCTTGTGCGCGGCCGGCAGCCCGGCGATGCTGCTGTCCTGGTCTTCGGACCGGAACATCCTCGCCCGGAGCCGCCAGCATGAACCCGCCGCTCGACTACTCCCTGTTCGAGGCCGGCGACGTCACGCTGGCGTCGGGCGAGGTCTTTCCCGCGATGAAGCTCGCCTACAAGACCTATGGCCGCATCAACGCCGCCCGCGACAACGTCATCGTCTACCCGACCTCGTTCAGCGCCCAGCACTTCGACACCGAATGGCTGATCTCGACTGACGGCATCCTCGACCCCGAGCGCTATTTCATCGTCATCCCCAACCTGTTCGGAAACGGGCTGTCGTCCTCGCCCTCAAATTCGGCCGACGCTCTCGCCGGCGCGCCGTTCCCGTCGCTCAGCTACCACGACGCCATCGCGGTGCAGCGCCGATTGCTCACTGAGGTTTTCGGCATCTCCAGAATCGCGCTGGTCTATGGCTGGTCGATGGGCGGCATGCAGGCCTATCACTGGGCCGCGCTCCATCCCGAAATGGTCGAGCGCGCGGCCGTCGTCTGCGGCAGTGCGCGCTGCGCGCCGTTCAACCACGTCTTCCTCGAAGGCGTGAAGGCGGCGCTGACCGGCGATCCTGCGTTTCAGGACGGCCGTTTCGTCCACCAGCCGACAGCCGGGTTCAGGGCGATGGGCCGGGTCTATGCCGGCTGGGCGCTGTCGCACGCCTTCTACCGGGACGAGGCCTGGCGCATGCTCGGCTTCACCTCGCTGGAGGATTTCCTCGTGAGGTCATGGGACTCGACCTTCGCAAGACGCGACGCAAACGACCTGCTCGCCCAGATCGCGATCTGGCAGGGCGGCGATATCAGCCGCTGCGCGAAATTCGGCGGCGATGTCGCGAAGGCCCTGGGTGCGATCGAAGCCCGGATGCTGCTGATGCCGGGCCAGACGGATTGCTATTTCCAGGTTGGCGACAACGCCGACGAACTGGCGCTGCTGACGAACGCCCGCTCGGCGGAGCTTGCGCCGATCCCGTCGATCTTTGGCCATCGCGCCGGCAATCCGATGCTTATCCCCGCTGATCGGGCCTTCCTCAAGGCGAAGGTGGCTGAACTTCTGGCGATGTAGCGGCCATGCCGCATCGCGCTGAGCCTCTTGGCCGGCGTGATTCACCAAACCTTCAAATAGTCGCAAGCATTTGCCGCATCCTCAGCCCGCATCTCCGGCTATGACGTTGCGCAACCTGCGTTTTCGCGGTCTAAATACCATCAGGATATCGCAGGCAGCAGGCTTGTCTCCCCGGGGCAGTTGTGAACATCCGCCAGACGGCCCAGTACAGCGCCCCGCAGGCCGATGCAGCCGAGCATCTGCTCTGGGCAAGCTTCGCTCAGCCGGCCGATGGCAGCGCCTTCCTGTCGGCATGGCTCGCGCTCCTCGTCAATCAACTCGGGCCCTCCGAACTCGCCGTCCTGCTGCTGCGCCAGCCTGACGGCGCCTTTGCGCCGGCCGCCGTCTGGCGCGAGGGCATTGCCGGCGACGCGCCGCTCGAGATCGACGTTTCCGCGCTCGGGCCGGTCTGCGAGCAGGCGCTTGAGAAGCAGCGCGGCGTGGTGCGAGGCGTTGGAGACGCCGCCCATATCGCCTTTCCGCTCGAACTGGACGGAGGCGCGGGCGGCATCGTCGCGGTCATCCTGAAGCGCCACCCCGGCGCTGGGCTCGCCGGCCTGTTCCGGCGCGTGCACTGGGCCTCGGGCTGGCTCCAGGCGGCGGCGCTGCGCACAAAAGCCCTGGACGGCGACCGCCGCGTCACCCGCGCGGCCGCCGTGCTGCAGGCGCTGGCGGCGCTGGAGGAACAGCAGACGCTCGATGGCGCGATGCTGGCCTTCTGCAACGAGCTTTCGGCGCGCTTTGCGGCCGACCGGGTCTCGCTCGGCCTGCGGCGCGGCCGTCGCGGCGCCGGTCGCGCGCGGCTGGTCGCCATGTCCAATGCCGCCTGGTTCCAGCGCAAGACGGCGCTGGTGCGCGCCATCGAGACGGCTCAGGCAGAGGCACTACATCAAAACGAGATCGTGCAGGCGCCGCCCTTGCCCGATGAGCGCCGCGCCATCGACGCGGCCCATCGCCGGCTTGCCTTCGGCCATGGCGCAAGCGCGCTGATCAGCCTGCAACTGCGCTATGAAGGCGATGTCATCGGCGTCGTCACGCTCGAACGCTTCGGCCAGGCCAAACCGGAGACCGGCGATGCAGACGCCGACGCCGGACCCGCCCTGTCGTCAGAGACGAATTTCGACGCCGAGACAGTCGAGAGCCTGAAGCTCGCGGTCGCTTTGGCTGGTCCGGTCATCGGGCTGAAGCGGCGGGGCAATCGCTTTTTGTCCGGACGCCTGCGCGACGCCACCGGCGAAGGTCTCGCAAAACTCTTCGGCCCGCGCCGGCCCGGCCTGAAACTGCTGGTGGCGGGGCTGGCGGTCGCGCTCGCCTGGCTCTCGCTGGCGCAGGGCGAGTTCCGCGCCGGCGCGCGCGCCACGATCGAAGGCGCGGTCCAGCGCGCGGTCGTCGCGCCCTTCCAGGGTTTCGTCGCCGAAGCGCCGGTGCGGGCGGGCGAACGCGTCGAGGCCGGACGCCTGCTCGCCCGGCTCGACGACCGCGAACTGCGCTTCGAGCGGCTGAAATGGGAAAGCGACCGGCTCAAGGCCGAGCAGCGCCAGCGCGAGTCGCTGGCCAAGGGCGAACGCGCCGGCGTGCTCGTTGCAGCCGCCCAGATTGCACAGGCGCAGGCCGAACTGGCTCTCGTCGATGAAAAACTCACCCGCACCCGGCTCGTTGCCCCGCTGGCCGGCCTCGTCGTCTCCGGCGACCTCAGCCAGATGCTCGGCGCGCCGGTCGAACAGGGCAAGGTGCTGTTCGAGATCGCCCCGCTCGATGCGATCCGCGTCGTGCTGCAGGTGCCCGAAGGCGATTACCGCCCGGTCGCGGCGGGTTTCGCGGCACGCCATGACAGCCCTGAGGGCCTGCGCGGCGCGCTGACCCTGACAGGAGAGGCCGGCCGCGCCCTGCCGATCAGGATCACAGCCGTGATGCCGGTCTCGACGCCGCTCGACGGTCGCAACAGTTTCCGCGTCGAAGCCGAGCTGATCGAGGACGCCGCCTCCGGGCTGGCGGCCGGCGCAGGACTACGGCCGGGCATGGAAGGCTTCGCCAAGGTCGATCTCGGTCAGGCCAGCCTGATCTGGATCTGGACGCGGGCGTCGATCGATCGCGTGCGGCTGTTCCTCTGGACCTGGCTGCCGTGAGCGCRCGGTCGTGAGCGAGCCGTTCCTGTCATCGTCCTGGCATCGGGTCTCGGGCCTCAAGCCCAGGCTCAAGCCGCATGGCGAGATCGACGCCCATCTCTATGGCGACGAGACCTGGTATGTGCTGCGCGACCACGCGACCAACCGCGTGCATCGCTTCACGCCATCGGCCTTCGCCCTGATCGGCGCGCTCGACGGCACGCGCACGCTCGACGCGATCTGGAACGATCTTGCCGCGCGCATGGGCGACGCCGCGCCGAGCCAGGACGATGTCGTCAGGCTCCTCGCCAACCTGCACCAGCAGGATCTGCTCGCCGCCGGCATCCCGCCGGAATCGCGCGAGCTTCTGGAGCGCATGCGCAAGCAGAGCCGCCAGCAGCGCGGCAAGCTCTACAAGAACCCGCTCTCGATCTCGATCCCGCTGCTCAATCCGGATCCGGCGCTGGCCGCCATCGCCGCGAGCCTGCGCTGGATCGATCGCCGCTGGCTGCTCGCGCTCTGGGCGGCGCTCGTCGTCCCCAGCGCCATCGTCGCCGGTCTGCACTGGCACGAACTGACCTCCAATCTTGGCGACCAGGTCCTGGCCGCGCAAAATCTCGTCGTGCTCGCACTGGTCTTCCCACTCGCCAAGATCATCCATGAACTCGGCCATGGCCTCGCCGCCAAGGTGCAGGGCGGTGCGGTCAACGAGAGCGGCGTGATGCTGCTGGCGCTTTATCCCGTGCCCTATGTCGATGTCAGTTCGGCGCAGGCCTTTCCCTCGAAATGGGATCGCGCGCTGGTCGGCGCCGCCGGAATGATGGCGGAGCTCGCCTTCGCGTCGCTGGCGCTGTTTGTCTGGCTGAATGTCGAGGAAGGCCTGCTCAAGGCCGCCTGTTTCAACATCCTTGTCATCGCCGGCGTCTCGACCGTGCTGGTCAACGCCAACCCGCTGCTGCGCTTCGACGGCTATTTCATCCTCTGCGACCTGATGGAGCAGCCCAATCTGGGCCAGCGCGCCGATCGCTGGTGGGGCCGGCAGGCGCAAAGGCTGCTGCTCGGACGCAACGCCGCCCGCCCGGAGCCGACAACGCGCCTGGAAGCGACGATCTTCACGGTCTATTCCCCCGCGGCCTATGTCGCGCGGCTGACGCTGCTGGCCTCGATCGCGCTGTTCGTCGCCAGCGAGTATCTCTTCGTCGGGCTGCTTCTGGCGCTCTGGTCGGTCTTTCTCGGCGTGATCCAGCCGCTCGGGCGCGTCGCTAAGCATCTCCTGACCCATCCGAGCTTCGCCGAACGCCGTGGTCGCGCCCTGCTCGTCATCGGCGGGCTCACCGCCACCGCATTCGCCGCCGTCGCGATCGTGCCGCTACCGCATCATGCGCTCGCCGAGGGTGTGATCTGGCTGCCCGAGGATGCGCAACTGCGCGCCGGCACCGACGGCTTCGTCGCCGAGGTTGTCGCGGTGCAGGGCGCGCAGGTCCGCCGCGGCGATATCCTCGTCACCATGCGCGAGCCCTTGCTGGAGACCCGTCTCGACGTGCAGCGGCGCAAGCTCACCGAAGTCGAGGCGCGGCTCGCAGCCGAACGCTTCGGCGATCAGGTCCGCGCCGCCCTGCTGCGCCAGGAACTCGAGGATGCCCAGGCCGAGGAGGCGCGGCTGGCCGAGCGCGTCGATCGTATGACCGTCCGCGCCGGAGCCGACGGCGTCTTCGTCATCCCGCGCGCGGCCGATCTGCCCGGCCGCTACGTCAGGGAGGGCCAGGTTCTGGCGCATATCCTGCCCGGCGAGGCCACAGCAAAGGACGCCAGCGGGATCACGGCCGCAGGCCGCCAGCTGCGTGCCGTGGTCGGGCAGGACGACATCGACCTCGTGCGCCAGCGCACCCGCAGCGTCGAGGCACGCCTGCCCGACCGCGCCGGCGAGACCTTGGCGGCGCAGGTCCTGCGCGAGGTTCCAGCCGCCGACAACCGCCTGCCGAGCCCGGTGCTTGGCGCCAATGGCGGCGGCAGGCTGGCGCTCGATCCGCGCGACTCCGAAGGCCAGCGCACGCTCGCACGCGTCTTCCAGTTCGATCTCGCGCTGCCGGGCGCGAGCAGCGATGTCGGCTATGGCACGCGTGTCCACCTGCGCTTCGAACTGACGCCGGAGCCGCTGGCGCAGCGTGTAATCCGGCGCGTCCGCCAGCTCTTCCTCGCCCAGTTCAATGCGTGACGCGGCAACCAAGCCCTGGCTCGCCTGCGAACTGGCGGATGCGCCCTGGAGCGAGCGCATCCGGCCCGAGGCCGCCTGGTGGGACCAATGGCTCGTCGCCATCGGCGCGCTGTGGTGGCGCGCCTGGGCCTCGCCCGATGTCGCGGCGCACTGGACCGTCTGGCTGACGCGCCGGCGCGCCGGCAAACTCTCGAAATGCGACGACGCGACCCTGCTCGCCCGGGCGGAGGCCTTGCGGCCCGGGCTCCTGGCCCAGGGCTTTCGCCCCGCGCTCGTCGCCGAGGCGTTTGCTCTCGCGATCGAGGCCACCGCCCGCGAGCGCGGCCTGCGCCATCATCGCGTCCAGATCCTCGGCGCGGGCCTGATCCTGCGCGGCCACATCGCGGAGATGGCGACTGGCGAGGGCAAGACCATCACCGCCGTTCTGGCGGCTGCCACCGCAGCGCTCGCCGGCACGCAGGTCCATGTCCTGACCGTCAACGATTACCTCGCCAGACGCGACGCCGACACGCTGCGCGGCATCTATGCGCGGCTCGGCCTCAGCGTCGGGCTTGCCGCCTCGAAGGAGGACGGCACGCAGGAGGATCCCGCCATCCGCCGCGCCGCCTATGGCTGCGACATCGTCTATGGCTCCAACAAGGAGGTCGCATTCGACTATCTGCGCGACCGCATCGCCATTCGCGAGACGCCGACCGCGCTGCGCACAGCCGCCGCGCTCGTCACGCGGCCGGCCGGCCAGGCGATCAGCAAGCCGACGGCGCGCGGGTTGCCCTTCGCCATTCTCGACGAGGCCGACAGCCTTCTGGTCGACGAGGCGCGCACCCCGTTGATCATTTCCGGCGCGGCCGACGGCGACACCGCCGCCATCGTCTACGCCGCCGCGCTCGACCTCGCCCGCAGCCTCGAACAGGGCCGCGATTTCGAGCTGGAACCGGAGATGCGCCGCGTCCGCGTCACCGATCCCGGCCGCGCCCTGATTCGCCGCCACAAGGACGCCCGCCTCGATGGCTACTGGACCGCCGCCCGCGCCCGCGAGGAACTGGCGACGCAGGCGCTGAGCGCGCTGCATCTGTTCAAGCGCGATGCCGACTATGTCGTGATCGAGGATGAGGTCCAGATCGTTGACGCCTCGACCGGCCGCATCATGCCAGACCGAAAATGGGAAGCAGGACTGCACCAGCTGATCGAGACCAAGGAAGGCTGCGAGCTCTCCGACAAGCGCATCACGCTCGGCCGCCTGACCTATCAGCGGCTCTATGCGCGCTATCTCTGGTGCGGCGGCATGAGCGGCACCGTCGCCGAGGTCGGCCGCGAGCTGCGCCAAGTCTACGAGCTGCGTGTGACGCGCGTACCGACCCATCGCGTCAGCCGGCGCCGCCATATCGGCACGCGGATCAGAAGCTCGCAGGACGCCAAATGGCGGCTGGTGGCGCAAGCCGCGCAAGCCCGCACGCAGACCGGACAGGCCGTGCTGGTCGGGACGCGCTCGGTCGCCGATTCCGAAGCGCTGTCGGCGGTGCTCGGGGCAAAAGGCCTCGCCCATGTCGTCCTCAACGCCCGCCAGGACAAAAGCGAGGCCGAGATCATTGCGGAAGCCGGCAAGCCCGGTCGCATCACCGTGGCGACCGCGATGGCCGGACGCGGCACCGACATTCATCTCGACCCGGCCGTGCGCGCGGCCGGCGGCCTCCACGTCATCCTGACCGAGTATCACGAATCCGGACGGGTCGACCGCCAGCTCTACGGCCGCGCCGGCCGTCAGGGCGATCCGGGTTCGACGGAGGCGATCGTGGCGCTCGACGATCCCCTGTTTGCCGACAATTGCGCCTGGCTCACGCGCGGCCTGCGCCCATTCGCCGTCGCAGCGTCGGGCTGGATGCCGGGCTGGTGCGCGAGCCTTCTGCGCTTTGCCGGCCAGCGCAAGGCCGAGGCTGTCGCTGCGCTATCGCGGCGGCGCACGCTCGCTTCGGCGCGCGACCTCGACCGTCAGCTCGCCTTCGCCGAACGACCGGACTGAAACCGCGCTTCAACCGGGACGCGCCTCGAAGCGGATGCGGCAGCGCAGTCCGGCAGGGATCGCGAGCCCCGGATTGGGCAGGTCGAGCCGGACGCCGAAGGTGCCGCTGGCGGCATCGATGGTGCGGTCGATCACGGTGATCTTCGCCTGATGCTCGCCGCCGATCGGCTGCTCCGGCATCACGGTCGCGCTCATGCCGACCTTCAGCGCGCCAAACAGCCGCAACGGCGCGAAGACCTCGATATGCAGCGGGTCGATCCGCGCCAGGGTCAGCACATGCGCCTGCTCGGAGCGGTACTCGCCGACGGTCAGCGCCCGCTCGACCACGACCCCGTCGATCGGGCTGGAGACGAGCCGCAGACCCAGCGTCGCCTTGGCGCGCACGGCTTCCAGCCTGGAAAGATGGCGGTTCTGCTCGGCGTCGCGCACCGCCGCGAGTGCGGCGGCAACCTCGGTCGTCGCCTCGTCCGCCTTGACCTCCGTCACCGCGCCGGGACTGGCCTTGCGCAACCGGCCGAGCCGGTCGAGCACGCGCCGGGCAAGGTCGAGCCGTGCATTGGCGCTGGCGATCGGCTGGTCATTGGCGGCGCGCGCCTCGGCGGCGGCGAGTTGCGCCGCCTCTACGCTCGATTCAAGCTCGACCAGCGGCTGGCCGACTCGCACGACATCGCCGCGATCGACAAGTATCTTGCTGATGACTCCGACGCTTGCGGCGCTGACCTTCACGCGCGAATGCGAATCGACCAGACAGTCGAACGCCTCGTTGGGCGAAGGCTGCGCCGATACAATCGAGGCCCAGGTCAACGGTCCCGACAGCGCCATCGCAAACAGCGCGTGGCGCGCCGATAGAGATCGCCTCACCGCGCGGTTCCGTAGCGCTTCTCGTGCTCGCCCAGCAATTGGCCGAGCACCTCGTAGAGCCGCCGCGCGGCATGCGGGTTCAGAATCACGCGATGGTGCAGTTCGACGTCAAGCGTCGTCCCGCCGAGATCCCAGTTCTGGTTGATGCCGAAATTGAGCACGACCTCCTCGCGGGTCGAGGAGGCGTTGCAGACATTGCAGTAGCTGCTCTTGAGGTGCCGGGTGTCGACATTGGTTGTCGGCGCCGCCGGTTCGGGGGTCGCGCCGGAGCCGTTGACAGGGGCTGTGCCGGAAGCACCGGGGCCGGTTTCGGTCGACATGGATGAAAAGCCTCTCTGTTGGGAATCGAGCCGGGACGTCCCGGTCAGTCTTGCGCACCCAAGCCGGCATGCGCCAGAGGCGCGGCCCGACGCTGGAAATCGATACGCGCGCCGCTGTCGCCGGCCGGGCGGGGATTTTCACCGGCCGACAGCGCATCCGCAAGCGGCCCGTCCTCGACCTCGCCCGGCAGCATGATCGGACCCGCGCCGCGCCGCGCATTGCGACGCCGCAGCGCCAGCGCCGCAGCGGCAGCCCCAAGCATCACGCCAGCACCATCGATCGTCCTGCCATTGGTGATCCGAAGCGGCGCGACGGCTGCAGCCTCTGCTTCAACGGTGTCGGCCGTGCCGCCATCCACCCCGGTCTCGACCAACTCTGTCGCGGCGAGTCCGGCCTCAGCCACCAGGCGCTCATCGTCCGATGGCATGCCTTCGCCTTCCGCCGATTTCGTCGACAGGTTGAGGTCGGAATTTTCCTCGATGAACTCGATGAAATCGCTGAACGAGGCCGGCCCTGCCGCAGGCAGATAGGGGCAGGCGCGGCGCAGCCCCGCAGCGCTTGTCAGAAGCTCTCCCGAAGCCAGCCTGCCAAGCGAGCCTGTGGTCTCGGTCGGGTCCGACAGGCGGTTGCCGACCTGCCGGAACTCGTTCCCCGTGCCGGACGCCGTGCCGGCATCCGCCGAAGCGCCGCGCTCGCGGCCGCCCGCCGAGCCCGTGGCGGTCGAACCGGAACCCGTCCCGACCGAGGTACCGCTGCTCAGCAGCGACAGCGTCACGAGTTCGCTCAGGCCGTTGCTGAAGCCGCCGAACGGATCCGTCGTCGAAATCTGCCCCGACGGGTTGCGGCCGAACGGCGTCTGGATCACCCCGCCCGGGCCGCCAGCCGTACTCCCGCCTATCGGCAGACCGGCAAGACCATCATCGAGATTGGTCGGCAGGCCAGGCCGCCCGGGGCCAGTCGGGTCGCCCGGACCGGTCGGGTCGCCGGGGCCGGTCGGATCACCAGGACCAGTCGGATCGGTCGGACCGGGGCCGCCTGTGGCGAGCGCCGTCAGCAGCGCAGGATCGACCAGCGGGAATGCCGGCAGGCCCGTCGTCAGACCTGCCGTGTAGAGCGCGAAGGAGAGTGTATCGAAAGCCGTCAGTACACCATCACCGTCGGCGTCGCCTGGCCGAGTCGCCACGGTCAGCGCATAAGCGTCCGACGGCAGGTTCTCGGATTCTCCATTGATCCTGAGCACGCGGACCACGACGGCGCCGGCGCTCAGCGGCGTCGCCCCGCCGGCCATCGCGCCGGTGAAACGCAGCAATTCGCGGGCGCCCGGCGGCGGCGCGGATGGGAAGGTCAGCGCCAGCATCACATGGACATGGCCGCTGCCATCGGTGGTGGTGGTCACCGTGCGCGTCGCGTCGCCCGGCCAGCCGGCGCCATTGGCGATGCCCTGGAACGCGACCAGCGCCGGATCGAATTCGAGCTCGACGATCATGTTCCGGACGCCGCCATCGCTGGTCAGCGTCAGCGGCACGCCGTCTGCCCCACCAAATGTCAGGCGTTCGCCCGGGCGGGCGAGCAGGGGCGAGAGCCGCACTGTGTCGGCAGCCGTGCTGCCATTGCGTGCAAACAGCGTCAACTGCGTCTGGAAATCGCCCCCGGCCTCGCCGTTGCGGTCGCCGTCGAGCGCTCCTGCCGCGATGCCGACGAAGCCGGTCGGGCCGCCCGACAGCAACAGGCTGTAGACGCCCGCGCCGAGCGCACCTGCCGTCGGCACGAAGGAGAAGCCGCGCCCGTCACGATCGAACAGGACGCTGCCGGCGATGGCCGCACCATTGGCGTCACGCAAGGCGAGGTCGATCTCGCCTCTCGTGTCGCCGTAAAGAGCGATCCGATCGGCATCGACGGCCTGGTTGAAACGGACGGCAAGCCGGTTCTCGTCAAGCACGGCGGTTTCGACGAGCAGGAGCGAACCAGGCTCGGTGACGACCTTGGCACGCACCGAGACAGTCACGCTGGCCTTCGCCGTAGCGCCGGCGCTGTCGGTCACCGTGTAGACGAACCTGTCCTGCCCGACCGTCCCGGTCGGGAGGCCGTTAAAGGCGCCGGCGGGATCGTAGACGAAGACGCCGTCGGCGCGCAGCGTGACCTGCCCGAGCAGCCCAGTGCGATCGAGGTCGTAGGTGAAGCGCTCGCCGGCATCGGGATCGGACACGTCAGGGCGGATCACGATCGGCGCGGCATCGGCCGATGTCGCAGCCGTCACCGGCCGAGCCTGCGGCGGCTGGTTGACGACGGTCGGCGCGCGCACAGTGACCGTCACCGTCGCGGTCGAAGTTGCGCCCGCGCTGTCGGTCACGGTGTAGGAGAAGCCGTCCTGGCCCGACGAGCCGATCGGCAGGCCGTCGAAGGCGCTGCCGGGGTCGTAGATGAAGACGCCATCGGCGCGCAGCGTGACCTGGCCGGCCAGCCCGGTGCGATCAAGGCTGTAGGTGAAGCGCTCGCCGATGTCGGGGTCGACGACATCCGGGACGATCGCGATCGCCGGCGCATGGGCATCGGTCGTTGCCGTCACCGGGCGGGCCAGCGGCGGCTGATTGGCGACATCGAAGGCGACGTCGTCGATCCGCACGCGGGAATCGGCTGCGGCAAAACCGAGCAGGTCGAAATAGAGCGTGACGCGCTGCCCGGCCGGAATGCCGCTGACATCGATCACGACGACGAACGGCCCCGAGCCCGACAGGTTCTGCCCGTTCATCGGCCCGCGCAGGGTGACGGCCGGTCCGGCGCTGTAGCTGCCATCCGCCTGGATGTTCAGCAGGGCGTCGGAGCCCCAGCGCCCGATGCTGCCCACGGCGGGCTTGCCGTCCTGCGCCAGCAGCGCGATCTCGAAGGCGTCGGGCGGCTGTCCCTCGGCCGCATTCAGCGTCAGGTTGCTGATCGTCAGTGATAGCGTATGCGCGCCCGCCGGCAGCGTGAAGCTTTGCGTGGCGCGGCTCGTGACGCTGGCGCTCTCGGCGAGGTCGAGTTCGCCGCCCGCCACCACCGCGCTGCCGGCAAGGCTCCAGCCAAAGCCGGGATCGGCGGCGTCGCCGACCGAGAACGCGCCGTTCCGTAGCGGGGCGCCCGGGCCGATCGGGATCGCCGACCAGACCGCGAGGTTATCCGCCGCGAGAGCGTTGCGCTGCGCATTGCTGACGAGAGTCTGGTTGAACGGATCCGCCACAACGCCGGTGCCGTCATCGGGCTCGCCGCTGGGCTGGAAGACGATCGTGCTGGCGACGGGCGCAGCGCTCTTGGCATAGGCCGGCAGCAGCGTCGCCTTGGTGAGATGCAGCAGCGTGTCGGCGAATTGGCGCAGATCGCCGCCCATAAGTTCATAGGGCGAGGTCGTCGACGGGGCCGCATGGTTCGTGGCGAGCCACAGCGCCTGGCGCTCGAACTCCGAGACCGGCAGCTTCCAGTTCGCGTCGGCGGTGACATAGTCGGCGGGGTTGAGGCCCATATAGGTGCCCGGCGTCGTCAGCTGATGCGACGACTTGGGGTCATATTCCTCGGGCAGGCCTAGCGTGTGGCTGAGCTCGTGCACCAGGATCGCGCCGAAGAGCCGCCCCGCCTTGATCCGCGCCGCGGTGACGGCGGCCGGGTCGGAAACATCGACCTCGCCGAGTTGGCGCAGTGCGCCATAGACCGAGAAGGTCACGCCGCGCTGGGCCACCGATTGGGCGCCCCTGTCGCCGGGAATGACAGTGGAACGGTCGGCATCCGTCGGGTTCAGCAGCTTTTCCAGGCGAAACCGCAGCGAGGCCAGCGTCAGATTGGGGTCGATCGCGACGCCGTCGCCGATCGAGCCGATCGGGTTGGTGGGATCGATCAGCGTCTGCGACAGCAGATCGGTCCTGAGATCGAGCACGGAATTGCTCAATCGCTGCTCGTCTTTAGGATCGCGGCCCTGCCCCGCCGGCGTGTCGGCGGGATCGACGCGTCCGCCCTTCACGGCTGTGATTTCGATGCCGAGCAGGTTCTGCGGCTTCTTAGCCAAACCTTGAGCCGTCAACTCGCCTACGCTGGTGTTGGCGACGCCTTCGGGCAGAATCAGCTTTAGCAGCCCGGCATCGGTCAGCGGCTTCGCCCAGGCGCGCACGACATCGATCATCGCGGTCTGGAAGGCAGCATAGTCATTGGCGAAGAGACGGCCCTGGCCAGGCGCATCCACATCGTCGCGGATGAAGCGCAGCAGCGTGGGCAGCGAATCGTAATCGCCATGGGCCAGGCCGTTGAAATCGGAAACCGCGCTCGATGGCGGCGTGCCGCCGGCCGCGACGAAGCGATCGGCATCGCCCGCCAGCAGCGTCAGCATGCCCTGGACGTTGGAGAGGAAGCTGGTCAGGTCGACCGTCGTCGTCGAGCGCGTGCGCGCCGCGATGTCGAAATTACCGATCACCGCGCCCTTGTAGGTCAGCAACACCTTGCCCGAACGGGAGCGTCCATCGGCCAGGTTGTCCTGCGACGGGGACGCGCCGAAATTGCCCGTATAGGACAGCGTGACCTTGTCGGCCGTATCCGGCCCGGTGACGATGGTCTCCGATTTTATGGCAAAATAGGGCTGGGCCGACGCGCTCAGATCGAGCTTGAGCGCGGTGTCGCGCTTGTCGATCGCCAGCGTCACAGTCTGGCCCTCGCGGGCGTCGCGTAGCGACAGCGTGCCGTCGAGCGCGTTTTGATCGGCGATGTCGAGCAGATAGAAGAATTTGAGCGATTGCGAACCGATCTGCGAGGTCGGGGTGCTGGCCGAAATGGTGATGTCGGCGTCGAGAAGAACCACGTCCTTGTCGGCCATGGACCGCAGGAAGGCAGGGGTGACCGCTGAATAGAACGTCAGGGTCTTCTTCTCGCCGGAGGCCAGGTCGAGCCGGAAGCTCGTTGTGTTGTCGAGGTGGAGATCGACGTTGGCGGGATCGACGAGGTAGAGGAAATCATTGGCGCCGCTGCCCTTCAGGATCAGCGTCATCGTCTCGGTGCCGGTATTGGTGAAGGTGACGCTGTCCTTGTTGTAGCCCGCGACGAGCTGGCTCAGGCGGCTGCCGCCGAGATTGAGCACCTGCGAGGTGTCGGGCGAATAGCCGAGATCGTCGGACAGGAAGATGACGCCGTCGTCGACCGCGCCGTTGGTCTCGTTGATCTTGAAGGCGGCGGTCCCGATATTGTCGATGAAGAAGTCGGGGAAGACGACGCTCAAGCCCGGAACGGTGACAGGCTTGATGGCCGAGAAGGACAACCGTCCGGCCTTCCCGCGAAGATGCGGAGGAATATCGACGCCGACGCGCACGAACTCCTTGTTAATGCCCGGGATAGTCGGCACGAACCGGGAATTCAGCGTCCCATCCGGGTTCAGGACCGATGCGAAGCCGAGGAATTCCGAGTGACCGTCGGGCGTTCCATCGTCGACGATGAAGCGCACCTCGACCCCGGCCTGCCCGATGTTGAGCGAGGTCCAGTCGATCAGGTCCGTGACGTTGTAGCCGAGCTGCAGGTCGAAGCCGAGATAGTCCATGTCATTCGGGATCACCATCTCGTTGTGAACGAGATCGAACCGGGACAGGTTGTAGGACCAGTCGATCAGGTTCGCCTGGACGAACTTGATCGCCCAGATCCCGAGATCGAGCGCCAGATCGACGCCGAAATCGTTGAACGAGCCACCCGGCTTCTTGGCCGCCGGAGCCGTTGTGATCGTCTTCGAACGAGAGAGCAGCGCGTCCAGGAGATCCTTCAGTTCGCCGGCGATGGTCGCGCCGCCCGCCTTGATCGCCTTGACGACGGCGGCGGTGCCTTGGGCGAGCGCGTCGGCGAAGGCCTTGATCGCGGCCTGCGAATCCTTCGGCGCGGAGGCGATGCTGAGCTTTCCGAGCGAGTCCTTCACGGTGTTGAAAAGATCGCCGATCGTCGAGCCGATATTGTCTAGAAAGCTGCCAATCCGCTCCAGCGTCTCGCGCGAGAACAGCTTTTCGACCGAATGCAGCAGCGAATCGAGAGCGCCCTGATTGAAGCGGGGGCTCAGGTTCAGCACCTGGGCGAAGCTGCCGGAGCCGCCCTGCAGCGCCCAGCCCGGCAGGTAGAAGCCGGTCACGCTGCGTCCGTAGAGCGGGGCCTTGCCAGCCTGGAAGTCGCCGTTGAAGACGGACGCGATCGCGTCGGCGTCGATCCTCGCCTGCTTGTCCTGCGCTTCGGTTGCTGCCTTGGGCCGTTCATCCTTGCCGCCGCCAGCGGCCGAATAGAACCAACCGGAGCCGATGCCCTCCCAGGGCCGCCGGTCGATCGCCGGAATGATCCCGACTTTGCTGGTGATCTCCTGGTTATAATACCAGGAGCCGGCCTGCAGGTCGGTATTTGGGTCGGCTTTGAGATCGTCAATGTTGCGGAAAGCGCGAAAATCGACGCCGATGCGGCCGTTGAGCGCATTAACGCCCGCGGACCGAACGATATTGAAAGGGTTCAGCGTAGCGAACGGCTCAAGCAGGCTGATCGGCCTGATCTTGTCGAAGCCGCGGTCGGCGAAGGTCCGCCAGATACGGTCGGTCGGCAGGAACGGCGTGTTGAACGGGGTGATCGCCGAAATCAGATTCTCTTCGCTGCGATAGGGATAGCCGGCGGGGAGATCCGACAGCGAGAGATTGGCCGTGCCGGTGTACCAGGAGGTCACGCGCCGGTCGACGGAGCCGATGCCGACCGTGCCGAAGATCGCCTCGTCATAGATGAAGCCTGGCCGGCCATTGAGCTGGATCTCGGCGTCGACACCCGGCAGCGAGCGCCCGTTTGGCGTCAACGTGAACCGCGTCACCCCGCCGACGACGGAGCCGAAGACCGGCAGCAGCCCGATGCCGAAGGTCAGCGCCTGGCCGAAGGCGCTGGAATTGTCGTAGGCGAGATCCTGATAGTAATTGTCCCAGAAATCGACGCCTTTCCAGACCTGGATCGAGGGATCGCTGAAGTCGCCGAAGGCGAGGTCGGCGAGACCGCTGACCTTGATCGACTTCTCGAACGCTTTCGCCCAGGCGGCGAGGCCGCCGAAGGTGATGGCCGCGCCCCCCGTCACCGTGCCGCTGGCTGCGGTCGCGCCGCCGGTAAAGGGCGAAATCAGGAACTGCGCTACCGACGCGAACGCCGAAGCGCCCGCAGCCACTTCCGCGACATGACCGAAGGTCCCGATCAGGTCCTGCAGCGCGACGTTCATCGTCGTCTGCGCCTGGTCATGCGGATCGAGCGTCGTGACGTGCAGATCAGGCAGCCGGCCGCCGCGCTGTCCGGGCAGCTCGCCGAAATAGTTCAGCATGCGCTGCGACATCTCACTGGCGATGACCGCGCCGCGCCCGATCCCGATCAGATGCACCGGCGAATTGAACAGTGCCTTGGTGAGCTGGCCGTCCAGCGCCAGCAGCTTGGCGAAGAAGGCGTCCGCCGCCGCTTCCGTATACCCGGTGTCGAACAGGAACTTCACCGAATCCCAGTCGAGCACCAGCGTCAGCGCCTTGCCGCGCGCCTGCTGCGGTGTGCTGCCGATCTCGGTCAGCGGCTGCCATTCCACGCCTGGAGCGCGCGAGCCGATGATATTACCGTCGGGCGCATAAATGTAGTCGGAAGCCCAGCTATGGGCATTGAGCGTGAAGGCCAGACCCTTGTTCTGGGTGGCGATCGCCTGTGCAAGCGCGACCGCGCTCGCATAGCTCGAATCCACCAGCGGCAGGATGTCGAGCGGCGTGTAGCCGGGGATGACGATCGTCACCGAGCTGAAGCCGCCCTGGTCGGCCGCCGGCTTGACCTGGAAGAAATCGGCCTTTTCCACGGTCGAGGCATTGGGCGGGAAGGCGCGGACACCCCACCAGTAGGTCTGCCCCCTGGTCAGCTCCAGCCCCTTCGGCAACTGGATGCGGATTTCGGTGCCGGCGGCGACCGGCGCGAAGCTCTTGGAGTAGATGCGGTTGCGGTTGCCGTCTCCCTCATATGGGGTCGAGCCCTCGCCCAGCGACGTTGCCTGGAAGCCGAGCGCGATCAGTTCTTTTTGGAGCTCGTCGCTCTCGTCGCCGGGGAACAGGCCCTGCCCGGGCTCGGCCACCGCGACGAAGAGTTCTGTGCGGACATCGCCCTTGAGCACGCGCCAGGCGAAAGTCGGTAGCGTCCCCTCGACCGTTTGGCCCTGTCCGGGCTCGAGCAGGGTCAGCAGCGAATCCTGCACGCCGATGCCGCGCGGATAGCCGCCGACATTGAGCGGTGCGTTCGGCGAATTTGGGACGGAGGACGAAAGAACCGGCCCGCCATCGACCAGCCTGACCCCGAAATCAGCGCGGATGTCGATGTCGGCGTTGAACCGTGTCGAGGTGCCCGGATAGGCCGAGTAGAAGCCGGTGTCGGGATTGAACAGCCGGAGATATTCGGTCTTGCTGCCGTAGCCGCCCCAGACGTCGTCGATGCCGATCAGGCGCTCGTAGCGATAGGTGTTATCGACGAACGGTTTGACCTGATTGCTGATAGCCGCGACGTCGAACACCAGCACGGCATGCTGGCCGGTATAGGACGCGTACAAATATTTGCCGTCGTCGGAGATGTTGAGCCCCTGGGCCCAGGCCTCCGGGATCATGCGGGTCGCGGCGACGAGTTTCGGATTGGCGCCGAATGGATCGGCGATGATGCCGATATTCGAGCCGCCGGGCTGGAAAATCGTGTTGCCGCCGAGCAGGCCGAAGAAGCTCGGCGTGGTGATCAGCGAGGGATCGCGCTGCGGATCGCCCCAGGTCAGGCGGTCGAAGCCGAGGACGAAGGCGAATTTCTGATCCGGACTGATGACGATGTCGATCGCGTCGGAGACGTCGAAGGAGCCGCCCGACGCATGGGGCAGCTGCACATTGATCGTCTTGTCGCCGACCCAGCCCTTCGGCCCGCGCTTGAGGATGCCGACGCCGGCGGCTTCGTTGGAGCGGTCGGTGTAGACGATGCGCGGCTGGCCGTCCTCGCGGCTGACGATGACCTTCAGCCCGTAGGGTTCGTAGAGAGCGTTGCCGTTGACTTCGCGGATCAGGTACTCGCTGACCACGGCGGCGGTCGGGATCGCGCCCTTGGGCGAATTGGAGCCCTGCAGGATCGCGGAGATGTCGGGCCGCGTGATGATCGCGATCGCGCCATTGTCTTCGCCGCGGACCACGCTGGTCGCGGTCGGGCTCGGCATGGTCGCGATCAGCTCCTTGCCGTCGGGCGTATAGACGAGGTCGCGGATGCCGTTGCCGCGCAGCGTCAGTGTCGCCACCACCGTGTGATAGCTGTCGACGTCGCGCTTGGTGTCGATGACGTAGATCACCGCCTTGAAATAGTCGGCGACCATCAGATAGCGGCCGCTCGGCTCGAAGGTCATCGCCGACGGTGCGGCTCCCTCCGGCAAATGGATGAAATCCGAGTTGTTGACGCCGTCGGCCCCAGGCTTGCGGTCGACGTCGACCTGCTTGAGAAGCATGGTGTCGACGACCGCGACGCCGCCCTTGCCGCGCAGCGCGACATAGGCGCGGGCGTTGTCGCCCGACATCAGGACGTCGCCCGGCAGGCCGGTGCCGTCGAGGACGTTGCCGTTGCGGTCGACGGTGCCGATCGGGATGCGCGCGATGATCGCCGGACCGCCGTCGACGGTCGAAGCGGTCGGGCTGATCACGACGATCTGGTCGCGCCGCTTGATTGGGCTGCCATCGGCATAGTCGCCGTTTGCCACCGCGACGAAGACGTTCGAGGTCAGGGCGCTGAACTTGAACTGGCCGCTGGAAGCGGCCGACAGCTCATAGGCGGCGCCGTTGCCAAGCACGCCGGCGACGGCTTTGGAGGCGGCGGCGCCGGCGACGGCGCCTGGAGAGGTGTCCTTCTTGGCGGCCTGGACGCCGTTCTCGAGCCTGAGCACACGGATCGAAGCTTCGCCGAGCACGACCGTCGGCGGCGTCTGGAACCAGACGCGGTTGCCCCCGAGCAGGCCGATGGTCTCGATCGCCTCCGCCCGGAAGACCCAGCCGCCGCCGATCTTGACCGGGGTCGCGCTGCGCAGCACTTCGTCGGTGATCAGATCGTCCGAGACGTTGCCCATGACGATGCGGACGCGATCGAGCAGCGGGCCGTTGATCGGCGGCAGGAACGGCAGGTTGGTGTCGAGGCCAACCGTGTCGAGCGTGACATAGGCGCCGGTCGGACCTGGCGGCGAATCCGCGTCGGGCGCCGGCAGCGCATCGAACCGGACCTGACCGGAGGTGATCGACGGCGCGTTGGCGTCCGCACCCTTGGTGGTGTCGAATATCTGGAAGTTTGCGCTGGCCACCGCGCCAGGCTGGATCTCGGCGGTCGCGCTGGTAAAGCCGAGCGGGCCCTGCGGCGCGAGCACCCCGATCGAGAGGTTCTTCACGCCGCGCCCGACAGTGAGGAACATCGTCGCGAACGGCGCCGCGACCACGCCGACGACGGTGCCTGACAACTGCAAGGAGGCGACCGCGTTGCGTTGCGCGCCGGTCGGCGCCCCGAGCAGGCTGACCGAGAGGTTGAGCATGCCCGCCGCGAGCGAGGTCTTGCCATCCCCCATCGCCTGGCCTGCGCCGATGGCGATGTATTTGCCCGCTTCGGCTGCGCCCGGATGGGGCAGCGAGGTCGTGCGCGCGATGCCGTCGGCGCCGACGAGACCGGATTCGACCTCGATCCAGCCCTCGACGATCTGGCCTTCATAGGCGAGCGGGCCGCGCTTGTAGAAGATCACGTAGTCGCCCGCCGTCAGCGTCGGCGTCGGGATCGCAAACTGCACCGGCGCGCCCAGCGGCACGTTGCCGGTATCGAGCTCGAAGCCCGCACCGAAACTCCAGCCGTCGTCGAGCGGCGGCGGCAGGCCGAGATCGGCGAGGCCCAGCGTCCGGATCGCCACCGTGGCGGGCCGTGCGAGCGCGCCCGGCGCAATGCCGACCTGATAGCCGTCGGCGTTGCGCAGCACGCCGCCTTCATCGCCGAGCATCGCGCTTTCGGCGAGGATCGCGTCGGCGACGGTGATCTCGATCTGCTGCTCCAGCATCTTGTGGATGATGGTCAGAGTGGCATGGCCGGCGGCGAGGCCGGTGATCCGGGCATTGGGGCCGACGCTGACGACGGCCGAATTCGAGGAGACAATCCGCGTCGCGGCGTCGCTGGCGAGATTGCTCGCGGGTTCGGCCGGGTTGGTCAGGATCTGGACGAGGCGCGTGCCGCCGCCCGAGGCCAGCGCCACCGCGCCGGGATAGACCGTGACGCCGCTCGACAGCAGCAGTTCGTCATCGCTCGTCAGCGGCCTGCCGACCATGACCGCCGTGATCGCGCTGGCGGCGTTGCGGCTGGCCTCCAGCACCGTATAGCCCTGCGTCAGGCCGACAAGCCGCCCCGATGCATCGACCGAGGCGATATCGGCCTCGGTGGTGCGCAGGTTCACATAGGCCGCCGAGGTGGTCATGGTGACGCCGTCGGCGAAGGTGGCGTTGATCATGATCGGCCGGCTTTCGCCGATCGCCAGACGCGGCGCCCGCGCGCTGAAGTCGATCTTGACCAGCGCCGAATCCGATACGGAAACCGGAACCAGGATCGGCCCGCTCTGCATCCAGCCATCATCGGCGATCAGCGTGAACGACGCCGCCCCGGTATACCCGGCATCAGGCGTGAACAGCACGCTGCCGCCGTCGGCCGACAGCGTCGCGACGCCGTGCTGCGCTCCGACCAGCCTGATGAAGACCGCCGCGCCCTCGGGATCGGCGGCGAGCTGGGCCGCGGTCGGCGCGATGCCGAGCCCCTCATAGGTCTTGAGCGTCGTCGTATCGACGATGGGCGCGCGATCGACGCTGAAGCCATAATTGGCGTAGAGCAGCGCCCGGTCGTCGGCGTCGATGTCGCCGTCGTGATCGGCATCGGCGCGGGCGACATAGCGCGCATCGCCGAGATGCGAGCCGACGGCCTGCCCGAACGCGACGACGTCGGAGCCGTCGACCGCACCCGAGCCGTCGACATCGCCGGCGATGAAGAGCTGCAGCCGGAACGCGCCGCCCGTCAGCGCCGAGAGATCGAGCCTGGCGAGCCCGGCCGCATCGACCCGGAACAGGGCGAAGGCCTCGCCAGCGCCGCTGCGCGAGATCAGCGCCGTCAGCCCCGACAGGCGCGGAACCTCCGGCGCCAGCCCGCTGCCGGGTTCGGCGGTGACGATGACGCCAAGCAGCATGCCGCCGCCAAGCGCCGTCTCGACCTCGGTCGGGCGGATGGCGAGCGCGAAGGACTGGGTTGCGCCGGCCGCCAGCACGCCCGTCGTCGCGGTCGCGACGGCGCGGCCCGTGGCCCCGAGCGATCCGGCCAGAGGCGAGGCGACCCGGGTCAGCGGATCGAAGGACACGCCCGTCGTGCCGGCGGCCAAAGCCAACCTGCCGCTGGCGTCGTAGCCATAAAGCGTTGTGACGGCCGCATCAGTGCGGCGCACGCCGATCAGCCGGTCATTGTCGTCGTAGAGATAGCGCAGCGTCGTGCCGTCGGGCCCGGTGACGCTGCCGAGATGCCCGTCGGCATTCTCGGTGAAAGCGATGCGATCGCCGTTGGAAGCGGTGACGCCGGCATCGGTGATGCTCCAGCTGACGCCGTCGGTAAAGGTGACCGAGCGGACGCCGCGCCCGCCATTGATCTCGTAGCGCGCGCCATCGGGTCCGGTGAGGACGAGCGGTGCGCCGCCTTCGCGCGTCGGATCGAAGGGCAGGCCGGTGAGCAGGTCGAAATAGGCCCCGCCGACCCGCGTCAGCTTGCGCCCCTCGACCGCCAGGCTCCAGCCGCCATCGCTGCTGAAGGCCGGGACATAGGTGGGCGACACGACGCTGCCGTCGCGCAGGCCGTCGAAGCTGAAGGAGCGGCGCACGCCATCGGGCGTCGTGATGAAGATGCGCGTGCCGTCGCGGAAAGGTTCGTTGAGGCCGCTGATCGCCGAGGGCGGCAGGTCGGTTTCGACGAAGACGTCGCGCAGTGTCAGGCGCCAGCCCGCGCCAAGTCCCATGTCGCGGTCGAGCGTGGCGTCGTCATAGGCGTAAGCCAGCGTGATCGCATGGCCGCCCAGCAACGCGGTCAGCCCGTCCTCGACGCGGATGGCTCGGCCGCTCGGCGCGGCGTTCAGCACCAGCGCCATCTCGGTCACGCTGGTCCGCCCGGCAAGATCGCTCGCGACCAGCCTCAACCGGTAGCCGCCGGTTTCGAACAGGCCGGGATCGAGCGCAGCCAGCGCGCCGTTGAGACCCGTAATGCCGGCTGCGAGAGTCATCACCGCGCCGGTGGCGACTCGCACGAGATCGAGCCGCCAGCCGTCGAGATTGGCGTCGGAGACCGAGCCGCGCACCGTGACGGGCGCGCCGACATCGCCGGTGGGCAGCGCCGTCAGCGCGACCACGGGCGCCTGCGCATCGGCCGGGTCGGCGACGCGCAGGATCCGCGTCAGCGTCCCGATTCGGCCGTCGGCGTCGGTCGCGGTCGCCACCAGCACGTAACGGCCGGGATCGACGGGGGTGAAGAAGCCGCGGCCCTGGGCGTCCAGCGTCACGGGCGCGCCGTCGACGGTCAGCGTCACGCTTGCGATGTCTGAGAACCCTGCGGCGCGCGCGCCAAGCGTGACCCGCTGGCCGGGCTGCGCAACGCCCGATGGGGTCGCGGTGATGCTGACCACCGGCGGCTCCGGCGCAAGACCGGCCCGCAGGATCAGGGCTTCGGTCGAGGAGACTGGACCGTTGGTGGCGGTGATCCGCACCAGATAGTCGCCGCTCTGCGCCGGTCCAGGCGTCCAGGTCAGCAGGCCGGTGGCTGCGTCCAGCACCGCGCCGGCAGGCAGCCCCGCGGCCGACCACAGAATCGTCGCGCCGGGGTCGATGGCGGCGAGGCCGAGCTGCAATTGCAGCGGCTGGCCGAGCACGACGGAGTGGTTCGACAGGTCGAGCACCGGCACCTGCGCGACATTGTCGATCCGCAGGACCACCTGGCCCTCGCCGCGCGCTCCGCTGGCGTCGATCGCGGCGAAGCGCAGCGTGTAGTCGCCGGCAGCGGCGTAACCCGGCGTCCATTCGAACAGGCCCGAGACCGGGTTGAGCTTCGCGCCGGCCGGCAGCGTGCCGATCGCAGCGAAGCTGACCGCCTCGCCGTCGGGATCCGCGCCGACGAGCTGGAAGCTCAGCGACGTCCCTTCGCGGCCGCTTTGCGCGAACATCGGGGCGAGCAGCGGAGCGCGGTTCACCGGCGTCACCACCAGCGCAAAGGTCGTGCTGGTCGAGAGCTGCCCGTCGCTCGCCATCAGGGTGACGCCTTCATAGCGCCCCGCCTGCTCGAAGCTCGGCCTGAAGGTGATGACGCCGCTGCGCGGATCGAGGCTCGCGCCGCCCGGCAGGCCCGACACCGTGAAGCTCAGCGGGTCGCCGTCGGGATCGCCCGCGCTCGGCGTGATCACGAGCACCCCGCCCTCGGCGACGCTTTGTTCGGGAATCGCCGCGATCACCGGCGCGGCGTTCGTCGCCCGCACCCGCAGCGAAATCGTGACGCTGTCGGCGCCGACCAGCGCCGGGTTGCCGCCGCCATTGTCGCTGACGCGCAGCGTTACCGACTTGACGCCGGCATCCGCCTCGGTCGGCGTCCAGCTGAAACGCGCCACGCCATAGGTCGAGAGGCCGAGGAAGGTCGCGCCCGCCGGCAGGTTGTCGGCCGAGAAGGTCAGCGGCCCCTGGTCGGGATCGCGCGCCAGCACGTCGAAGACGAGCGGCTGGCCGATCAGCGCGACCTTGTCGCCGATCGGCGCGAAACGCGGCGGGACGCTCGGCGCGGTGACGCTCAGCACGAAGCGGGCCTCGCCGCTGAGATCGCTCTCGACCCCATCGGCGGCGCGGATGGTGATGACGTAGTTGCCGCGCTCGAAAGCGGTCGGCGAGACCCGCAGCGTGCCGGTGCCGTTGGGCCCGGCGATGAAGCGGATGAAGCCGCTGTCGGCCCCCAGCGTGATCGGCGTGACCGAGAGATTGAGCTGGCCGGACGCGAAGGCCGGCTGCAGCACGACGGTCAGCGCCGGCGCGTCGCCGTCGAGGTCGGTGGCGACGATCGGGATGTCGAGGCTCGCCCCGGCCGCGACCGTGGTGTTGGCGATCGGCGCCACCACCGGCGGGCGGTTGGCGTTGGTCACCTCGAAGCGCACCACCGTCATTGTGGTGAGCGGCGCGCCGCCATCGCCCGTATCGGTCGCGAACACCCTGAGTTCGTGGATGCCGGCCTGGTCGTAACCCGGTATCCAGGCAAAGCGCTGCGTATCGACGTCGAAGCTCGCGCCCGTCGGCAGGCCTTCGACGCGATAGCTCATCGTCGCAGCCGGGCCGTCCTCGACGTTGACCAGCACACCGGCAGCGTTGCGCGAGGGCGGAACATAGAACGGATTGTCGGGGTCGGTGGCAGACAGCGACAGCGCGATCGGCTGTCCTTCGCTCAGCAGGAACGGCCCGCGTGGTACGAATACCGGCGCGGCATTGACGTTGAGCACGGTGATGCGGGCTGTGCGCGTCGTCAGGCTGGTCCCGTCGGTGACGCGGAACGGTACATCGTACACACCAGCGGTCGTGTAGTCCGGCGTCCATTCGAAGATGCCGGTCACCGGGTCGAGATCGGAACCCGGCGGCAGGAACAGGCTGGAATAGATCACCGGCCCGCCATTGGGGTCCTGACCGCGCAGGGTGATGCGCAGCGGATCACCCTGCGCGACCGAGATGTCGGGAATCGGCGCGAGCACTGGCGGCGCATCGACGGGCCTGACGGTCACGGTCATGGTCCGGGTGACGAGGTTGACCCCATCGCTCACGGTTAGCGTCACATCGCGGTAGATTCCGGCCTGCCCGAAGCCCGGCGTCCAGACCAGCGTGTTGGTCGCGACATCGAAGCGCGCGCCCGGCGGCAGCATGTCGGCATTGTAGATCAGGCGGCGGCCTTCGGGGTCGCTCGCGAGAAGCGTCAACGACAGGGTCTGCCCGGCAATGATCGTGACATCGGGCGCGACTTCCTGGACCGTCGGGGCGGCGTTTCCGCCCTCGACCACAAGCGAGAAGCTCTGCTCGGCATAGGCCCCGAACCGGTCGATGACGCGGATGGTGACGGCGACCTCGGCGGGCGTCGCGGCGGTCGGTGTAAAGCTGAACCTGCCCGATGCATCGAGCACCGCTCCCGACGGCCCGTTCAGCAGGAGCCAGGTCAACTGGTTGACGGCTTCGTCGGCCGCGACGGCCTGATAGACGTAAGGCGTCCCGGCGACAGCATCCTCGGACACCTGCGAGGTGATGACGGGCGCGAGATTCAGCGGCGCGAGCGCGAAGATGCCGTGCCCGACATGGACGGCCTGGGCGCCCTGCCCGACGATGGTGACGGTCTGGCCCGAGACGGTCTCGCCCGGGCGCAGCCGGCCGGCGCGCTGGTCGATCTCGGCGCTGATGTCGATCAGCCAGACGCCGCCGGTATCGGCGACGCCGCCGACGGGGCGGCCGGCGAAGTCGCTCGCAGGGTCGATCAGCAGCGTCAGCGGTCCGTAGATGTCCTGTGGCCCGGTGTTGGTGACCGAGACGTCATAGGAGATGCTGCCGTCGCTGCGGTTCGAGCGTGTGCCGGTGAAGGTCAGCGTCAGCACGTCGCTGAGGTCGATCAGCGTCGAGAACTCGACATCCGCGACCGTGCCAAGCTGGACGCCCAGTGCGCTCTCGATCGTCGGCGAAAAACGCAGTGCATGGCTGCCGGGCGGCAACAGCCCGGTCGCGAGCCGGACCGTCCGCGTCGCAGCGTCATAGGTCACCGACTGGATCGGCGTGATAAGCCCGTCGTCGCGGATGATCTGGTAGTTCAGTGGGTTCTCGACCGAGCGTGGGTCGCTGGCGCCCAGCCGGGCCATGTCGGTCGAGAAGATCGCCGTGAACAGCGGCAGCGCGCGCGGCACCAGCGCTCCGTCGACCGGCGTCGTCGCGATGATGCGCGGCACCACGCGTGGCGAGACCACGTCGATGCCGAGCGTCTGCGCCACCAGGATACGGCCGTCGGCGGTGGCGATGACCTGTTCGCCGCGTTCGCCGGCCAGCGCGACCGGCGTCAGCCGCCGCGTCGCGAGATCGAGCGCAAGCAGATGACCGCCGCCGCCGTCCGTCAGGCCGGCTCCGCCGTTCTCGCTGATGAAGACGAGCCCGACGAAAGGTGTGCCCGAGCGGCCGAAGGCGAACGAGTCGATCGCGAGGTCGAGCTCGACGACGATCTGCGCCTTGCCGGCGGCGTCGAAGGTGTAGAGCGAGCCGCGATCGGGCCAGCTCGTAGCCCAGAGCTTGCCGTCGGGATCGAAGCCGAGCGCGTCGACGCGGACGCGGGAGAACGGCTGGAACACGCCGGTCTGAGGATCGAAGATCGCGACGCCATCCCCGGTCGAGACATAGATCAGCCCGGTCGCGGGCTGCACGGCCAGAGCCTGGGTGACGCTGGTGCCGTAGCGCGCCAGAACCGCGCCCGTCGTCGGGTCGAGCTGCAGCAGCGCGTCGCCGCCAGTCGAGGCCCAGAGCCGGCCCTGCCCGTCGAAGACCAGCGCGAAAATCGGCGTATCGAGCGTCGCAAAGGCTTCGCCCGCAACCCCGCCGTCGCGGCCGAGCCGGAAGAGCGAGCCGCGATTGGGCCCGCCGCTGGCGATGATCGTGCCGTCGGACGCCTCAGCCAGCGCCAGGACGCCGACACCGACGCCGCTCTGCCCGAGGCCGACTGCGAAGCGCTCGACTGCAAAGGGCGCGATCGCGATGGCGTAGCCGCTCGGCCGCGCGGTCGAGGCCGGCGCGGGCACGGCCTGCTCGGCTTGCAGGAACAAGGCGTTGGCCGTGCCGCCACTGGCGGGCGGCGGCGCCTGTGTCGGCGTCTCCGCCGTGGTCTCGGCAGGAGCCGTGCCGCCCAGATTGACGACGAAGCCGTCGGAGGCGACCTCGCCCGTGCCGGGGTTGCGCTCGCGGTTGCCGGCCATGTCGGTGGCCAGCGCCAGGAAGCGGTAGCTGCGGCCCTCGATCCCGGCGAAGACGAAGCTCGACCCGGTCAACTGTCCGGCCACCAGTGTGAAGGCGCCGTCGCCCTCGGCCGCGTAGAGGCTGACATGGCGAACGCCGGACGCAGCGCTGCCGCCGGGGTCGGTCGCAACCCATGAAAGGTCATAAACGCCGCCGCCGACGCCGCGCACCGTCAGGTCGGTGACCGGAGCGACGAGGTCGAGCCTGGCCGTCGCGGCCGCCGAAGCGACAGCCGGCCGGCCATCGAACGAGGCGCTCGCTACCGCCGTGACGACCGCGCCGCTGGCCGCCCCGTCGCGCGACTGGACGGTGTAGGACACCGAGCCGCGCGCGCCCGAGCCGCTGCCGGCGATGCCGAGCAGGCCGGCAGCGCCCGTGCGCAGAACCTCGCCGGTCGCCGGGTCGATCGCCTGGACCAGCCAGGTCGCGATCCGGCTGGCCTCGTCGAGGCCGGCGGAGACACGCAGCACGAAGCCCTTCGAGGCCGAGAAGTCGAAATCGGCCTGGAAGCGGACGCGGTCGGTCGGCACGCCGACGGTGATGTCGCCGATCGTCAGCGTCCCCAGGCGGAAGCTGGAGAGGTCGAGCGAGGAATCGAGCTCCGTAGCGATCCGGATCTCGCGCACCGGCGTGCCGCTGCCGGCAGGGTTGCCGAAGCTGATCTGGAACGGCAGCGCCGCGCCCGCCGGAACGAAATTGGATGCGCCCGCACCCTCCGGTCCGAGCACCGCGATGGTCTCGTCGGCCAGCGCCGACTGCGCCAGGAAGCGCCGGAGGTCGAAGCTCTGGAGTTCGCCGGTCGAGGCGTCCGAGCCGAAATCGGGTGGATTGCGATCGTCTCCGAAGGGCGAGAAGACATTGTAGGCCTGGAAATAGGTCGGCTGCGTCAGGCCGAGATTGGCCTCCGCCGCTGTCGGCAGCCGCGCCACCGGCACTTCGTAGAAGCCGAGCTCCTCCGAATAGCGCACGTCCTTGCGCGCCAGCGGGGCGCTCTCGCCCGGCGTATCGCCATACCAGCGCCGTACGGAGGTGAAGAAGCTGGTCAGGTTGCCGTCGCTGATGATCTTGTCGCCGTCGGGGCCGAGCACGAGCCCGATCGCCAGCGTCGAGACCAGGCTCGCCACCTTCGGCGTGCTGCGGATCGGCGGCGCGGTGCCCTCGGGGCGCAACAGCCCGGCCTCCTCGAGCGCGGCGAGATAGCCGGCGACGAAGGTGTCCTGGTCGGCGGCGATGACCATCAGCGCTGCGCTTGCCGCAGGATCTGCGAGGATCGCGAGCCTCAGCCTGCGCGCTTCGGCGGTCTGGTCGGCGACGAACTCCTCGCGCGTCATCGCGGTCGCGCTGGCGGCGACATAGAACTGGAACGGGATGAACGGCGCGATCGCCTTGTCGATCACGTCCAGTGTCGGATTGCGGAAGATCGCGTAGAGCGCCTCGTCATAGGTTCTCAGCGACTCGATGCCGGCGTCGAGCGTGCCGGCTTCCGCCAGCGCCGGATCGCGGGCGTAGAGGAAGGCGCGCAGCGAGGCGAAGTCGCGGTCGATGATCGCCTGCAAACCGGGATAGGAGGTGACCTGGAAGGTCAGCGGCACATAGCCGGACGCCCCGACGTCGAAGACATAGCCCGGCGCGGTCAGGCGGCCGTCGATATTGACCGTCGGCGTCAGGCTCGCCCACGGCACGCCGCCATCGGCGCCGTCGGGAGCGCCGCCGATATTCGTCGCCGCCTGGACGAAGGGCAGTCCAAACAGCCAGGGGTTGCCGCCGAGTTCGGGCGTCGAGACGTCGAAGCGGACATAGGGCGTGTCGAGATTGGTCAGGTTGCGCAGCGCGACGCTGTAGATGCCGCTGGTGCCGACCGGAACGATGCGCGGTCCGCCCAGCGACAGCGAGACATCGGGTGTCTGCGCCGGCTCGATCAGATAGCGATAGGCGATCGAGGTGGTCTCGCCGTCGGGATTGGTGATCTCGATGTCGTAGAGCCCGCGCGGCGCGCCGGTCAGATCGTAGATCGCCACGATCTTTGTCGCGTCGATGACCTGGTAGCGCACCGGCTCGAACTCGGCGACGCCCGGCCGGATCAGCTTGACCAGCGCGTTCTCGCCGAAGCGCGCGCCGGTGATGGTGACGCTGACATAGCGGCCGTCGCCGCCCTGGTCGGGCGTGACGCTGGTGATCGAGAAGGGCAGCGTCTCGGCGAGCAGGGTGAAGCCGGTCGCCGGCGCCGGCTGCCTGGCCCCGCGCACCAGCACATAATAGTCGCCGGGCTTCGTCGTCGGGACGACGACCTCCTGATCGGCCTGCAGCGGGCGCGTATAGGCGACATCGTAGGCTGCCGGCGTCGGCGCATCGCCATAGCGGATGTAGAGTTCGTTGTCGGCGGCGTCGGACAGGCCGTCGAGGCGGATGCGCAGCGTCTCGCCCTCGCCGACGGTGATCTTGTAGAGCTGCTCGGTGCCGGTCGAAAGCACGCCCGAAAGCGGCTGGTTGAGCAGCAGCGGCGGCACCGAGACGAAGATCGTGTTGGTCGAGACGCTGGTGTTGTTGCCTTCGCCGGTGCGCTCGTCGACCTCGTCGAGGATGTCGGTGCGGACGATGAAGCGGTAGGAGCCTTCCTTCAGCGGCGGCAGCGCGGCGATCAGCGTCGCGGTGTAGCTGTCGCCGGCAGCGAGCCCGCCCGCATGCCGCACCCGCCCGACGAGACGGTCGCTGATGTCCCAGCGATCGTCAGCCGAGAGATAGACCGCGTCCTCCCAGCTGTTGGCGGCCGGGTTGGTCGCCTGGTTGGTGACAGTCCAGGTCACGGTGGTCGTGGCCCCGACGAGACCGGCGCCGGAGCCGGAAGCGGTGATCTCGTCGACCACGAGATCGGCCGGCGGCGGCCGCGACACCAGGATCGGGGTGATGCTGGAGCCGGTGTTGTTGGCTTCGTTGGCGCCCTCGAAGACGAGCCCGCGCGGCTTGCGCGCCGTGGCGAGATCGGTGCCCACCAGCAGGTACCACGCACCCTCAAGCCGCTGCGGGATGCTGAGCGCGATGCTGACCGCGTCGATCGCGCCCGACGCCAGCGCGACAGTGCCGATGCGGGTGCCGAGATAGAGGTCGGTCGTGATGTCGAGCACGGTGTCGCGCGACAGGTAGAACACGTCGGTGCGCCCGGCATCCTCGGCCGCCATCGCGCCCGGCCCGAGATTGGCCACGGTGTAGTTCAGCGTGAAGCTATCGCCCGCGAGCAGCGCGGCGGGCGGCGTCACGGCCGTGACCTGCAGGTCGGATGCAAGGCGCGGCGTCACGGTGAGCGCGGCGAGCACCGAATTGTCGCCCTCGTCGGCGAACTCCTGGACCTGATCTCCGGCGCCGCCTAGCCCGGGCGCGCCCGGCACGATGTTGCTGAACGGACCGTAATAGGCGTCAGCCGCGCCGACGCGGGTATCCGTCATCACCAGAATGTAGAATGGGCCGGAAATCTCGTCGGGGATGACGACCCGCGCCTGACCCTGATAGCTCGCGCCGGCGGCCAGCGCCGTCTCGCGATCGAAGGTCCCGAGCACCATATCGCTGGAATCGAAGCTCTCGTCGCGCGACAGCACGACGATGTCGCGCCAGCGGCTGACCCGCGTCTCGCGATTGCCCGCATTGGTCACGGTCCAGCCGACATCGACGGCGGCACCTGCCTGAACGGTCGCGGGCAGGACGAGCGCGCTCGCCACCAGATTGGGCTCGCGATAGATCACGCTGAGCGCGCCGGAGCCGAGATTGTCGCCGGTCTGTCCGCCCTCGAACACCGTGTTCACATAATACGAGGCGGCGGCCAGACCCGAACCCGAGAACGAGTCGGAGACAGCCGAGCCGCCATAGCTGCCGGCCTGACCGTCGGTGATGACGTGGACGTACCACGAGCCCTCGATGCCGGGCGGCAGCTTGACCCGCGCCTGACCGACATAGCTCCCGCCGGCCTCGAGCGTCGTGCTGTTGCCATGGGCGACCGCGGCCAGCAGCACGCCGCGCCCGGGAATGTAGACCGGATCCTGCGACAGGTAGATCACATCGTTCCAGACGCGCGTGCCGGCCCAGACGGCAGCCCCGGTGTTGCGCACGGTCCAGGTGACGTCGGTGAGTTCGCCGGAGACAGCGCCCGTCGCGGCCGTGACGCTCTCGACCTTCAGATTGGCCGCGCGGTTCGTGACGACGCTGGCGGCGCGGCCGCTATTGTCGGTCCGGTCGATCTCGGCGGGGCGGATCAGGCCCTGGATGCCGTCGTTCTGCGTGTTGGTCTCGACGAAGACATAGAGGCCGGCCGCATTGGGGCCGAGATCGAGCGTCCGCGTCTCGGTGTAGCTCTCGCCCTGCGCCAGCGCACCGCCATGGATATAGTAGCCGAGCGTGAACTGGTTCGCGCCGGCGGCATCCAGCGTCGGCTTGTCCGACAGGATGATGCGGTCGACCCATTGCTGGTTGGCCGCGATCCCGCCCGGCCCGTCATTGCGGACGCTCCAGCTGACCGTAAGCTGCTCCTGCCCGGCCAGCACCTGCGGTGTCGCGGTCACCGCCGACAGCACGAGATCGGGCGCGGGCGGAATCGCCCGCCCGATGACCTCGATGCGACGGCCCTTGTAGTTGCTCGACTGCAGCTCGTTGGGGTCGTCGGAGTTGACGTTGGTCGAGACCTCGTCCTCGAAGACCTGCCCGTAAGGGTTGGTCCAGGGCGTGATGTAGTAGGTGCCGGTCGCCAGCGTATCGGGGACGCGTACCCGCACCGTGACCTGATAGCCGCCCTCGACCGCGATCGCCCCGACATGGGTGACCGAGGCGAGCAGCATCGCGCTGTTGCCGCCGGAAAAGTCGATGCCGCCGTCGTCGAGGACGCGGGCCGGCAGCGTGTTGGGCCGGCGCGGATCGCGCGCGATCCAGACCGTGTCGGCCCAGCTTTCGGCGTCGGTCGTCGCCGCACCGAGATTGGTCACGGTGTAGCGGACCTCGATCTCGGAGCCGGCGACGGCCTGCGTCGGCGCGACCGGGTTCGAGAGCACCAGATCGGCCTTGGGCGACGGCGTCACCGAGATCGGCGTGGCGCGGCTGTTGTCGAAGGTGTTGGGATATTCGTCGAGCGCGCCGTTGAAGTTCGAGACGACGATGATGTAGGCCGGGCCGCCGAAGCGCGACGGGATCGTGATCGAGCCGGTATCGGTGTGGTAGCTCTGGCCGGGGTTCAGCGCCGAGCCGTTGGCGAAGGTGCCGATGCGAATGTCGTCGCCGGAGAAATTGGCGTCGAGCGAAAGATAGACGGCGTCGGTCCAGGAGCCGGTCGCCGCGACCGTGCCCTGGTTGATGACGGTGAAGCTCGCCGCGATCGAGCCGCCGGCCTGCGCCACCGCGGGCGCGGAGACGGCCGAGACCTGCAGATTCGGACGCGGCTTCAGCGCCAGCGTCATCAGGTCGGCGTCGACGAGGCGGTTGTCGGGCCGGTCCGCCACGGCCTCGTAGATCGCGCTGTTGGAATTGGTGGTGACGACGACGCGGTAGATGCCCTCGATCCGCGCCGGCAGCTGGAAGCGCTCGGTGCGCTGGTAGCTCTGGCCGGCCGCCAGCGTGCTGTCGTTGGTGAAGGTGCCGACCGTGATCGCGCCCTTGGTCGGGTCGACCGGCTGCAGCGTGACGGTGTCGGTCCAGATGCCGGTCGCGGGTGCGAAGCCGGCATTGGAGACGCGCCAGGCGATGTCGATGAAATCGCCCTCGGTTGCGTTCAGGACCGAAGCGATGTCGTCGACCTTGAGATTGGCGGTCGGAGAGGCGTTGACGGTCAGCGGCAGCTGCTGCGAGCCGTTGTTGTTGGTGTAGATGAACTCGAACGGCCCGCCCGTCGAGATCGAGAGCGTGTAGGCGCCCGCAAGGCCCTCGGGCAGCGTGACGGTGGCCTCGCGGCGATAGTAGCCGCCGACCGCCAATACGCCGAGATGCGGCTGGCTCCACTGCCTGACCACCGCGCCGGCGGTGTCGCGCAGCGTCACGATGTCGGACCATGCCGCCGAATCGGTCGCGCCGATGCCCTGGTTGCTCACGGTCCAGGCCAGCGTCACCGGCCTGCCGCTGTCGCCGATCGTGTCGGCGCTCGCCGCCGTGATGATCAGGTCGGCATAGGGCTTCGTCATCACATCGACGGGATGCGGCACGACGCCGTCGTCATTGGCGGTCTGGCCGTTCTGGAAGACCGCGTGCTCGACATCGCTGCGGACCGCCAGCGTATAGCGCCCGGTGACGGCCGGCGGGAAGGTCACGGTGACGTCGCGGGTATAGCTCGCGCCGACGGCGAGACCGCCGGTGCGCTGGAAGCGGCCGAGCACGATGTCGTCGCCATCGCCGATGATGGAATTGACCGACGCGATCACGGCGTCGAACCAGGTATCGGTCTGGCCAAGGCCGGTGCCCTGGTTGGTGACGCGCCAGCTGACCCGGATCGAAGCGGGATCGGCGATGATCAGGCTGGGAGCCGTGACCGCATCGACCGCGAGGTCGGCATAGGGAGCCAGCGTTACGGCAAGCGGCGTCGCGGCGACGTCGTTGCCATAGCGATTGTACTGGTTCAGCACCTGCCCGGAATCGCCGCGCACCAGGATCTGGTAGGAGCCGAGCGAGCCCAGCGGCAATGTCGCCGTCAGGCTCTGCGAAAGCGTCGCGCCCGCCGCCAGCGCGCCGGTGCTGAGGCTGCCCAGCACGATGTCGGAACCGTCAGCCGTGCCGTCGCGCGACAGATAGACGGTGGTGACGAAGGGCTGGCGCGCCTCGCCTGCGCCGAGATTGGCGAGCGTCCAGTTCAGCGTGATCTGGGTGCCCGAGATCGTGCTGGCGAGCGTGCCGAGGCCCTGCACGGCAATGTCCGGCGTGCCGATCGCGATCGTGCCCGTCGAGACGAACGGAGCCGCGCGCGGCGTGCCGGGCTGCGGAACCGAACCGTAGATGTCGGGCACCACGACGATGCGATAGGCGCCGTCCGCGATGTTGGGCAGCGTGACGCTGGCCTGGCGGGTATAGCTTTCGCCGATGCCGAGCGCGGCCGGCAGCGTCACCGGCACGGCGGCGAGGTAGGTTGCGCCGTTCAGCGTGCCGTCGAGGCTGAGATAGAGATAATCGACCCAGCTCGCGCTGCCATTCGCAGGCAGGGCGCCGCGATTGGTCACGGTATAGCTCACGGAGCGGACATCGCCGGGCTGCCCGCCTGCCGGCAGCGTCACGCCGGTCGCCGCGATATCGGGAGCGGGCGGACGCACCACCGTCAGCAGCGTCGAGGCCGCGCCGTTATTGGCCGTCAATCCGTTCTCGAACACGGTGTTGGCCGGCTGCGCGGTGCGCACCAGCACGCGCCAGTCGCCGAGCACGGTCGCGGATTCCGCGATCGTGACGCTGAGCGAGCCGACATAGGAAGCGCCGGAGGCAAGCGCCCCATTATGCGTCAGCGTTCCCAGCAGGATGTCGTCGCCGCTGAACAGCCCGTCGCGCGAGAGATAGACCTGGTCGATCCAGCTCGCCGCGCTGGTCGGATCAGGCCCGATATTGGTGACCGTCCAGCCCACGGTGAACGGCGTCGCGTAGCTGACGCTCGCCGGCTTCGTGATCGCGCTGACCTCTAGGTCCGAATAGACCGGCGCGATCGCGATCGCCTGCGAGGCGGAATTGTTGGCGCGCGTGTCGGGCTCGACCACCTGCGAGCCGACATCGGTTGCCACGAGGATCCGGAACGAGCCCGAGCGGTCGGCGGGGATCGTCACCTGAGCCGAGCCGCCATAGCTGCCGAAGCCGGCAAGCACGCCCGAATGCGGCACGGTCGCCAGCACGATGTCGTCGCCATCGCCGAAAATGGCGTTGCCGGACAGGACGATGCGGTCGTTCCAGGACGAGGTGGTCGTCGCCACCGATGTCAAATTGGCGACGCTCCACGTCACCGTGATGGTCTCGCCCGCGCGGGCGGCCGCAGGCGCACTGACGGCCGAGACCGTCAGGTCGGGATAGATCGACAGCGCCGAGGTGAAGTCCGCCGTTGTCGAGTTGTTGGATTCCGCCGTGCCGCCGGCATTGGCTTCGACGACGCCGGCGAGGTTGAAGCCGTAGTCGACGTCGATGACGATGCGGAAATTGCCGGCGCCGCGCGCACCGTCCGGCATCCTGAAGCTCAGCGCGCGCATCGCTTCGCCGCCGGGCGCAAGCGCCCCGGTCGAGGATACGAACTGGTCGAGCACATACTGGCCGGTATCGATGTTGTAGACTTGGACGCGGTCGATCCAAGTGGTCGCGGTCGAGGCTCCGCCGCTTCCGGCGGCGCTGGAATTCACGTCGCGCCAGCGCAGCGTGATGGTGTTGCCCGAGGCGATCGCGCCATCGACCGTCAGGCCGGTCGCAACAAGATCCGGCGCCGAGCGGAAGGCGATGCTCGCGCGGTTGTTGGTCTCGCTGAAGCCTCCAGCTGCGTATTCGACGATGACGTCGCTGCTGTCGACGACGACCTCGGCGCTGAAGTTGCCGGTCGCGATCCGGCCCGCGGGCCAGGTCAGCGTGACCGAGCGATGCTGTGTCTGGCCCGGCGCGATCGCGGCGTCCGCTCCCTCGACCAGAAGGTCGCGCAGGCTCAGCGTCTCGTTCGTCGTCAGGTTGCGGATGACCAGCCGCTCGGTCCAGCCGGGCGCGGGAGTGCGGGTGCCGCTGTTGCTGACGTCCCAGGTCAGCGTGACCTGGTCGCCCGGCGCATAGGGGCCGGCGCTGATCGACACCGCGCTGGCGACGAGGTCGGGGTAGTTGGCAAGCGTCGACGTCAGCGAGAGCGTAGCGTCGTTGTCGGTCTCGTTGGTCTCGGTCACGCCGTTGCCGGCGTCCGTGGTCACCCTGATGCTGATCGTGCCGACGCCCCGCACGCCGTCGGGCAGCCGGAAGCTCGTCGAACGGTCGAGCGAGCCGCCGACGCCGAGCGGCGTCGCATCGCCGGCATAGGGCAGGTTGCGCGTCAGCAGCACCTCGCCGGTCGTCGTGTTGGTCACGATCAGCCGGTCGATCCAGGAGGTGTCGGCCGGCAGATTGCCGGTGTTCAGGTCCTGCCAGGACACCGTGACCTCGGCGCCCGACTCCAGCGCGCCCGTCGCGACGGCCGCAAGCCCGGCGATGGCGAGATTGGCAGCCTGCGCAACGCCGAGCCCCAATGCGATCGGGGCCGAGACCGGGAGATCGACGACCCGCAGAACATAGGGGATCGCCGCGATATCATACGGATAACCCTGTACGACGACCGTGTAGACGCCGTCATAGGGCAGGATCACCGGCGCTGCGTTCGCCGTGCCGATCGGGCTGATCACCGTCATGGTGGGGTCGAGCAGGACGAAATTCGCGTAGTTGGAAAGCTGGCTCAGCGCGACGAAGACGCGCTGCCCGGCCGCACCGGTGAAGCGGAAGGCCTCGTTCTCGACGCCGGGATCGAGCGTGCCGGAGACCGACGAGCCGATGCTGATCGGCGTGGCGTGGCCGAGATCGATCAGCTTGAAAGCATAGGCGCCTGGCCCGTTTCCGACCGACAGCGTGTACTCTCCGGGCGACAGCAGCACCGGCAGATTGCCGTCGGCCACGCGGTCGCTGGGGAAGGCGCGGTTGCCGAGCGTCTGGCCGGCCGTGTTGACGACGGGGCCGTTGGGACCCCGCAGACTCCAGCGCGCCTGCGAATTCGCGCTCATATTGTCGAACGAGACCCAGGTCGGCTCGGTCACGGTGAAACGGTAGTTGGCGGTCTGGCCTGCGGTGGGCAGGCTGCCGCTGACGACCGTGTCGAGCGTAATCGTCGCAACGGTGTCCTGGATCTTCTTCGGCGTGAAGACGTAGTTGGCGCCGCCGGGCTGGTTGTAGGTGTAGAGGGCGATGAAGATATCGCCGCCCTGCGGCTGGCGATAGGGGCCGCTGTCATAGAATTGCAGGTTGGACTGGCGCGTCAGGCTGGCGTCGAGCAGGCTCCAGTAGCCGTTGATGAAGTTCGTATCGCTGTCGAAGAAGAAGGCGTCCCCGTCGGCGACGGAGTATTTCAGCACCTGGACGCCGTTGGTCGGAATCGTGCCGGAGACGGGCGTGTCGAGGCTGGAATAGGCCAGCGCGTCGAGGTCGATAACCTTGAAGTTGAACGGCAGCGCGACAGCGCCACCATCGTTACGCGAATAGGTGATGCGGTAGGTTCCGGCCGCCAAGACATAGGTTCTGAAGTCGTAGGGACCGTAGTCGTAGGCCGAGGCGACCGCGCCATAGGGACCTTCGATCGACCAGGTCATGTTCGGCTGGCCGCCCGGCGCGAACATGACGCGGTGCTTCTCGTTCAGCGTCAGGATGAAGCTCTGCGAATTCCCGGCTTCGGTGATCGGGTTCAGCAGCCCCGAGACGGCCTGATCGAACGCGATCACCGCGCCGGTGTAGGAAGCAGGCGTCGCCGGCGTCGAAGACACCAGGCTGAAGCTGAACGGCGCCGGCGTCGCCGAAGTCGAGGAGCCGCTGACGAGCAGCGTATAGCGCCCGCTCAGCGTCAGCACCCGTGTCGCAACATCGGTGAAGCCGTTATTGAAGACCAGCGCCCCATCGGGTCCGTAGAGCTGCCAGTTCGACGGTCCGGCCGTCTGCGCGTCGAAGGCGAGCCGGTCGCCGGCGGCGGCGTCGAACTTGTAGATTTCGAGCGCCGAGGCGGGCGACAGGGTGCCGTTGACGACCGTGTCCTTGGTGATCAGCGTGCCGGTGGCGAAATTCAGCAGCCGGAACGCATAGGTGCCGGTGATCAGGTCGGACGCGCCTGCGATCGTCAGGGTGTAGCGCCCCGGACCGAGCGCACGGATCGGTGCGCCGTTCTGGTCGAAATTCAGGAATTCTGACGACGCCGTGTAGTTGTCGCCCTCCAGCGTGCGCAACAATGTGCCGGTATTGACCAGCGTATCGATGACGATCGTCGTGAACGCCGGAACCGTGAAGCTGTAGACCGCCTTGTCGCCGGGATTGACGATGACGCCGTCGACCCGTTCGCCGATCGTGATGTCGTCGCGCAGCGTCGTCAGCTTGCGCATCACGAACGGCGCCGACAGAGCCCCCGCCGAGCCCGGCGCTTCGTCGAAAACCAGCCAGAAGGTGCCGCTGCGCACCACGGTGACCTGGTTCTGGCTCGTGCCGACCTGCCCGTTCTGCACGACCGCGCCCGTCGCATCCAGGAGACGGTACTGCAGGTTGTTGAAGCGCGCCTGATTGGCGCCGACGCGCTGGAACAGCAGCCGGTCCCCGACCTCCGCTTCGAACTGGTAGGCCGATGCTCGGCCCTGCTCGGAGATTTCGGCCGTCGTGGGCTGGCTCAGCGTGATCGAAGGCGCCGCGCCGAGATCGACCAGTCTGAAAGGCAGGTTAGGCAGGACGCCGTTGCTTGCCTCCAGAACGAGCGTGTTGCGGCCGGGTCCAAGCAGCAGGCCGCGCCCGTTGTAGCGATAATCGTCGGCGACGTATTGAACGACGCTGCGCGTGCCGTCGGGCGCGATCACAGACCAGGTGATCGCGTAGAGCGGGTCGGCCACCAGCGCATCGAAGGCCACGAGCGTCGCTTCCGCGAGATCGATCGTATAGAGCGCGCGCTGGCCGCGAGTGGCCAAGGTCGGCGTCGCGACATCACCCACCGCGAGCGTGGCGACCTGATCGGGCACCGCCGACAGGGTGAAGCGCGCAGTGATGGTGGTTATGGTGCTGGAGGTCGAGACGGGCCGCTCGATCAGCAGCGTATAGGTGCCGCCGTCGCGCAGCACGCCGCTGCGCACGCCGCTCTGGAAATTGCCCGCGAATGGCTGGCCGACCTCCTGTCCGTCGGCGTCGAGGATGCGCCAGGAGGGTGCGTCGTATGTGAACCGATAATCCGCCGGGGCGGTGAACTGCGGCTGCGGATTGAACGTGACCCGCGTGCCGGGATCGACCGTGAACTGATAGGCGACCGTCTCGAAACCGGGGTCGAGCACCTCGACCACCTGCTGGCCCAGCGTGATCGGCGTGAAGCCGCCGCCATCGGGCAGGCCAGGCAGGGCCGCGCCCGGCGTCAGGTCCATCAGGCGGAACTGAGGCGTGGCGGGTTGTGTACCCTGGTTGCGGACGACGAGGTGATAGGCTCCGGTCGGCAGCCGGTTCAGCGCCTGGAAGCCCGCGACGCCGGAACTGAAATTGCCGGTGTCGAACTGGCCCCATTCGGTCTGCAGGCCGTTGGGCCCTTCGAGGCGGTATTCCAGCCCCGTCTGACGCGCGAGGACATCGATGTAGAGCCGCGTGTCTCGGGTCAGGTCGAAAGCGAAAGCCTGGCTCCCACCGGGCTGCAGCGTATCGCCGACGACGCTCTGGCCCAGCCCGACGCCCGTCGCGGCCTGCGGCGGAGGCGGCGGCGGCGCGATCGTGGCGCGGAAGAACAGCACCGCGTCGTTGCCGTCGATCGCCGCAACCGGCATGTCGAAGCGGATCGTGTAGAGCCCGGTCAGCAGGAACGTCAGGACCGGCGGCGTCGCGCGACGATAGTTCAGCGGATCGCCTGGATTTTCCGGCGGGCTGTCGGGATCCTCTTCCCAGACCGGCGTGGTCAGAAGGAGCTGGCCGTTGGGATCGAGCACCGAGATCGTCAGCGCGGGTTGGATGATGTCGTAATAGCCGAATTGCTCGACCGCGAGATCGTCAAGCGTCAGCGACCCGCCGGCCTCGCCTTCAATCGCAAGAAGTTGAAGCGGCGAATAATTGCTGAAGCTCAAGCCGTTGATGCCGGAGGGCAGCGTGTCGAGGTTGGCCGGCGTCGCGTCGATGAAGCTGATCGACAGGTCCCGGTCGTTGTCGGGATCGGTGTTGGTCAGGACGAAGCTGTAATAGCCCGGCGTGAGATCCAGCACCGATCGCGGCAGGGTCTCGTCGTCGGTGAAGCTTATCGGCCCGGGCGAATTGAACGCGATGTCGCGCACCTCGAACCCGCGCGGCCCGCGGACGTCGAGGCGGAAGCCGTTGAAGTTGCCATTCGTCAGCAGCAGGCGGCGCGGCTCCGTCACCTCAAGTTCGAAAACGATGTCGCTTCCGGCCGAAATCGTGGCACCGATTCCGTCGCCGATATTGACCCAGATCCCGCCGATGCCTTCCTCTTGCGCGGGCTCATGCGTGACGTAGAAGGAGACAGTGACGTCGTTGTTCGCATAAGCGCGGTCGAGCAGCAGCAGGTAACGCCCCGTGCCACGCGCCGTGAAGGTCGCCTGATCGAAGACGTCGTGGTTTTCGATCAGCACGCCGTTGGGGTCGAAGATCTTGACCCGATCCTCGCTGAAGCCGCCGGTCGCATTGGCGGTCTGGACGTTGATGCGCTCGCCGTCGGAGGCGTCGAACCAGTAGAGTGCGCCCTCGTTGAAGCCGACGGTCTGATTGTTCTCGATCAGCGCCTCGGGCGTGTCGGCATCGAGCGTCAGCACCTTGAAAGTGAAGGGCAGCGCACTGGATATGTTCTGGTCGTTGGTTGCGACGGACAGGACATAATCGCCTGCTTCGAGCGTCAGCGGTTGGCCGCGAAAATTCGGCGTTCCGCCGAACAACTCGCCAAACACGCGCGCATCCGTCATCGGCGCGCCGTTATGCAGCACCTGCCAGGTCACCTGCTCGCTCTGGCTGATCGAGTCGAAGATGAGCGTCTGGCGCTGGTCGAGCGTGAACTTGTATTCCTCCGTCGCTTTTCCCGAAGGCAGCGAGCCTGAGGTTTTCTGGTTGAACACCAGGGCGCTTTCGACGATGTGCCGCGACGCAGCCGTCAGCGTCACGTCGAAGCTGCTCGTCGTGTTGTTGATATCGCCCTCGGTGAGGATGACGTATTCGCCGCTCTGCCCCGACTGGAACTGGACCGTCGAGCCGAAACCGAAGCCCGCGACCTGCACGCCCTCGGGATCGAAGACGCGCACGCCCCCCTGCCGCCCCTGACCGCTGGCGGAAGCCTGCGCCGTCAGCGAGACGAGATCGCCGCCGGTCAGGGACAGCCGCGTCGCATTGCTTTCGCGCCCGTCGACCAGCGTCCGCGTCAGGCTGGAATCGAGCGCGATCGTCGCCGACTCGTCGATGTCGAGCAGCCGGAAAGAGTAATCTCCGGTCGCAGCCGCGAGATTGCCGAAGCCCCCTACGGACACGGTGTAGGTGCCGGCCGACAGGTCGAGCACGCCGGGCTGGGCGCTGCCGTTCCAGCGATCGCTGTCGGAAAACGCGCGCGGGCTGAACGGCACGATGGCCTCGCCATGCGAATCGTTCAGCGACCAGCGGATGTCGCTGCGGTTGGTCAGCGAGTCGAATGCGATCCGCGTCTCCGCTGCGACGGTGAACGTGTAGCGGTCAACCTCGCCGGCGACGTCGATCGTGCCGGAGACCGGGATGACGTCGGCGGCCAGCAGGACGCGCGGCTCCAGGGTCTCGAACAAGGCGCGATGCGCAACGCTCTCGGCAAGCAGGCTGCGGCGGTCCCGCGCGACGCTCAGCTTCGTCCCGAGACCGCCGATCGCCGCCGCCAGCCGCGCGCCCAGACCGTTCGTCGTCCCCCCTGCGAGCCCGGCCGGCAATGGGCCAAGCGCTGGGTCATGCCGGCGCCCGCGCCGACGTCGTTTGTAGCGCTCAAGAACCATGGCGATGGCCGGAGGCGCGGCGATGCGGGAGCGGATTGCTCCACCGCTTGCCCACGCTGTGCGCCGGCGGCGCTATGTTCTCGTCCAGGCCCATCGACGCAAAACCCTTAACGAAACGTAAAGGATTTATACCGGGGCCGTTTTACCGGGTAATCCCCCGTTCGGGGGAGACCGGGACGAGTCGAGGCGACAATTTAAGACATGGTAAACATTGGCGAACTGGGCACCCCGACCTCCAGTTGCGAGGCGCGGTTGCGCTAGCGCGCCAGAACGCCTTGCAGGAACCTGATCAGGACGGGATCGTCGGCATAGGCGACATTGACGCGCATGCCTGGCCGGGCCTGCTGGCGCTCGGGGAAAAAGACGGTGCCTGGCGCGATGAAGATACCTTGCTCGGAGGCCTGGCGGGCCAGGTCGAGATCGTCGAAATCCGGCGGGAACTCCGCCCAGAGATAATAACCGCCGGTCGGGGCGGTGAAGACCGGTAGTCCCAGCCGCTCCAGATTGCCAAGCGCGCGCGCCGTCGCCTTGCCGATGCGCTCGCGCAGGCGCCGTAGGTGATGCCGGTACTGGCCGCTTGCGATCAGGTCGCTGACCATACGCTCGAGATAGCCGGAGCTGTTGACCACGGTCAGCATCTTCATGTCGGTCAGGGCCCGGCTGACGCCGGGACTTGCCGCGACATAGCCGATCCGCAGGCTGGCCGAGAGCGTCTTCGAGAAGGTGCCGAGATAGATCACGCGTTCGAGCTGGTCGAGCGCCGCCAGCCTCGGCAGCGAAGACGGCACGGCGTCGGCGAAAACATCGTCCTCGACGACGAAGAGATCGTGTTTCGCGGCGATCTGGAGCAGGCGGTGCGCCACCGGCAGCGCGATCGACCCGCCGGTGGGATTATGCGCGACCGACTGCGTGAAGAAGGCCTTTGGCGCGTGCCGCGCGATCTGCACTGACAGATCGTCGAGATCGGGCCCGTCGGCGAGCCGCCTGACGCCGACGACCTCGACGCGCGCCAGCCTGAGCTTGCCGAACAGCGGGTAGTAGCCCGGGCTGTCGACCAGGACGGTGTCTCCCGGCTGCAGCAAGTGCCGGATGATCAGGTCGAGCCCGTGATTGGCGCCGAAGGTCAGCAGGATCTGGTCGGGCGAGACCTGGATCGAGCGCTCCGCCAAAATCAGACCGATCTGCGCCCGCAACGGGCCATAACCGAGCGGGTCGCCATAACCGTGCTCGATCGGCAGGCCGCTTTTGCCGGATTTGACGCGCAGATGCCGTCCGAGCTCGGAATCCTCGGTCCATGACGCCGGCGGCCTGCCATCGCCGACGCGCACCGGATGGGTCTGGCGCAGCTGTTCCCGGAGCAGCGAGACGATATCGATCGCCTCAGCCATATGGGCGGGAGGGGCCTCGATGGCGTTGCGGCCGGGCGCGCGGACGTAGAAGCCGGCGCCGCGCCGCGCTTCAAGCCGACCGAGCGCCACCAGCCGGTCATAGGCCTCGACCATGGTGTTCTTCGAGACGCCGTATTCCAGGGCCGCCGCCCGCAGCGAGGGCATGCGCCGACCTGGCTGGAGCAGCCCCTCCTCGATCGACCGCTCGATCCGCGCGACGATGCGCCCGGTTCGACCCGCTTCCAGCTTCTGCTCCATGGAGCCCTCCACTGTACCAGTGAATTGACTGGTACAGAGATTCCAATCGTACGGCCAATTGTCCCTTGTCGCTGTCCTGCGATTGCCTGAGCCTGTCAACCAACAAGCAGGCAAAAGCCCGCGCTGGCGGGCGGAGGAAGCACCATGACGACGGCCAAGGCGCGCGAGCCCATCGCGCGCATCGTGAACTCGCGCATCGAGAACTATCGCAATCTCTCCTGCCTGGAGCGGCTCGACATGGCCGTCGCCGCGGCGGGCCTCCCGGCCAGCGACCGCGCGCTGCTCGCAGCGCCTGGCGCGTTGCCCCTCAATCTCGCCAACGGCATGATCGAGAACGTCGTCGGGACCTTCGAGCTGCCGCTCGGCGTCGCCACCAACTTCACCATCAACGGCAAGGACTACCTGATCCCGATGGCGGTGGAGGAGCCTTCCGTCGTCGCGGCCGCCTCTTACATGGCCCGGATCGCGCGCAGCCATGGCGGCTTCCGGACCTCGAGCACCCTGCCGATCATGCGCGCGCAGGTGCAGCTCGTCGGCATCTCCGATCCGGAAGGCGCGCGCCAGAAGTTGCTGGCGGCGCGCGACGAGATCGTCAAAGCCGCCAACGCCCGCGACAAGGTGCTGGTCTCGCTCGGTGGCGGCTGCCGCGACATCGAGGTTCATGTGTTCCCGCAGACGCCGCGCGGGCCGATCGTGGTCATGCACCTGCTGGTCGACGTGCGCGACGCGATGGGCGCCAACACCGTCAACACCATGGCCGAGACGGTCGCGCCGATCGTCGAACGCGTCACTGGCGGCACGGTCAGGCTGCGCATCCTCTCCAACCTCGCCGATCTCAGGCTCGCCCGCGCCACGGTGCGCGTGCCCGAGGCTGCGCTCGCGACGCCTGAATATTCGGGCCGGCGCATGATCGACGGCATGCTCGACGCCTACACCTTCGCGGCTATCGACCCCTACCGCGCCACCACCCACAACAAGGGCATCATGAACGGCATCGACCCCGTCGTGGTTGCCACCGGCAATGACTGGCGCGCGATCGAGGCCGGCGCGCACGCCTACGCCGCCCGCAGCGGGCGCTACACCTCGCTGACGACCTGGGAGGTCTCGAACGAAAACGAACTCGTCGGCTCGATCGAGATGCCGATGGCGCTCGGTCTCGTCGGCGGCGCGACCAAGACGCATCCGTTGGCGCAATGGTCGCTGCGGCTGATGGGCGTCGAGACGGCGCAGGAACTGGCCGAGGTCACGGTCGCCGTCGGCCTTGCGCAGAACATGGCGGCGCTGCGCGCGCTCGCCACCGAAGGCATCCAGCGCGGCCATATGGCGCTGCACGCCCGCAACATCGCCATCGTCGCCGGTGCCGAGGGCGCCGAGATCGAGGCGATCGCCGCCGAACTTGCCCGCACGCACGACGTCCGCGTCGACCGCGCCCGCGAACTTCTGGCCGAACGCCGGAAAAGCTGACGCCGAGACCAAACCTTTCGACCAGCAACCACGACGCAAAAACCGCGAGAAACGCGGATCACACCCGGAGGAACACCATGACCACATTGCTTTCGCGCCGCTCGCTTGGCGCTCTCCTCGTGACCACGAGCCTTGGCCTCGCCGCGCCTGCTTTCGCGCAAAACGAGATCAAGATCGGCTATAATGCCGATCAGTCTGCTTCGGGCGCGGCCGAACTCGGCCTGTCGGGCCTCTACGGCTTTCAGGCCGCGATCGAGGACATCAACGCCAAGGGCGGCGTACTCGGCCGCAAGCTCGTCGGGATCGTGCGCGACGACGCGGCGTCTCCGCCCAAGTCGATCCAGAACATGAACGAGCTGATCGACAACGAGAAGGTCGCCGCCGTCGTCGGCCCGACCAATTCCGGCAATGCGCTCGCCTGGCTGCACATCCCGCAGCAGAAGAAGGTGCCGGTCGTCTCCCATGTCGCGACCGCCACCGACATCACCGCCCGTTACGCCAAGGAGCCGCAGAACTATATCTTCCGCGTCTCGATGGTTGATCGCGAGCAGCTCGCCTTGCTGACCGCCTATGCGGTGAAGGCCTCGAAGACGAAGAACATCGCCGTCATCGCCGACACCACCGGCTACGGCCAGGCGGCGACCAAGGATCTGCTGGAAATCCTCGCACTTCATGGCGTGAAGCCGGTCGGCGTCGAGAAATTCGGCCCCAAGGACACCGACATGACCTCGCAGCTCGCCAAGCTGAAGGCGGCTGGCGCCGACATGATCATCACCGGCTCGCTCGCCGACGCGACCGCCCAGGTGCTGAAGAGCATGGAGAAGATGGACTACTATCCCGGCCTGCTCTCGACCTGGGGCTCGATCAATACGCCGCTGGTCAACATTGCCGGCGCAAAGCTCTCGGAGAAGACGATCTTCGCCGCCTCGACGACGGAGGATGCCAGCGACCGCGCCATCGCGCTGCACAAGCGCCTGATCGCCAAATACCCGAACATGCCGGCCTTCGTCTCGGCCGCGCAGGGCTACGATGCGGTCATGCTGATCGCAGCCGCCATCGCCCAGGCCAAGGGCACCGACGGCGACAAGGTCCAGCAGGCGCTCGAAAGCCTCGGCCCGGTGCAGGGCATCATCAAGGCCTATGACAAGCCGTTCTCGAAGGAGCAGCATGAGGCGCTCGGCGTCGCCGATTTCCACCTCGCGCAGTGGAAGGACGGCCGCGTCGTCAAGCTCGACAACGAGGTGGTGAAGGGCCTGACCGCAGCCGATCTGAAGCGCTGACAGGCATTCGAGAACGCGCAACGGAAACACCGCGTCATCCCGGACAAGCCGCGCAGCGGCGCTGATCCGGGATCCATCATAGGGCGTCGACGAGCACTATGATGGATTCCGGGTCTCCGCTTCGCTCGCCCGGAATGACGGAGAGCTTGAAGACGCAAACTAACCCGCCCGAAGGCGTGGAGACGAGATGACGGCAATTCTCCAGGCTCTGGCGAGCGGGCTGGCGCTGGGCGCGATCTACGGGCTGATCGCGCTCGGCTTCAACATCACCTACGCCACGACGAAGACCTTCAATTTCGGCCAGGGCGCCTTCCTCGTTCCGGGCAGCCTCGTCGGAGTTTCGCTCCTGCTGCTGGCCGCCGGCAAGCCGCATTGGGGCAATCTCGCACCCTCCGAGATGACGCTGTTCAGCTACGGCCTGGCGACGCTGGCGAGCGTCGCCGTAGTCGGGGCGATCGGCATCCTGCTCTACTACTGCGCGATTAAGCCCTTCGTCGGCGCGGGCGGCCTGAACTGGGTTTTGAGCACCATCGGCTTCGGCATCATCATGCAGAATACGGCGCTCGCGATCTGGGGTCCGGCCTCGATTGCGGTGCCCTCGCCGCTCGGCAACGAGGTTTGGCGCATCGCAGGCGCCGGCATCAGGCCCCAGGAGGTGCTGATCGCCGTCGTCGCCATCGCGGTCATGATCGGGCTCGACATCGTCATCCGCAAGACCCGCTTCGGCAAGGCGCTGCGCGCCGTCGCCTATAACCCGCAAGCGGCGGCGATCGTCGGCATCAACGTCGAGAAGATCGTCATCATCGCTTTCGTCATCTCGTCGGCGCTGGCGGGGCTGGCCGGCATTCTGATTGCGCCGATCACCACGGCCTCGGTCTTCATCGGGCTTGGCGTGGCGCTGAAGGCGTTTTCGGCCGCGATCGTCGGCGGCTTGACCAATCCGCGCGGCTGCGTGCTCGGCGGCTTTCTGCTCGGGCTGATCGAGGCGCTGGTCGGGCTGTGGCGCGCCGAGATGCGCGAGATCACCATCTTCCTGCTGATCATCATCGTGCTGGTGCTCAGGCCCGGCGGCCTGCTCGGCGCGCGCAGCGTGGAGAAGATCTGATGCCGGGTCCCCGCCGCTCGATGGCCCTTGCCCACGCGCTCGGCCTGGCCGCGCTCATTGCTGCGCTCGCGCTGCTGCCGGTGTTGTCGCTGAACGACTTCCACCTCCAGATCCTGTTCACGATCGGCGTCAACTATCTCGCCGCCTCGGGCCTGAACGTGCTCGTCGGCTATGCCGGCCAGAAATCGCTCGGCCATGCCGGCCTCTTCGCGGTCGGGGCCTATACGGCAGCGATCGCCAGCGTCGAATGGGGGATCAATCCCTGGCTTTCGCTGCTGCTGGCTTGCGGTTTCGGGGCATTGTTCGGGCTGGTTATCGCCATGCCCTCGGTCAGGGTCTCCGGCCCGAGCCTGGCCATGGTGACGATCGGCTTTGGCATCGTCGTCGAGAAGATCGTCACGGAGTGGACCGACATCTTCAAGGGTCAGGCCGGGCTGTACGGCATCGGCGCGCCCACGCTGTTTGGACACAGCTTCACCAATCTGCACTGGGTCTGGTTCGTCAGCGCGCTGTGTATCGCCATTCATCTGATGCTGCGCGCATTGCTCGCCGGGCGCTATGGCCGGGCCTTCCTGGCGGTGCAGCTTGCCGAGCCCGCCGCGCAATCGGTGGGCATTTCGGTGGCGCGCTTCAAGACGCTCGCCTTTGTCATCTCCGCGGTGACCTGCGCGCTGGCTGGCGCAATCGTCGCCCAGCAGAACCAGTACTTCAACTCCGACTTCGTCACCTTCAACCTGTCGATCTTCTTCCTCGTCGTGGTGATCTTCGGCGGGTCGGGTTCGATCTACGGGCCGCTGCTCGGCTCGGTGATCCTGACCCTGCTCGACGCCTGGCTCGCGCGCTGGCCGGCGCTCCAGCATTTCAGCTATGGCGCGCTCCTGCTGTTCTCACTGTATCTGATGCCCAACGGTATTGCCGGCGCGCTGGCAAGCCTTGCCCGACGCGGCAGTTCGCCAACTGTGCCACCCGCACCTTCGGCGACGTCCTCCTCGGTGCTCTCAGTCCATGCGGCGGCGCAGGCCGGCGCGCCGCTTCTGGTCGTCGGCGATCTCTACAAGGCCTATGGCGGCATCGTCCCGGTCAACCATGTCGGCTTCACCATCGGTACCGGCAAGGTCCATGCCCTGATCGGGCCCAACGGCGCCGGCAAGACGACCCTGCTCAACCTGCTCTCGGGCCATGTCGCGCCCGATGGCGGCAGCATCAGCTTCCGGGGCAGCGAGATCGCCGGTCTATCGGCGCATGCAGTCGCGGGGCTGGGTATCGCCCGGACCTTCCAGAACCTGAAACTGTTCGGCGATCTCTCGGCGCTCGACAATGTGCTGCTCGGCGCGCATCTCCACGTGAAGAGCGCGTTCGTCCCCGCGCTGCTGGGCCTGCCCGCAAGCCGCAGCGCTGAAGCCGCCGCCCGCGACCAGGCGCTGGCGCTGCTTCACGAACTCGGCCTCGGCGAACGCGCCTTCGAGCCGGCCAAGAGCCTGCCCTATGGCCTGCAGCGCCGGCTCGAAATCGCCCGTGCACTGGCCTCGCGACCAAAGCTGCTGCTGCTCGACGAGCCCGCCGCCGGGCTCAATCCGCAGGAGACCCATGAACTCGGTGACGTCATCACCCGCATCCAGTCGGCCGGCATCACCGTGCTGCTGATCGAGCATCATATGGACCTCGTCATGGGCATCTCGCAGCATGTGCTGGTGCTCGACTATGGCGCGCTGATCGCGGAGGGCGCGCCCGATGCGATCCGCCGGGATCCGCGCGTCATCGCGGCCTATCTCGGAACCGAGGATCTGGCTGACATGCCAGCGGCGGAGGTGGCATGAGCCTGCTCCAGATCGACGGGCTGAAAGTCCGCTATGGCGCGGTCGAAGCCCTCAAGGGCATCTCGCTGCGTGTCGCTGCGGGCGAAATCGTCACGCTGATCGGCGGCAACGGCGCCGGCAAATCGACCCTGATGCGCGCCATCGCCGGGCTGGTGAAGCCGGCCGCCGGTGCGATCGCCTTCGAAGGTCGGCCGCTCGCCGGCATTCGCCCGCATGACTGCGTTCGGCTCGGCATCGGCCATTCGCCGGAAGGCCGCCTCGTCTTCGGCGACCAGAGCGTGCGCGACAATCTGATGCTCGGGGCCTATGCCCGCGATGACGACGCAGGCATCGAAGCCGATATCGCGAAATATTTCGCCATTTTCCCGCGCCTCGCCGAGCGGCGCGACCAGCAGGCCGGCACGCTGTCGGGTGGCGAACAGCAGATGCTCGCGATCGCCCGCGCCTTGATGAGCCGGCCGAAACTGCTGCTGCTCGACGAGCCCTCGCTGGGCCTCGCCCCGCTGATCGTGCGCGAGGTCTTCGCCGTGATCCGTCGCCTGCGTGCGGAAGGCATGACGATCCTGCTGGTCGAGCAGATGGCCAATCTCGCGCTCGGCGTCGCCGACCGCGCCTATGTCATCGAGACCGGCACGATCACGCTCGAGGGTACCGGCGCGGAGCTTTTGCGCGACGAGCGCGTCCGTTCGGCCTATCTCGGCGCGTGAGATGACCCGGCAAAGCGTCAGCATCGTCGAGGTCGGCCCGCGCGACGGCCTCCAGAACGAGAAGACCCCGATCGCGACCGCAGACAAGCTCGCGCTCATCGAAGAGCTCGCCGATGCCGGTCTGCGCCGGATCGAGACGACCGCTTTCGTCTCCGTCCGCTGGGTGCCGCAAATGGCCGATCACGCCGAGGTCATGGCGGGGCTGACGCCACGACCCGGCGTGGTCTATTCCGCGCTCGTTCCCAACGAAAAGGGGGCCGAAGCAGCGTTGGTCGCAGGTGCGCAGGCGCTGGCCGTCTTCACCGCCGCCTCGGAAAGCTTTTCGCGCAGCAACACCAATTGCAGCATCACCGAGGGCATCGCACGCTTCGGGCCGGTGATGGCGCTGGCTCGGCGCGCCGGCGTTCCGGTGCGCGGCTATGTCTCCTGCGCTCTCGACTGCCCCTATGAAGGGGAAATCGCGCCTGCCGCCGTGGCGGCGGTGACCGCGCGCCTGCTCGCCATCGGCTGCGATGAGATCGCTTTGTCCGACACGCTGGGTCGCGGCACGCCGGAGCGGACCGCACGCATGGTCGAGGCTGTGCTTGGCGTCGCACGGGCCCCGCAACTCGCCGGGCACTTTCACGATACGAATGGCCGCGCCATCGAGAACGTCGCCGCCGCCTGGGCGCTGGGCGTGACCGTCTTCGACGGCGCGGTAGGTGGTCTCGGCGGCTGCCCTTACGCGCCAGGCGCAGCCGGCAATCTCGCCACGGAGACGCTCGTCGCCCATTTCGAAAGGCAGGGTGTCGAGACTGGAGTAGAGCTCGCGCGCCTGCGTCCAGTCGCCGAAGGAATCAGGACGCTGACACGCGGCATCTGATCCGAATAAATGACTTTATCACATGGAAATAACACCAGTATTACTCAATACCGAACGTAGGTTTGCTGGATCGAGAATTATTTCATTTATCTACGCTTGAAATCGACAAATTCTCGATCGTTCGCGAGCGTATGATTGAAATAGACCGTGACGCTCCCTTGCATGCGAGCGGTTCAATTTGACCCTACGGCGATGCAGCGCAGTCTAAATCGTAAATTAACGCCTTTCGGACAATGATCTTCATATTGTCGGTGAAATCGCGCGCAGAAATGCTCGCTGAAGTTGCATTGCTCTATTTGACGGAGAGTGGGCGGCGAGCCGGCGATGACGATGCCTGAAACCGTTTCAAGATCGGCCGGCGAGCCGGCTCTGCCTCGCGCATAGCCACCTTGCCGCCCCAGAGGCCAGTACGATGAAATCCATTCGCATGAAGATTCTGGCGATGCTGGCGATCATCGCCGCAGGCGCGATCATCTCGGCAGCTTTGAGCCTCTATGCCCTGTCGAAGGCGAGCGACCTGAACCAGCGCTCCAGTCTCCAGGGCGACATCGCATTGCTGACCGAGCGGATCAATGCGCAGGTCATCGGCGTGGTCATGGATGCGCGTGGCATCTACATGTCGAAGGACGCCAAGGAAGCCGAGCCTTTCGCCAAGGGAGTCGAAGGCCGGTTTCCGACGCTCCGCAAGCTGGTGGCCGAGCTGAACAGGCTCGCGCCGGCAAACGAGCGTGCCGGCCAGATCGAGAAGGCGATCGCCAGCTTCATCACGTTCCGTTCCGAGACTGTCCGGCTCGGCCGGGAGGTTTCGACCTCGGCGGCGAACGCGCAGGGCAACAACGATCTGAACCGCGAGAACCGGAAGGCGCTGAACGACCTGCTGGTAAGTTTCAGCAAGCGCAACGAAGAGGTCGGCAATGCGCTCGGCGAAGAAGCCGCGGCCTTCACCGCCCAGGTGCAGGTGATCCTCCCCGTCGTCCTGCTGGCGGCGCTGCTGGCCTCGCTTGCTGCGGCGCTGCTCTTCGCGCAGCGCTCGATCACCAGGCCGATCCTCGACCTCGGCGGCGTGATGGAGCGCCTGACCGCCGGCGAGACCGCGATCGATGTGCCCCATGTCGGCCGCCAGGACGAGATCGGCGCCATGGCCCGCGCCGTCTCGGTGCTGCGCCAGAGCACGGAACAGGTCGCGCAACTTCAGGAGCAGGAACGGGTTCAGGCCGCCGCGCGCCTGGCGCGAGCGCAGTCGATGGAGTCCGTGGTGTCCGACGTCGGCGACGTCGTCACGGCCGCGGCCGCCGGCGATTTCTCGGCGCGTTTGCAGATCGAGCATGCCGACGAGCAGATGCAGAAGCTGGTTGCGGGGATCAACGAGATTAATGCGGTGGTGGATTCGGCGACGAGCGAGTTTGCCGCCGCGCTGCAGGCGGTCGCCGATGGCGATCTGACCCATCGCGTCGAGACGTCGAGACG
>NZ_JBFUCS010000022.1:0-71412 GCF_056405115.1 Allobosea sp. P2_A10 | reverse complement strand
CGCAAGACCCTTTGCAGCAGCTTGACCGCAAAGCTCTCGCTCACCCCGAAATGCCGGGCCGCAGCCCGACGCGAATGCCCTGCTTCGACAAAACCTACGACGCGCGCACGCAAATCATCCGAATAGCTGCGACCCATGATCCACCTCCAGAAACGGTGAATCACAAAGCAGCCCTCAAGGGAATCCCACGATTCCAGTTTTCAGTCCGACGCTCTAGGCATACTCACATCCCGCCCAGAATCTCCGCGACCTGGGGGATGTCCTTGTCGCCGCGGCCGCAGAGGTTCATCACCATCAGGTGGTCCTTCGGCAGCTTCGGGGCCAGTTCCATCACCTTCGCCAGCGCATGCGCCGGCTCCAGCGCCGGGATGATGCCCTCAAGCTTGGAGCAAAGCTGGAACGCCTCCAGCGCCTCGGAGTCGGTCGCCGAGATATAATTCACACGGCCCGAATCATGCAGCCAGGCGTGCTCGGGGCCGATGCCGGGATAGTCGAGCCCGGCCGAGATCGAATGCGCGTCCTTGATCTGGCCGTCCTCGTCCATCAGCAGATAGGTGCGGTTGCCGTGCAGGACGCCGGGCGTTCCGCCGGTCAGCGAAGCCGCGTGCAGCCCGCTCGACAGACCGTGGCCGGCCGCCTCGACGCCCCACATCTTCACGCCGGGATCGTCGAGGAAGGGATGGAACAGGCCGATCGCGTTGGAACCGCCGCCGATCGCGGCGATCAGCGAATCCGGCAGACGGCCTTCGGCTTCCTGCATCTGCTCGCGCGTCTCCTTGCCGATCACCGACTGGAAATCGCGCACCATGGCGGGATAAGGGTGCGGGCCCGCAGCCGTGCCGATGCAGTAAAACGTCGTCTCGACATTGGTGACCCAGTCGCGCAGGGCCTCGTTCATCGCGTCCTTCAACGTCTTGGTGCCGGACTGGACGGGCACGACCTGCGCGCCCAGCATCTTCATGCGGAAGACGTTGGGCTTTTGCCGCTCGACGTCGACCGCGCCCATATAAACGATGCACTCCAGGCCGAAGCGGGCGCACAGCGTTGCCGTCGCGACGCCGTGCTGGCCGGCGCCGGTCTCGGCGATGATGCGCTTCTTGCCCATGCGCCGCGCCAGCAAGATCTGGCCGAGCACGTTGTTCACCTTGTGCGCGCCGGTGTGATTGAGTTCGTCGCGCTTGAAGTAGATTTTCGCGCCGCCGAGATTGTCGGTCATGCGCTGCGCAAAATAAAGCGGCGAGGGCCGGCCGACATAATGCTTCAGGAAGCTCGCCATGTCCTTCTGGAAGGCGGGATCGATCTTGGCCGCCTCATAGGCCTGCTCCAGCGAGAGCACGAGCGGCATCAGCGTTTCCGCCACGAAACGGCCGCCGAACATGCCGAAACGGCCGTTCTCGTCGGGACCGGAGCGATAGGTGTTGGGGTGCTGGGGCGCGTTCATGTCCGGCTAAGCCTTCTCGTTCATGCTCTGCGCGGCGGAGCGGGCCGCAGCGACGAAATCCCTGATTCTGTCCGCGTCCTTGACGCCGGGAGCGCTCTCGACGCCCGAGGAGACGTCGACGCCCGCAGGCCTTGCGATCCCGATCGCCCCGGCCACATTGGCCGGATCGAGCCCGCCCGATAGCATGAAGCGAAAGCCCGGGTCGAGTTCGCGCAGCAGCGTCCAGTCGAAGGGTCGGCCATGGCCGCCGGGATAGCTCGCATCCCTGGGCGGCTTGGCGTCGAGCAGGATGAGGTCGGCAACGCCACGATAGGGTTCGATCGCGGCGAGATCGTCATGGTCGGCCACGCCCAGCGCCTTCATCACCGGCAGGCCGGTGGCGGCCTTGAGCGCGCGAACCTGCTCTGGCGACTCGCTGCCATGCAGCTGGAGCCAGTCGGGTTTCAGCGCCGCAGCCAGATCGAGCGCCTGCCGCTCGTCCCAATCGACGAGCAGGGCGACGATCTGCGTCTTCGCCGGGCCGGTAGTCCTGCCGCGCGCGATAGCGGCCAGTTCGACAGCCCGCTCGAGCGTGACATAGCGCGGGCTCTTCGGATGGAAATTGAGGCCGATCATGTCGGCGCCGGCATCGAGCGCGACGTTCAGCGTCTGCGGCGTCGAGAGGCCGCAGATCTTCACCATGAATTCGGTTTCCGGACATGTCATGGCGGGGCCATAGCATGATTAAGCCCATCGCCGCACTTGCGACATGATGACGGGCGAAGCCATTCTGCGGGCGATGGCAGATCGGGGCATTCCGAAGTGATGGGGCGGCGTGGGTTCACGGCTCTGGCCGGGCTGCTGGCGGTCGCCGGCCTGACGGCTGCCGCGTTCTATTTTGTCAGCCAGCCGCGCACCTTGCGGCTGGCCGTGGGGCCGCTCGGCTCGGACGACGCGCGGATGGCGGCGGGCTTCGTCCAGGGCCTCAACCGCGAGAAATCCTCGATCCGGATCCGGCTCCTGCTGACCGAAGGCTCCGAGGAGAGCGCCAAGAAGCTCGACGACGGCCAGGCCGACCTCGCCATCGTCAGACCCGATATCGCCCTGCCCGCCCAGGGCGACACGGCGCTGATCACCCGGCGCTCCTTCCCCTTCATCATCACGTCGAAGGAGACCGCGATCGGGCGCATCGCCGATCTGCGCGGCAAGCGGATCGGCGTCGGTCGCAGCCCCGGCGGCAATCTCGACCTGCTCCGCCGCGTGCTGGCGCAATACGAGGTTGGCACTGAGGAGGTCCAGATCGTGGGCCTGAGCCAGGACGAGATCGTCCCTTTCGCCAAGGAAAGGCGCATCGACGCGTTCTTCTCGATCAATGCAGTCGGCGCGCGGACGAACAATGACGGGGTAAACCGCCTGCGCTCGGCCTGGGGCGAGGATCCGGTGCTGATCCCGATCCGCGAGGCCGAGGCGATCAAGGCGCGTTATCGCTCGATCGAGACCGGCGAGATCGTGCGCGGCGCTCTCGGCGGCGACCCGCCGCGCCCGTCCGAGAATCTGCCGACGATCTCGGTGACCTCCCGACTGATGGCGTCGCAGAACCTGGACGACGCGGTCGTCGGGCTGGTGGTCAAGGAGGTACTGGCGCTGCGGCTGACGCTCGCCTCCGAGTTGCCGGCGATCCAGGGGCTCGAAGTGCCCTCGACCGACAAGGATGCCCCGCTTTCGGTCCATTCCGGCGCGGCCGCCTTTATCGACGGCGAGCAGGAGACCTTTTTCGAGCGCTATGGCGACTGGTTCTATCTCGGGGTCATGGGCCTCTCGATGCTCGGTACGGGCGGCGCGACCGTGATGGGACGGGCGAGCGCGGCCCGGCGCAGGCTCGCCATGGCCGGCCTCGATGAATTGCTGGCGCTGCTCAACGAGATCCGGACGAGCTCCGACGAGATCGATCTCGCGCGGCTGGAGCACGATGCCGACGCGATACTGACCCGCGTGCTGGGCGACTTCGCCAAGGGCGACATCGGCGGCTCGGACCTTGCCGCCTACAGGCTGGCGATGGATCAGGTCGGCCGCGCCGTCGGTGAGCGCAGGCGTTCGCTGCTCGAAGAGCTCGTGTAGGCGCACCGAGGTTGCCCAAACGGCCGCAAGCGTTTATGTGCAGCGCAGCGAAATTCCGTTCTCTCGAAATGGGCTGCGCCGGCAGGGCTTCGATCCTCGCCGGCTTGTGGCCATGAACAAGGCCCTTACCCGCATGTCCATGCGCAACATCGCCATCATCGCCCACGTCGACCATGGCAAGACCACCCTCGTCGACAAGCTGCTGCAGCAGTCGGGCACCTACCGCGACAACCAGCGCATCATCGAGCGCGTGATGGACTCCAACGAGCTGGAGAAGGAGCGCGGCATCACGATCCTCGCCAAGGCGACCTCGGTCGTCTGGAAGGACACCCGCATCAACATCGTCGATACTCCAGGCCACGCCGATTTCGGCGGTGAGGTCGAGCGCATCCTGAACATGGTCGATTCGGCTATCGTGCTGGTCGATGCGGCCGAAGGCCCGATGCCGCAGACCAAGTTCGTGGTCTCCAAGGCGCTGAAGCTCGGCTTGCGTCCGATCGTGGCGATCAACAAGGTCGACAAACCCGACGCCCGCGTCACCGAAGTCATCAACGAGGTCTTCGACCTGTTCGCGGCGCTCGACGCCAATGACGAGCAGCTCGACTTCCCGATCCTCTACGGCTCGGGCAAGCAGGGCTGGATGGCCCATGACCCGGCCGGCCCGCAGGATCAGGGCCTCGCGCCGATGTACGACCTCATTCTCAGCCATGTGCCCGAGCCGCGCATCGAGGAAGGTCCGTTCCGGATGCTCGGCACGCTGCTGGAAGCCAACCCCTATCTCGGCCGCATCATCACCGGCCGCGTCGTCTCGGGCTCCGCCAAGCCGAACCAGCAGATCAAGGTTCTGTCGGGCGACGGCACGCTCGTCGAGTCCGGCCGCATCACCAAGATTCTCGCTTTCCGCGGTCTCGAGCGCACGCCGATCGAGGAAGCGATTCCCGGCGACATCGTCTCCATCGCCGGCCTGGTGAAGGGTTCGGTCGCCGACACCTTCTGCGATCCCACCGTCGAGACCCCGATCAAGGCTCAGCCGATCGACCCGCCGACCGTGTCGATGACCTTCATGGTCAACGACTCGCCGCTGGCCGGCACCGAGGGCGACAAGGTCACGACCCGCGTCATCCGCGACCGGCTCCTGAAGGAGGCGGAGGGCAATGTCGCGCTGAAGATCGAGGAATCGACCGACAAGGATTCATACATCGTGTCGGGTCGCGGCGAATTGCAGCTCGCCATCCTGATCGAGCAGATGCGCCGCGAGGGCTTCGAGCTCGGCGTCTCGCGTCCGCGCGTCGTGCTGCGTCGCGACGAGACCGGGGGCCTGCTGGAGCCGATCGAGGAGGTCATCATCGACGTCGACGAGGAGCATTCCGGCGTCGTCGTGCAGAAGATGTCCGAGCGCAAGGCCGACATGCTGGAGATGCGTCCGTCCGGCGGCAACCGGCTGCGGCTGGTCTTCCACGCGCCGACGCGCGGTCTGATCGGCTATCAGGGCGAACTGCTCACCGATACGCGCGGCACCGCGATCATGAACCGGCTGTTCCACGCCTACATGCCCTACAAGGGCGAGATCGGCGGGCGCCGCAACGGCGTGCTGATCGCGATGGAAACCGGCGAGGCCGTGGCCTACGCGCTGTGGAACCTCGAGGATCGCGGCCCGATGATGATCGAGCCCGGCTGGAAGGTCTATCAGGGCATGATCGTCGGCGAGCACACCCGCGAGAACGATCTCGAGGTGAACGTGCTCAAGGGCAAGAAGCTGACCAACATCCGCACGACGTCGAAGGATGAGGCGGTGCGCCTGACGCCGCCGATCCGGATGACGCTGGAGCGTTCGCTCGCCTGGATCGACGACGACGAGCTGGTCGAGGTGACGCCGAAGTCGATCCGCCTGCGCAAGGGCGTGCTCGACCCCAACGAGCGCAAGCGCTCGCAGAAGATGAAGCAGGAAGTCGCGTAAACCTCCTTCGACCATCGCCATCCAAACAAAAACCCCGGCAACTTGCGTTGCCGGGGTTCTCTTTACAGCGCCGTGTCGCTCAGAGCGCGGAGCGGTCCCGGGCGCGGCCGCCAAACGATGCGCCCAGGCTCGAGGCCATCGCGCCGATCAGCATGGCGATGAAGGTCGCCAGCGCCAGTTGGGCAGCAGTCTTGCGGGCCTGGTCGGCGGTCTCGCGGGCGGTCTGCTCGGCCTTGGCGGCGGTGTCCTTGGCCTGCTGGATCGTATCGGCGACACGCTTCTCGGCGTCGGGCTGGCTGATGCCGGTCTGGGCGGCGATGACTGTCGCGACATAGGTCCGGTCGGCCGGGATCATGTCGCCGTTGCGCAGGCTGGTGGCGACGATGCGGCCGACTTCGGTGCGGGTCGCGGCGGTATCGGCGCTGGCCGGGGCGGGCCGATCGCTGCGCAGCAGCCTGTCGGTGAGGTAGGCCGAGGGATCGAGCGAGCCGAGATCGACGCGGTTGGCGGCCTGATCAGCCGCGCGTCCAGCCACGCCCGAGACCGCCGAGCCGACGCCCGACGCCGCGGACGCGCCAAGGCGCGCCGCGCCGCCGATGACGGCCGAGGCCGTCGATGCAAGCAGCACGACGCCGACGATCGACCCCAGCGCCCACGCCATGAAGCCATGGGCTGTGTCGCGAAACCCGACCTCGGTGGTATGGGGGCCTACATTCTTGGTGCGCAGACGGCCAGCGATGTAGCCGCCGAAACCCATGGCCACGATCTGGATCAGCGCCAGCCAGAGCACGGCGGAGATGCCGAGCGTCGTCGCGCTCACGCCCGTATTGGTCCATGGCGAGATCGACGTCAGCCCAAGCCCGGTGCCCGCTGTCAGCAGCATCAGCGAGACGGAGGCGCTGGCCACCGCGCCGCCGAGAATGGCGCCCCAGGAAACGGCCGATGGCGCATGTGTCGTGGACATGATTCCGGGCGAAGTGAAGTCTGTCATGGCGGTATCCAGAACTGGCGGCGCGCGGTGCGGGCCGGGTTGCGGATGACCTCGAAGCCATCCGATGCCCCCTAGAACCGCGCTTGCGCCGAAGGGTTCCGGCAGCAGGCGTCACGTCAGGCGTTCAGCCCGTCCCCGATTTGCAGCCCTTGCCTGCGTGAGCGGCGATTGCGCGGCGCTGCCGGCTCTGGTCCTCTGCCAGCTCTTCCAATTAAGGACGTCTCACATGCTCACCCGCAATCTCGGCCGTTCCGGCCTGCGCGTCTCGCTCGTCGGGCTCGGCTGCAACAATTTCGGCGGCCGGATCGACAATGCGGCGACCGCCAAGGTCGTCGATGCCGCGATCGAGCACGGCATCACGCTGTTCGACACCGCCGATGTCTACGGCAATCGCGGCGGCTCGGAGACCGCGCTCGGCGAACTGCTCGGCGCGCGCCGCAAGCAGATCGTGCTCGCGACCAAGTTCGGCATGGACATGAATGAGGCCGGCACGATGAAGGGCGGTTCGCGCGCCTACATCATGAATGCGGTCGAGGCTTCGCTGAAGCGGCTCAGGACCGACTGGATCGACCTCTACCAGATGCACCGCTTCGACCCGCTGACGCCGATCGAGGAGACGCTGCGGACGCTCGAGGACCTGATCGCCCAGGGCAAGGTGCGCTATATCGGCTGCTCGAATTTCGCGCCCTGGCAGGTGGCGGATGCGGCCTGGACGGCGCGGCACCTGCAGGTAGAGGGCTTCGCCTCGGCCCAGGACGAGTACAGCCTGCTCAAGCGCGGCGCCGAGCGCTATCTGCTGCCGGCCGCGCAGCACTATAGCATGGGCCTGCTGCCCTATTTTCCGCTCGCCAACGGCCTGCTCACCGGCAAATACAAGCGCAACGCGCCGATGCCGGAAGGCGCGCGCATGACGCGGGAGGCCCCGCGCGCCGCCGAGGTGCTGACCGAGGCGAACTGGACCAAGACCGAAAAACTCACCGATTTCTGCGAGGCGCGGGGCAAGACGCTGGTCGAACTCGCCTTCTCCTGGCTCGCGGCGCAGCCGGTCGTCTCCAGCGTGATCGCCGGCGCGACCAAACCCGAACAGATCGCCGCCAATGTGAAGGCGGCGGAATGGGTGCTGACAACCGAGGAACTCGCCGAGATCGACACGATCACGGCGTGAGCCGAAGCGCTCTGCCGCGGAACCTCCACCGTCATCGCCGACAAGCGGCGCAGCCGCGCCGATCCGGGATCCATCATCGGGCTCGTCGGCACTTTACGATGGATCCCGGGTCAAGCCCGGGATGACGACGTGTTTATCCGGATCATCTGATCGTGCCGACGCTCCCTTGCTCACAGGAAGGTCGCGATCTCCTCCAGCGGCTTTTTGCCGATCGCCGGGACCGTGCAGCCCTCGGCGGGATAGCCGACGACGAGCAGGATCAGCGCTTTCTCGTTATCGGGCCGTTCGCAGATCGCGTTGAGGAAGTTCATCGGGGCCGGCGTATGCGTCAGCGTCGCCAGCCCCGCATCGTGCAGCGCCGCGATCAGGAAGCCGGTGGCGATGCCGACCGATTCCGGCACGTAATAGTGCTTCACCTTGCGGCCCTGCGCGTCAAAACCCCAGCGCTGCGCGAAGATCGCGATCAGCCACGGCGCGGTTTCCAAAAAGGGTTTCTGATCGTCGGTGCCGAGATGGGCGAGCGCATCGAGCCATTCCCCGCCGGCGCGGCCGGCATAGAAGGCGCGCTCCTCTTCCTCCGCACCCTCGCGAATCACGCGCTTCTTCTCCGGATCGGAGATGCAGACGAAGGTCCAGGGCTGCTGGTTGGCCCCCGACGGCGCCGTGCCCGCCGCCCTGACGGCGGTCTCGATCAGCTCGCGCGGCACCGGCCTGTCGGAATAGTCGCGGACGGTGCGGCGCTTGCGCATCCTGGTCAGGAAGGCTTCCGCCCGCGGCAGCATCTCGTCTTCCGGCACGCCCTCGAAGGTCAGCGGCATGGTGGCATGGATGGACATGGCGTTTCGCTCCTGACGGTTTTTGGCGCAGCTTCCTGCGAATCGCCGCCCGCGCGCAATAGACCGCCTGCGCTTGCCCGCTTATGGTCCGCGCCATGAGCCACAAAGCCGAAACCGCACCCGACCTGAAGCCCGGCGACCACCTCTTTCTGGTCGACGGCTCGAACTTCATTTTTCGCGCCTATTTCCAGTCGATCAATCAGGACCGGAAATACAATGCCCGCTCCGACGGCCTGCCGTCGGGCGCGGTCAGGCTCTTCGCCACCAAGCTGTTCCAGTTCGTCAGAGAGGGCGTACTCGGCGTGATGCCGACGCATCTCGCCATCATCTTCGACAAATCGGAGAACTCGTTCCGCAAGGAGCTTTATCCCGCCTATAAGGGCAACCGCTCCGACCCGCCGCCCGACCTGATCCCGCAATTTCCGCTGATGCGCGATGCCGTGCGCGCCTTCGGGCTGATTCCGGTCGAGCAGGAGGTCTACGAGGCCGACGACCTGATCGCGACCTATGCGCGCCAGGCCCGCGAGGCCGGCGCCGACGTGCTGATCGTCTCGGCCGACAAGGATCTGATGCAGCTCGTGGGGCCGGGCGTCGCGATGTACGATCCGGCTTCGGGCGACGCCTCTAAGGGCAAGGGTTTTCGCGCCGAGCGCAGGATCGGCGAGCCGGAGGTGGTCGAGTATTTCGGCGTGATGCCGAACCGCGTCATCGACGTTCAGGCTCTGGCCGGCGACGCGACCGACAATGTGCCCGGCGCGCCGGGCATCGGCATCAAGACGGCGGCCCAGCTGATCGGCGAGTATGGCGATCTCGATACGCTGCTGGCGCGCGCGGCTGAGATCAAGCAGCCCAAGCGCCGGGAGACGCTGACCAATCCGGAGGTCATCGAGAAAGTCCTGATCTCGAAGAAGCTGGTGACGCTGGTCGACGATGTTGCGGTCGAGACGCCGCTCTCGCATCTGACGCTGAGCCAGCCCAATCCCGCTCCGCTGATCGCCTTCCTCAAGGCGATGGAATTCACCACCATCACCAAACGCGTCGCCGAGGCCTATGAGGCCGACATCTCCGCGATCGACGCCGATCCCGATCTCGCGCCGGGCGGATCACGCGCCGCCGAACTCAAGGCGCTCTATGTCGGCGAGGATGCGGTCGCGCCGGCAAGCGAGGCGGCCGCGACACCCTTTGCTGCGTCCGCGAACGGGGCAGCCTCCGGCGACGGCTGGATGAGGCCGGCCGATCTCGCCGCCACCCGCAAGACCGAGGCGGCCGAGGCCAAGATCGACCGCTCCGGCTATGAATGCGTGCGGACGCTGGCCGATCTCGAACGGTGGATCGGTTGGGCCTATGAGGCCGGCTTCGTCGCGCTCGACACGGAGACGACCTCGCTCGACGCCATGCAGGCCGACCTCGTCGGCGTCTCGCTTTGCGTTGCGCCCGGCAAGGCCTGCTATGTCCCGCTGCAGCATCGCGGCGGCACGGATCTGTTCGGCAGCGGCATGCTGGAGGGCCAGATTCCTTTGGCCGACGCCCTGGCTGCGCTGAAGCCGCTGCTCGTCGACCCCGGCGTGCTCAAGATCGGCCAGAACCTGAAATACGATCTGCTCGTGTTGAAGCAGCATGGGCTCGACGTGTCCCCGATCGAGGACACGATGCTGATCTCCTACGCGCTCGACGCCGGCAACAATACGCACGGCATGGACAGGCTCGCGGAGCTGCATCTGGGCCACGAGACCGTGCCCTATTCGCAGGTCGCGGGCACAGGCAAGGCGCAGGTGACCTTCGACAAGGTCGCGCTCGACAAGGCGACGGAATATGCAGCCGAGGATGCCGATGTGACGCTGCGGCTCTGGCGCGCGCTGCGGCCAAGGCTGGCGGCCGAGGCCAAGACCACGGTCTACGAGACGCTGGAGCGGCCGCTGGTCGCGGTGCTCGCCCGGATGGAGCGACGCGGCATCGCCATCGACCGGCAGATCCTGTCGCGGCTCTCCGGCGAATTCGCCCAGTCGCTGGCGCGGCTGGAGGACGAAATCCACACGCTCGCCGGCGAGAAATTCACGATCGGCAGCCCCAAGCAGCTCGGCGACATCCTGTTCGGCAAGATGGGCTTGTCCGGCGCCAAGAAGACCGCGACCGGACAATGGGCGACGGGCGCGGGCGTGCTCGAGGATCTGGCCGAACAGGGCCATGAATTCCCGACCAAGATCCTGGAATGGCGCCAGCTCTCCAAGCTGAAATCGACCTATACGGATTCGCTGCCGACTTACGTCCACCCGCAGACCAACCGGGTCCACACCTCCTATGCGCTGGCAGCGACGACGACAGGCAGGCTGTCCTCGTCGGAACCCAATCTGCAGAACATCCCGATCCGCACCGAGGCCGGGCGCAAGATCAGGACCGCCTTCGTCGCCGAAAAAGGCCACAAGCTGATCTCGGCCGATTACAGCCAGATCGAACTGCGCCTGCTCGCCCATATCGCCGATATCCCGCAATTGACGCAGGCCTTCGCCGACGGCGTCGACATCCATGCGATGACGGCGTCGGAGATGTTCGGCGTCCCGGTCGCGGGCATGCCCAGCGATGTCCGCCGCCGCGCCAAGGCGATCAATTTCGGCATCATCTACGGCATTTCGGCTTTCGGGCTCGCCAACCAGCTCGGTATCGGCCGCGAGGAGGCCGGCGCCTATATCCGCAAATATTTCGAGCGCTTCCCCGGCATCCGCGACTATATGGACCAGACCAAGACATTCGTGCGCGCCAATGGCCATGTCACGACGATCTTCGGCCGGGTCTGCCATTTTCCGGCGGTGGGCTCGAAGAACCCCTCCGAGCGCGCCTTCGTCGAGCGCCAGGCGATCAACGCACCGATCCAGGGGTCGGCCGCCGACATCATCCGCCGCGCCATGATTCGCATGGAAGGCGCGCTCGATGCCGCCAAGCTCGATGCGCGCATGCTGCTGCAGGTCCATGACGAACTGGTCTTCGAGGTGCCCGACGCCCAGGTCGAGGCTGCGCTGCCGGTGATCACCAAAGTGATGGTCGATGCGCCCCATCCGGCGCTGCAACTGCGCGTGCCGCTGCAGGTCGATGCGAGGGCGGCGGGGAACTGGGACGAGGCGCACTGAGGAACTTTCCCGGCCAACCAAACGTTATGGGTTGGACGCGCCGGAGGGCGCGGTTCGCGCGTTGGAACCATCATGCTCAGCTCGGCCGCCTGGAAGCCCTTTCCGCGCTATCTGGCGGAGCCAGAAAGTAGCGACGAGGCACATCAGGACGTCACGCCGCAAGAGCATGACCTCATCGTCCGTTATGCCATCATCGGCATCTTCGTCATTCTCGCCACGACGACGCTGTCGCTGACCAAGGTGATCGCGCTTCCGGTGACGGCGGGCGTGATCTTCGGGCTCGTGCTCGGGCCGCTGGTCGACTGGCTGGTGCGCCGCAACGTGCCGCAGCATCTGGCTGCGGCGATCGTCGTGCTGCTGGGACTGGCCGTGCTGCTGGCCGCTGTCACGGTGCTGGCGGTGCCGATCGCAGGCTGGAGCGATCAGGCTCCGGCGATGATGGCGGCATTGAAATCCAAACTCGCCGGCGTTTTCGCCTTCATGGACGAGTTCAAGCGCGCCGCCGCCGCGCTGACGGGCAAGAGCGGTGCCGAGCTCAACGTCTCGCAGGGCAATCCGCTGCTCGACATTGCCATGTCGTCATCGGCGGCGGCGGGCGGGCTGCTGATCTTCGTCGCCACCGTATATTTCTGGCTGGCGACACGCCGCCACCTCAAGGCGCGCGCTCTCAGGCTGTGCCTGGGTCGCGGCGCGCGCAAATCGGCCGGCGCTTTCTTCGAGGAGATCGAGGCGCGGGTCGCGCGCTATTTCGGCTTGGTGACGCTGATCAATCTCGGCATGGGCCTGCTGACGATGACGATCGCCTGGATGGCCGGGCTGCCCTATCCGGTGTTCTGGGGCGCGCTCGCCTTCATGCTGAACTACCTCGCCTTCATCGGCCCGATCATCGTCACGGTGACGATCTTCGCCGGGGCGCTGCTCAATGCGCCGTCACTGGCGGCGGCGCTCGCCCCGGCGGCCGCCTATTTCGTGCTGCATTTGATCGAGGGCAATGCGGTGACGCCGGTCTTCGTCGGCCGTCGTCTCACGGTCTCGCCTTTCCTCGTCTTCATCGGCTTCATCTTCTGGCTCTGGCTGTGGGGGCCGGTCGGGGCGGTGCTCTCGACTCCGATCCTGCTGGTCGCCATGGTGGCGCAGGAGGAATTCGCCCGTTACCGCAAGGCGCAGGCGGAGGAGGTCGATATTGAGGAGCAGGTTCCAGCCAAAGCTGCCTGAGCACGGCCTGAACGGAACCCGCGCAGTCCCGGCGCGTTGAGCGACACGAGAGCGTCGGCAATCCGGGCGCTTACCCGAAATTCCCACCATTATCGAGCGTCAGAGACAGGGATACTATCCGACATGGCCACCACCACTTCCGCCAAGCGTCAGGCCGCATCGGCCGTCAAGCGCGCCAAGGACGACGTCGTCGCCGGGGCCGAGGATGCCGCCGCCGACGCCAAGGCGACCGCGAAAACCACGGGCCGCCGCGTCAAGCGCGAGGTCGGCGAGATCGAGGCCAGCCTGACACGGGGGGCCGAGGAACTGGCCGCGACGGTGACCGGAAAGCTGCGCGCCGCCGGCGTCGACACTGACCGGATGGTCGATGTCGCCAGGGAGCAGGCCAGCGACCTGCAGAAACTGATCGAGGACGAAATCCGCGAGCGCCCGCTGCGCGCGCTGGGTCTGGCGGCGGCTGTCGGCCTGTTCGTCGGCTTCCTGTCGGCGCGATAAGTCATGCTGGGGGGCTTGGGAGCTTTCATCGCGTCGGAAGTCTCCGGCGCGGTCAGGCGCAACGTGATCGTCTATGGGCTCTATGGCTTCGGAGCGCTGATGGTGCTGTGCGCCGGCGGCTATGGGCTGAACGCGCTGCACACCGTGCTCGCCACGCGCTACGGCGCGGTCGAGGCGAGCCTGTGGATCGCCGGCGGGCTTTTCCTGACCGGCCTGATCAGCTTCGGCGTCGCGGTCTACGTCAAGAACCGCCCCCGTCCTGCCCGGCCGCTGGCCGCGACCGCGCTTGTCGCTGCGCCGGTGGCCGCAAAGCTGCTCGGCTCGAAATTGAGCTGGAAGGCGTTGATGGTCGGCGGCGTGGTCGTACTCGGGGCGGTGCTGGGCCGGCAGTTCTTCAACGGCGGCGAGCAGGAAGACGACGACGCTTGAGCCGCGTTTCCGGCCTTTCTCGCCTCGCAACCCACCCCGCCCGACATATTTTTTTACATAGGGGATGTGGATTCCGTCCTGTATCACGGTGGACATGTCTGCCCAGGTGAGACCCCGCAGCCGCCTCGGGCTGCCCAGCATCCCCGTTCTTGGCGCGCGGGTGCGATCGGCCACCACGACGATCGTGGCGATCGGCGTGGTCGGCGTCGCGATCATTCTCGCCGCATGGATCAACCTGCAGGCGAAGGAAACCGCCGACCGCGTCTCGCATTCGATCGAGGTTCGCGAACGCGCCGAGCGCTTTCTCGGCCATATCCGCGATGCCGAGACCGGACAGCGCGGCTACCTCATCACCAACGACGTCAGGTACCTGACTCCCTTCGTGACCGGCCGCGCCGCGGCTCTGCCGGAGCTCGACGCACTCGACCGATTGGTGGATGACGACCCCGCCCAGAACGATCGCGTCGAGCGCGCCCGCGTCGAGACGCGCGGCAAGCTCCAGGAGCTGGACGAGACCGTGGCTCTCATGCGCGACGGCCGCCGCGCCGAGGCGCTCGCCCGAATTCGCGAAGGCAGCGGCGTCACCGCCATGGACCAGCTGCGCGGCACGATCCAGCAGATCCAGTTCGCAGAGAACATCCGGCTCGTCGCGCTCAACCGCGCGGAGGAACGCCGCCGCCTGTGGTCGAGCATCGGCATCATCGTCGCGCTTGCGGCTCTTGCCTTTGCGGCCTGGCAGCAATTGCGCACGCGCCAGCGCCGTTCGCGGCTCCTGGCGATCAGCAACGCCGAACTCGAACAGATCGTCGGCGAACGCACACAGCAACTCGAGAACGAGCGCCTGCGGATCGAAGCGCTCCTGCGCGACGTCAACCACCGCGTCGGCAACAACCTCGCCATGGTTTCGGCCCTGCTCAACGTCCAGAGCCGGCAGACGCACGAACCCGCTGTGCGGACAGCGCTCTCCCAGGCGCAATCGCGGATCCAGGCGATCGCCGCCGGGCAGCGCCGCCTGCGCCTGGACATCGAGACCGACGAGATCGATGCACGGCCTTATATGGAGGATCTCCTAGCGGAGATCGGCAAGGCCGCCGAAGCCCGGCCGATCGCGATCAACCTCGACATGGAGGCGATCCGCCTGCCCGGCCGCGACGCGGTGTCCTTCGTCGTCATCGTCAACGAACTCGTGACGAACGCGATCAAGCACGCTTTTCCAGACGGCGCACCCGGCCGAATCACGATCCGGTTCAGCGAAGGCGAGGCGGATGGTGGAGCGGTGCTGGTGCTCGCGATCGAGGATGACGGGATCGGATTTCCCCTCGATGCAGGAACCAAGGGGCTTGGGCAGACAGTCATCGCCAGCCTGCTTCGCAGCATGCGCGCGACGATGACGAGCGAGCCGGCCACTCCCGGCGTCGTCCGCCCCGGCTCGCGGATCACGCTGACGTTTCCGAAGAGAAACTGAGAAGAAAAAGGGTTGGAAGGCGAGCTACATGTCGCGGCGAAGGAACGGAGCCTCGCCGACCCGGCTCAGGCCTTGACGGCGCTCGACACGAAGCTCGCGATCTCATGCGTCGAAAACGGCTTGCGCAGGAAGCGTACGTCGCGCAGCGGCTTGGGCACGTCTCCAGGCGTCGAACCCGAGACGAAGGCGAACGGCGTGCCACGCTCCATCAGACTGGCCGCCACATCGAAGGTCTTGCCGCCGACGACGTCGATGTCGAGCAGGGCGCATGACAGGCGCGAAGCCGCAGCGGCGTGGGCATCGGCGACCGATTCCACGATGATGAGTTCAGCGTGTGCGCCGAGTTGATCGGCCACCGCAGACTCGATGTCCATGGCGATGAACGGATCGTCTTCAACGATCAGGATGCGAATCTCGGACATCGAACCAGTGTCCCTTTCGTCTACTGTAGTCACGTCGCGCAACTGGAGAACGCTGTAGTCGCGACCATGTTCCAGAACGATACCCTCAGGTTGTGGGGGAATCGTAAAATTCAACTAAACTTGCGGCAAGACGGTTAGCGAATCGTAACGTCTTCGAGACATCGGCGCCGTAGTCGGCGCCTCAGCGGGTGCGTCGCCCCAACGTCAGCTCGAAGCTGGTGACCCCGATGGCGACATTGATGCCGCGACGGCCCTGCAACGAGAACGGCTGCAATGTGACGTCGCCATGATTGCCGCCGACGAGCAGGTTGCCCGAGGCGCCAGTTCCAGCCGACGCCGCGACTGCGGCCCCGGTGTAACGCCCGGTCAGGGCGCCGATTTGGGCCCGGGCATAAGGACCATAGACGCGCCAGCGCATGCCGCTGCCGCGGATGGTGCCGAGATCGAGGCCGAAGCTGCGGACAACCCCAATATAGTTCTGTACCGGCCCGCGGCGCGGCGTGAAGCGGCAATCCATCGGCCGTTGCGACGTCACCACCAGGCCAAGCGCCGGCCCGACGGTGCAACTCAGCCGACCCGCCGGCGCGCCGGACTGCGCGCTGGCAGGAGCTTGAAACGCCAGCGCGCCCAAAACGGACGCCAGGATTGCGGTTACACGCGCGCGCGTGAGATTAAGGCTCATATCAGGGCTCCTGGCGGATGATCGTCGAAGAAACGCCGCAAACGCTCCACAGTTCCGCGTTACGACGGAACATCGGGGAACGAGTTGCGTTATCTCTCGCCATCACATGGGAACGCAAATGTTTGTCAGTTTTTTGCAAGCCCAACCTGTCGCGCGGCGCAGTGTCTGGCAAGCTCGGCAAGACATGCCGCCCTTCTGGGAGCTCGAGGCCCTGATCGCCGACGGCCACGACCTCGATATGGCGCTTCTGCTGATGAGCATGCGCCGCGATGCGTCGAACGACACGCTGGATCGGGTCTCGGAGTACGGCGCGGCTCACTCGCGCATTTCGGCCTGAACAGCGACCTACTGGCAAAATCGCGTCGCCGCCGAGCGACGCTCCTGGATATCGAGATGAAGATGGTTGGCGTGTGCGGTATCCGCGCCCGGCCCGATGCTCGTCGTGAACGCCCCGCATGCCGACTGCCTGATCGCGGTCAGAAACTGCTGCTGCCTCGGACCATCCGGCTTTTCGACGACGATCCGGGCGTCGGCAGCTGGGCCCGCCATGACGAAAGCAAAGATATCCAGCGCCCTGCCGGTCGCATGCTCGCTCAGCGGCCCGCCCCCCGCCCGATTGCGACGACGGCACTCATGACCGCCCCCGACCCGCAATCCCGTCAGTTCGCGCTGAAACGAACCGCGTAGCAGCAACTGTACGCTGTCGGAAAGCCATGTCGCGACCCTGCCGGCCATCTCGCAGCTCAGCGTCGCCGGTGGCTGGAAGGCGATCCTGTTTTCACCCAGTTCAAGCATTTGCACGACTACGGGCTCGACGACGCGGCAGGCGAGATTGGGCGTTGCGTTGATCGAGGCAGCTGCCGCCTGCACGCCCTTGCCAAAACGCGCCTGAAGGGCCAGCAGGCAGCCCGGCCGCGCTTCGGGATGGACATCATCGCGGGGTGCGGACGGACTGTCACCTTCGCGGGCGGCGCGGGGAGCACCGGCCGGCAAAGTATCGGGACGGGACAATTCGAGCGGACGGACGGGCGGCAGCGTGTTCGCGCTCTCCGACTTCGACCGATCCATGCTGTGTGGCTCGGCGTTAGCCGGCGCTGTCAGCAACAGCATGGCCGCAAACAGCAGCGCCATCCCATCCACGAGCGGAGATGGACCGCCTGTTCGGTCCGGCTGCGAGAGCCGGCAAGCCGCAGGGTCAGCTGTCAAGCGCCGAGGCGCTCGCGACAGCGACGGCTGTAACCGCCGCCAAGGCAAGGGACAGCATCTCCGCACTCGGCGCACCCGCCGGAATGACGCCACCGAACAGGGCGGCTGCAATCGAGCCAGCCGTCACCAGAGCTGCGAGAAACATCATCGCCATCGACCAAACCCTCCCGAGTCGGCGGCCGGCATGAGAGAGCCGGTCGTGATGCGCAGGCAACGTCCGGTCCTGGCGATTGTTCCCCCGTTTCGACTCAAAATCGCCCAAAATGCCGAGATATGCCGGCTCGCATACCTAGCGTCGTCGACCCTTCGGCCTATCGCCAGCATTGAGCCTGACGACATGTTTCGGGCCCATGGCGACGAACGCCAGGGGCCCGAAAATGCAATCCCAGAGACTGTTCGAGCAGTCAGGCGGCCTTGCGGCCGGCGCGACGATCGAAGAACAGAGCCTGGCTGATCGCGGCCTTCACCGCCTCGGGCTGGAACGGCTTGGTGATCAGGAAGGCGGGCTCGGGCCGGTCGCCGGTGAGCAGACGCTCGGGATAGGCCGTGATGAAGATCACGGGCACATCGATCGACGACAGGATCTCGTTGACAGCATCGAGACCCGAGCTGCCATCGGCGAGCTGGATATCGGCGAGCACGAGGCCCGGCCGCTTCTTGGCGACGAGCGCGATCGCCTCGCGATGCGTGCGGGCGACGCCGGTGACGGTGTGCCCGAGTTCCTCGACCATGGTCTCGATGTCGAGCGCGATGATCGGCTCGTCCTCGATGATCAGCACATCGGTGGCGACCTGCTCGGCGATCTCCTGACCGGCGGCCTGCACGAGAGCGGCCGCATCGGAGCCGGAGACGTCCATGATGGTCGCGACCTCGTCGATCGAGAAGCCCTCGACCGTGCGCAGCAGGAAGGCCTGGCGCGGGCGCGGCGTCAGTGCCTCGAGATTGCGCTCGGCCGAAGAGCGGTCAAGCTCGACATGGCCGCCGCCGGCGATGTTGAGGCCGACCGACGACCAGAGCTTCAGGAAACTGCGGTAGAGGCCAAGACGCGGGGCGATGTCGCGCGGGAACGAGCCGGGGTCCTCCACAAGCGCTTCAAGCATCGCGACGACATAGGCGTCCCCACTCGCCTGCGTGCCGCTGAGCGCCCGGGCGAACCGACGCAAATACGGCAAATGCGGCGCAATTTCTTTGGCAATCGACATGGAATTGTCCTTTTTGACGTGCCKGAAATGAGCACTGAGGACCCCTTTCTGACAAGCGATTTATTTTGCGCGATAGCGGGAACCTTTCCGGCGATGGTCTGTTTATATGGCGCATTAGTGTCGGTAGCGCGTCTCCACGGATCCTCAGGTCGCCTGGATAATCGAGACCGACGGAACGGAAGATGAGCGCAGGACCAGCTGGAAAAGCAGGCCTGTTTTTTTGCGCGAGGGCTGACATGAATACAATCGATGCTGCGATGGACGGACCAGGCGGGGGTAGCGACGAGCCCGATTTCATCCTTGATCCCAAGGTCCAGGAATCCATCGGCCGATCGCTGAAGGCGCATTACGACGACATCGTCAACGCGCCCGTGCCCGACAAATTCCTGGTGCTTCTGGCTCAGCTGGAAGCGCAGGAACATCGCGCGACGCCCGGAGGTCTCTCCGATGAGCGCAACTGACTTCAAGGATGGTCTGATCAAGGAAATTCCGAATCTGCGCGCCTTCGCGGCGTCGCTTTCGGGATCGATGCAGCTTGCCGACGATCTCGTTCAGGACACCTTGCTGAAGGCCTGGGGCAATTCGGAGAAATTCGAGCCCGGCACCAGCCTGCGCGCCTGGCTCTTCACCATCCTGCGCAACACCTATTACTCGCTCTATCGCAAGCGCGGACGCGAGGTGCAGGACAGCGAGGGCACCTATGCCGAGCGGATGGCGACGCATGGCAACCAGGAAAGCCATCTCGACCTTGCCGATTTCCGCAAGGCGCTGGCCAAGCTGCCGGAGGAACAGCGCGAAGTGCTGATCATGGTCGGCGCGACCGGCCTGTCCTATGAGGAGACAGCCGAAATCTGCGGCGTCGCGATCGGCACGATCAAGAGCCGGGTCAACCGCGCCCGCACGAAGCTTGCCGAACTGCTTTCGATCGGTGGGCTGGACGACCTCGGCCCCGACCGCAAGACCGCGGCCGCCATCCAGAGGATCGGTTCCGAAATCGTCAGCCTCTGATATGAGGCTGGCGCGCTTCAGGACGGTAAGAGGACGGCTTCTGGCCCTGCTCGTCGCCATTGCGCTGCCGATCGCCTGCCTGACGGCGATCACCGCCGTCACCACCTACCGGTCGGTCACCAGCGCGATCGAAACCTCGCAGATGCGCACGGCCGATGATTATGCCGTTCGGACGCGCGTCTGGTATCGTGGCGCCCTGCGCTCGCTGCTGGCCGGCGGCACGACGCTGGCGCAGTCGGGACTTTCGCTTGGAAACTGCAGCGAGGTCAGCGCGAGCATGCTGGCGCAGGTGCCCGGCTACCGCGCCGTCCATGTGGTGTCCAATGAGGGGCGCACCTGTGCGGCTTCGCTCGATCCATCGGTCAGTGCGGCCGATCTCGCCAAGGCAGCGGCCGATCTCAGGGCGAGGCCCGCCGTCCAGATCCGGGCGGGCACGGAACTGGCCAGGGCGCGTTACGATCAGATCGTGCTCAGTGGAAAGCCCTATCTGGCCGTCTATGCCAGCAGCCAGGCGGCCGAACGCCCACTTCAGGAGGGCTTGCTGCTGATCGATCCGGAGTTGCTCGACCAGGTCTTCGATCTCGGCGAGAGCGACAACGGTCTGGTCGTCGCGGTGGTCAGCCGCGCGGGCGGAATCGTCGTGTCGCGCGGCGTGCCGGAGAAGGATGCGTCCTGGCTCCCGGCACAGCAGGTCATCCCGCAGGTCAGCGAGCGCTGGCAGGGGCCGAGCCGAGCCGGCGATACCCGCTCCTATACCGCGCGGATGGTGGCCGAGCCGGATTTCTACGTCATCGCCTCGTTCGACGATGCGCTCGGGCAGGCGGCCCGCACCCAGTTTCTGGTGTTGCTGCTGGCGCCGCTGCTGACGCTGGCGCTGCTCTGCATCGTCTATCTGCGGGCGATCGACCGGCACTGCGTGCGCTGGCTGCGCGGTATCGAGGGCGCCGCCCGGGCACGCTCGACCCGGCCGACGGCGCGGGCCATCATCGCCGACGAGATGCCGTCGGAAATCCGCAGCGTCGCGGACGCCTTCAACATCATGGTCGACGAGCAGGAGGTCCGGCAGCGCCGGCTGCAGACGACGCTCGACGACAACCGTTTCCTAGTGCGGGAGCTGCATCACCGGGTGAAGAACAGCCTGCAGGTGGTGCAAAGCTATATCGGGTTGACCAAGCGCGACTATCGCGGCGAGGCGCGGCTGGCTCTGGCCGACGCCGAATGCCGCGTCCACGTGCTTTCGGCGGCTTATCGCTTCACGCTGGCCGATGGCGAGATGCAGCCGGTGCGCGTCGACCTGTTCATAGACGATGTCGTGACGATGATCTCGAACCTGCTGCGCAAGCGCGACCAGTGGGTGTCCAGCACGGTCGAGACGCGCGCCTCGTTGTCGGTGGACCGGATCATCCCGCTTGGCTTTCTCGCTGTCGACGTCGTCTCGCGGGCGCTACGGAGCACGCCTGGCGTGACTGTCAGCCTGAGCATAACGGATGTCGACGAGACCACGATCGAGATCGCCATCGAGGCCGACCGCGAGATCGCCCATAGCGAGCCGCCGAAACTGTTCGCGGGGCTGATCGCGCAGATCGAGGCCGTGTCGGCGCGCGTGCCGGAAGGCCGCTCGCTCGGCGCCTGGCGGATTCGCCATCAGGGGTAGTCGCGGAGCGCCAGCCCTTCAGGCCGGCGGATCGACCGCCTCGATCGTCACGCCGACGCTCAGACCCATGAAAGAGCCCGTCGCGCCGGTGAAGCTGCCGGAGATCGGCGAGGCGTCCTCCGGTACGCGAGCGACCGCCACGCGCAGCAGCTGACGATCGGCAACGAGATCGTTGGTCGGGTCGAACTCGACCCAGCCATCGCCGGGAATGAAGACATCGGTCCAGGCATGGGTCAGCCCGACGGCCGAGACGAGGCCGGCAGCGTCCGGCGAGCGGTCATGGATGTAGCCGGTGACAAAGCGTGCCGCGAAACCCATGCGGCGCGCGAGCTCGATGAAGAGCCAGGCATAGTCGCGGCATGAGCCCGAGCCCTGCCGGATCGTGTCGGAAGGGTGCTGCGTGCCCTCGTCATAGCGCAGCGCGTAGCTCAGCCCAGTATAGATCGCATGGGCGAGATCGCGCAGCAGATGGCCCGAGCCCTCGCCGATGCGGGCGCGGAAATCCGCCAGCCACTGGTCGAGCACGCCGTCGGGGTCCGCCGCAGCCAGCGTGAGATAGGGTTGCAGTACGGCGCGCTCGGTCTCGCTGTAGACGATGGCGTTGACCGCGCCGGCAGGCTCGATCTCGGTGCGTGGCAGGGCCGAGCCAAAGCGCTGGATGACCAACTCGCTGACGATGTCGAGCGTATCGGCCGGGGCGTCGAAATTCGCGACCGCGACTGAATTGCCATAGGCGTCGTGCATCCAGCGAAGCCGCGACTGCGGCGCGATCGAGAGCGCCGTGTCGACGACGCGCAGATCGAAGGAATCGCGCGGGCGCAGCATCAGGCGATGCGGACCGAACTGGACCGGGCCGGCATAGCGATAGGTCGTGGCGTGGCGGATGCGCAGATACATGGTCGTCCTGGAGCCGATGTCGTCAGCGCATTCCGATGAGTCCATCCTGATGAACTCTCGCGACAGACAAAAAACAAGCCGCCCGGAGGCGGCTCGTAAGTTTGCGTTGCGCGAGGGAGCGCTACGTCATGAACCGAAGACAACCGGGAAGGTTCCGCTCCGGCGAAAATAAATCCCGTCAGCGGGTGACCGACAATTGGCTGCCCGCCAGGAACGCCTGCTGCGAGGTCGCGATAGCGCGCTTGGTGCGATCGACGACCTTCTGGTTGGGGTTGACCGAGGCGATGCGCGTATCCGTGGGCTCATGACGCTCGATCTTCGCCTGCGCGACGCTGGCGGAACTCTGGTCGGTGGGCTGCTGCAGCCCGGCGCCGAAGGTGAGGGTGGCGACAGCGACACCCATGAAACCGAAGAACAGGCCAGCGCGCTTCATGGGGGCAAGGCTGTTATTCAACATCTGTCTCTCCCGACGCCAGGACCAGCCGCAATCGGCCGGTTTCTGGAGGAGTTAACGCCGAGACAGCAGCACGGTTCCATTTCGGGACGATGACCGCCATCGTCCCCGATCACAACGACGCGACCGGCCGGTTCAGGCCGCTTCGTCATTGGCGGCATGGCGGGTCTTGAACATGCGCCAGAGCGATTTTCCCAGACGTCTTGAGGTCAGACGGGCGCCAGCGACGCGCTTCTCCAGCGTGATCTTGCGATCGTGGAACTCCTCGAGCCCCGGGCGATGGCCGACGCTGATCACGGTCGCATGCTTCAGTTCGCCCTCGAGCAGGCCCAGAAGCGAGGTCTGGCTGTCCTCGTCCAGCGCCGAGGTCGCCTCGTCCATGATGACGATATCGGGCCGCTGGATCAGCAGGCGGGTGAAGGCGACGCGCTGGCGCTCTCCGCCTGAAAGAATCCGGTCCCAGGCGTCTTCGTCGTCGAGCCGCTTGGCCATGTAGCCGAGGCCGCAGCGTTTGAGCGCCGCCAACACCACCTCGTCCTGCACCGGCTTGTCGGCCTCGGGATAGAGCAGCACGGTTCGGAAAGTCCCCATCGGCAAATAGGGCTTCTGCGGCACGAAGGCGAGCGACTTGCCATGCGGAAGGTTGATCGCGCCCGAGCCCCAGGGCCAGAGACCGGCGAGCGCGCGGATCAGCGTGCTCTTGCCGGTGCCGCTTTCGCCGACGATCAGCACCTTCTCGCCCAGTTCGATCACCACGGACGCATCGCTGATGACGGCGCGGCCGTTGCTGTGGGCGATCGAGAGATTGTCGAGATGGATCGCGCCGTCCTCGCTCTCGCCTAGCCTGATGCTGGTTTCGCCTTCCATCAGCGTGCCGACGTCAAGCCCCTCCAGCGCTTCCTGCAACTCGTCGACGCGGGCGACGGAGGCGAACCATTCCGCCAGCCTGGTGAAGTTGTCGACGAACCAGATCAGGGCGGACTGGACCGCGCTGAAGGCGGCGACGACCTGCATCACCGCGCCGAGCGTGACCTCTCCTGACAGGTATTTCGGCGCAATCAGCAGCAGCGGCACGATCGGAAACAGCGCGCCATTGGTGTTGAGGACCAGCGCGATCACGCCCTGCTGGCGGATGACGCGCAGCCAGGCCGCGACGACGCGGCCATAGTTCTCTCCGACGGAGGCGCGCTCATCGGCATCGCCCTTGATCAATGCGATGCTCTCGGCGTTTTCGCGCAGCCGGGTCATCTCGGCACGGAACTGCGCCTCGGTCTCGTTCTTGGCCGAGATCCTCGCCACCAGCGGCCGCCCGGCGAAATAGGCCGCGAAGGACGCGATGACGGCGTAGACGATCGCCGCGATCGCCATATAGCACGGAACGACAATCTCCCGCCCACCGAGCGTAAACTGCGCCGAGCCCGCGACCTGCCAGAGGATCGCGGCGAAGGTCGTGGCGGTGACGGCGGCGCTGATCAGACCGATGGCGAACTCGACCAGCGGCTCGATGGCCAGCCGGACGTCTTCGGCGATGCGGTATTCCGGCGCGGATTGCTCCCGTGCGGTGAACTGCATGCGGTAATAGCGCTGGTCTGCGATCCACCAGCCCGCAACGCGGCGGGTGAGGTACTCGCGCCAGCGCGTCTGCAGCAGCATCCGGCTGATCACCAGCGACGAAAGGGTCAGCGCCGAGACCGCGATCAGGAGCGGCAGCCAGGCAGCGACGGTCCAGGCCGTCGCGATGTCCTTCTTCTCCAGCGCATCGAAGAACAGGCGGTTCCAGGTGTTGACGCCGACGGCGGTGGCGATCTGCGCGCCGGCGAAGACGAGGACCGTCACCGTCAGCACCCAGGCCCGAACCCGCGTTTCGCCGGTCCAGAATCCCAGCGCGTTGGCGAAAAAGCGCCTCATGCGCGAACGGTCTTGAGCGCGCGGCGTGTCGGACATGCTGGAGGTTCTCCCGATAGGCCAAGATACCAGACCACGCTGCCGGCTTAGCAAGGCGGACAACGTCGCGCTCGCGCGCATGTTCCTGCACCGCTACTTCCTACACCGCTATCGCATCTGCTGCGGCGCACAACGGCAAAGACATGTTATTTGATATTGAGTTACGCCCTGCACGATGAGCATGATCGTTGCGATATCGGGGAAGCGATCCAGACGATGACTGTCACCGCGCATCAAGGCCGCGTCGGCGTGCCCTGCCTGGCCTGCCCGCTGCGGCTGAAACCTGCCTTCAAGGACAAGACCGACGACGAGGTGCGCTTCATCCAGGCGATGAAGGTCGATCACAGGAGTCTGCCGGCGGGAGCCGATATTATTCATCCTGGCCAGGAGGACGCGGAGCTCTACACACTCTTCTCGGGCTGGGCCTTCCGCTACAAATCCCTGCCCGACGGCCGCCGCCAGATCCTGAACTTTCTGCTGCCGGGGGATCTGGTCGGCCTGCAGGCCTCCCTGCTCAGCGCCTCCGCCCATGGCATCGAGGCGCTGACCGAGGTCGAGCTCTGCGTATTTCCACGCAAGCGGGTCTGGGATCTGTTCGTGCGGATGCCGAGCCTTGCCTATGAGGTCGCCTGGCTCGGCTCGCGCGAGGAAAGCCTGATCGACGAGAACCTGACCTCGGTCGGCCAGCGCAGCGCCGCCGAACGCATCGCAGCGCTGCTGATCTCACTCTATCGCCGGGCCAACGTGCTCGGCCTCGTCAGCGACAACAGCTTCCAGTTCCCACTATCCCAGCAGCAATTGGCCGACGCGCTCGGGCTGTCGCTCGTCCACACCAGCAAGACCTGGTCGCGGCTGCGCAAGGCCGGGCTGTTCTCCATCGCGGGCGGGCGGCTGACCCTGCTCAACCCGCGCCTGACGGCGCGCATGGCCTCGCTTTTCGAGCGGGAATTCGAACCAAGACCGTTGATCTGAGTTCACCCTGCGGCAGACCGGCGACAAGGCGCTGGCCAGCGATCGCTCTTGACCCCATATGTCGCGCAGGTAACGTCATCTTTTCGTCATGCTTGCCGCCTGTCGCGGCAATAATAAGAGGCCAAATGCCCCCAACCTTGCATACCCGGCGCCCGCGCGGCGTCTCCCTTGCTGCGCGGATCGGCCAGTCCAGCGTGGCCGCGCGTATCGAGGACGAGATGCGCGTGACCGCGGCCGACCTCGTCGACAGCGTCGCCGAAGCGCGGCTGAGGGTCGCCGCCGTGCGCTACAAGGTCGAGGGCGAGGTCCGCAACACCGCCGAGAAGCTCAAGACGCGGGTCAGCAAGGCGGCCGGCGAAGCGAGGGCGAAGCTCGGCGACGAGGCGCGCTTCATCAAGTCCTGGATCGACGATCCCGGCCGCACCGGCTCGGTGACGCCGTCGAGCCCGGCGCTCGCCCGGCGCATGGCCTCCTTCGTCGATCCCGAAAGCCCCGGCCCGGTGATCGAGATCGGACCCGGCACCGGCCCGGTGACCGAAGCGCTGATCGAACGTGGCATCAGCGAAGACCGGCTGATCCTGGTCGAGTACAGCCCGGAATTCTGCGCGCTGCTGCGCCAGCGCTTTCCCAAGGCGACCGTAGTCGAGGGCGACGCCTATGCGCTTTCGACGACGCTTGCCGGGGTTCTGACGGAGAAGGCGAGCGCAATCGTCTCCAGCCTGCCGCTGTTCAACCGGCCGCCGGCCGCGCGCAGCGCGCTCGCCCGCGACGCGTTTTCGCTGCTCAGCGAGGCTGCTCCTTTGATCCAGTTCACCTATTCGGTGATCTCGCCCGTCCCGCGCAAGGGCTCGGGATTGAGGAGTTCCGTCTCGGACTGGGTGTTGCGCAACATCCCGCCCGCCCGCGTCTGGGTCTATCGGCAGGCGATTTGAGCGGCACGACACTGTCGCCACACGGGACAGGACGCCCGGCATGGAAACGTCATGTGGCGCGAGCATTGCTTTCCGCCAAGTCGATCTTCACCCCTCCGCCGCAACCCATTTCCCGGATGAGACATCGCCATGGCAACGCCGAAAATCCTTGTCTTCTCGGGCTCGACCCGAGAGGGTTCGCTCAACACCAGGCTTGCGACGCTCGCCGCCAGAAAGCTCGCGGCGGCAGGGGCGCAGGTCACGCAGATCACGTTGGCCGACTATGTCCTGCCGCTGGTCGACGCCACCGCGTTCGGCAATACGCCGGCCAAGGCCACCGAACTGCGGGCGCTTTTTGACTCACATCACGGGCTTTTCATCGCCAGCCCCGAATACAATGCCGGATACACGCCCGCACTGAAAAACGCGCTCGACTGGGCGAGCACGGCGAAAGCAGGCCCGCCGGCGTCCGGGCTCGCCGGCAAGGTCGTCGCGCTGGGTGGAGCTTCGCCCGGGCATCTCGGCGGCTATCGCGCGCTGACGCAATTGCGCACGGTGCTCGAACTCGGCTTCGGCGCCATGCTGATCCCGGAAATGGTCGCTGTGGGGCTGGCCGACAAGGCGTTCGGCGAGGACGGCGAATTGCTCGACGCGCGCACTGGCGGCTTCCTCGACGCTCTGGTGACGCGGCTGGTCAAGGTCGCCGGCGCGTCCGCCTGAGGCTGCTTCACTCGATCTTGCATTCACTGCCCGCCGGTTTCAGCGCCCAGGCGCCGTCATCGGGTTTGGCGGGAATTTTCACGGCATTGTCGGCAATGTCCTCGGAATCATATTCGAGCGGATTGGCGACAATGCCGCGATTGCGGACCAGCAGATCGCCGCGCTGCCCCGGCTCGACCGTGAATACACCAGCATCCCACTCCGCCTCGCAACGCAGGCCGAAGCCGGCCGCCTTGCAGAATCCGCCGTATTTGTAGTCGTGCGCGGTGCCGGCGTTGCCCCTGCGCTGCCGCAGATTGAAATAGAGCTGCAGATAGACGCCGGCGGGGCCCTGATCTTCAGCTGTCGCGATGTGCACGAGCCTGATCCCGGCGACCTTCTGTCGTGGATGCGCGCTCAGATGCGCGGCATCGTAGACCCGTTCCCAGCAGGCCGCGCGTTTCAGCGGCAATTCGCGTTCGAGCGGGCGGGCGACTGCGGACTGCGCCATCGCGGCTGCAAGCGCGGCGATCAGGCCGGACACATAACGCATGGCGGCGCTCCCCTGACATATCCCATCAGGATCGCTCCGTTCCCGATCCCGCGCAACCGGCCCGGTCGTTGTCCGCTTGACCGAGGCCCGGGGCTCCGGCTTGGTGCCGAGCGAAGAGGGGTGGACCGGGAGCGCGAGGCATGACGGATCTGGCGCAGCTCGTGCGCATGGTCGCAGGCGAGATGGCCGATCTCACCGAACGCGGCACGGTCGCCAGCTATATCCCGCCGCTGGCGGCGATCGACCCTGCCCGGTTCGGTCTCTGCATCGTCACCGCCGGCGGCGCGGTCCATGAAGCCGGAGACGCCGAGGAGCCGTTCTCGATCCAGAGCGTCTCCAAGGTATTCGCGCTGACGCAGGCGCTGGGCAAGATTGGCGACACGCTGTGGCGGCGCGTCGGGCGCGAGCCCTCGGGCACGCCCTTCAACTCGATCGTCCAGCTCGAGCGCGAGGCGGGGATTCCGCGCAACCCCTTCATCAACGCCGGCGCGCTCGTCGTCGCCGACGTCAACCTCGCCGGCCACGAGCCACGCGTCGCGATCGGCGAATTGCTGCGCTTCGTGCGTTATCTCGCCGATGACGACACGATCTCGATCGACGAGGCGGTGGCGCGGGCCGAGCAGGCGACCGGCTTCCGCAATGTCGCGCTGGCCAATTACATGAAGGCGTTCGGCAACATCCAGCACCCGCCGGAGCGCACGCTCGGCGTCTATTTCCACCAATGCGCCATCGCCATGAGCTGCCGCCAGCTCGCCATGGCCGGGCGCTTCCTGATGCATGGCGGGCTCTACCAGCCCGGCGGCGCGCGCGTCGTCTCCAGCCAGCGGGCGCGGCGGATCAATGCGCTGATGCTGACCTGCGGCCACTACGACGCGTCGGGCGATTTCGCCTTCAAGGTCGGCTTGCCCGGCAAATCAGGCGTCGGCGGCGGAATCCTCGCGATCGCGCCCGGCAAGGCGTCGATCGCGGTCTGGTCGCCCGGTCTCAACGCCAACGGCAATTCGATGCTTGGCACGCTGGCGCTGGAGAAGGTGGCCGAGGCGACGGGCTGGTCGGTGTTCGCCTGACGCCCAAAGCCGTCAGGCCTGCGGCCGCGGACGCGCCGCCAGCACGACGCCGCAGACGATGACACCGATGGCGACCATGGCCGCCGGGCCGGGCATCTCGCCGAGCACGGGGATCGCGATCAGCGTCGCCACCACCGGAATCAGTGCGATCACCGCCGTCGCCGCGCCCGGCCCGAGGATCGCGACCGCCCGATTGAAGGTGACGATGGCCACCGCGCTCATCAGGACACCTTGATAGACCCCCTGCAAAGCGAGTTCCTGCAGCGAAGCTTGCCCGAGCCGGCTGATGCCAGAGCCGATATAGAACGGCACGAACAGGACCGCCGACCAGAAGCAGATCAGCGCCGCCGATTGCAGGGCTGAAAGCGACGAGACCCGAAACATCAGCGTATACACAGCCCACATCGCGGCTGCCAGGGCGAGCGCGGCCAGTCCGACGGGATCGAACACGCCGCCTTCGGGCGCGCTGGCGCGCGTCAGCACGACAAGCCCGGCAATGATCGTACCGTAGCCGAGCAAGCGTGGCCGGCCCGGCCATTCGCCAAGCCCGACCCAGGCAATGACCCCGGCGAAGACCGGCATCAGCGTCGGCGTCGTCGAGGCCGCCTGCGCGGCACTGGTGAGGCGCAGGCCCAGTGCGACCAGAATGACGAAGGGCGCACCCCACAGAAGCGCAAAGATCAGTCCCTGCCCCCAGGCCCGCGGCGGCAGCCGGGACTTCAACAGCACTGGAAGCAGGACCAGAGCGCCGATGCCGAAACGCAGAGCGGTGACGTCCCAGATCGTCAATTCGCGCGTGACGGCGAAACGGGTCACGACGAACCAGCCCGAGAAGACGGCGACCGACGCTCCCGCCGACGCAAACCCGAACAGCAGCGCCCTCGCGGAAGATCGGCCGGCAGACTCATCTCCCGGCGTCATGGGCCGTCCCTTGGATCGGTGGTCGCGCAGTCTGGAGTTACGTCCTGACGGGCGCTCTCAGGTATCGACGGTCGCGTTCAGCGCGTTGGTCTGGATGAATTCCCGGCGCGGCTCGACGACATCGCCCATCAGCTTGACGAAGAGGTCGTCGGCCTCGTCGTTCTGGTCGTTCCGGACACGCAGCAGCGAGCGCGCGTCACGATCGAGCGTCGTCTCCCAGAGCTGGTCGGGATTCATCTCGCCCAGACCTTTGTAGCGCTGCAGCGAGACGCCCTTCTTGCCGATCGCAGAAACCGCCTCGAACAGGTCGGTCGGCCCGTTGACGGCGTGCTCGTCGCCCTTGCGCGCGAGCACGCCTGGCTTGGCATAGGCCTCCTGCAGCGAGGCGGCCGACGCGTCGAGCTTGCGCGCCTCGGCGCTGGCGAGGAGCCCGGCATCGAGGCCTGCGACCTGCTTGACGCCACGCACCATGCGCGAGAACAGGAAGCCGCCTTCGGCGAACCTGCCTTCCCAGCCGCGCTCCAGATCGTCGGAGATCGCGTCCAGCCGCGCGGCGACGGAGGCCGCCGCCGCATTGGCCTGCGCCTCGCTCCCCTCGGAGAACGGATGCAGCGCACCGGCGATGGCCATCTGCTCGGCGACGCGCCGGTCATAGCGCGAATGCAGCAGCGCAAGAGCGTTGCGCACGCCGCGCGCCTCCTCGATCAGAGCGCGTAGATCGGATCCTCCACGCTCCACACCGTCACTGGTGCGGAAGACCGCGCCATCAAGGGTGGTGTCGATCAGATAATCCTCGAGCGCGCGCTCGTCCTTCAGATAGGTCTGTGACTTGCCCCGCGCCGCCTTGTAGAGTGGCGGTTGGGCGATGAAGAGATGGCCGCGCTCGATCACCTCCGGCATCTGCCGATAGAAGAAGGTCAGCAGCAAGGTGCGGATATGGGAGCCGTCCACGTCCGCGTCGGTCATGATGATGATCTTGTGGTAGCGCAGCTTCTCGATGTTGAACTCCTCGCGGCCGATGCCCGCGCCGAGCGCCGTGATCAGCGTGCCGACCTGTTCGGAGGAGAGCATCTTGTCGAAACGCGCCCGCTCGACATTGAGGATTTTGCCGCGCAACGGCAGAACCGCCTGATATTCGCGGGCGCGGCCCTGCTTGGCCGAGCCGCCGGCGGAGTCACCCTCGACGATGAAGAGTTCGGATTTCGCGGGATCGCGCTCCTGGCAGTCGGCGAGCTTGCCCGGGAGCGAGGCGATATCGAGCGCGCCCTTGCGGCGGGTGAGGTCGCGCGCCTTGCGGGCGGCCTCGCGGGCGGCGGCGGCCTCGGCGACCTTGCCGACGATCAGCCTGGCCTCTGGCGGATGCTCCTCGAGCCAGGTCGAGAGCGCCTGGTTGACGACGTTCTCGACGACCGGACGCACCTCGGACGAGACCAGCTTGTCCTTGGTCTGCGACGAGAATTTCGGATCGGGCACCTTGACCGAGACGATCGCGGTCAGGCCCTCGCGGCAATCATCGCCGGTGAGCGAGACCTTTTCCTTCTTCAGGATGCCGGAACTCTCGGCATAGCCGGTGATCTGGCGCGTCAGCGCGGCGCGAAAGCCGGCGAGATGGGTGCCGCCGTCGCGCTGCGGGATGTTGTTGGTGAAGCAGAGCACGTTCTCGTGGTATGAGTCGTTCCACCACAGCGCGACATCGACGGTGATGCCGTCCTTCTCGTTGCTCAGCATCACAGGTTTGCTGATGATCGCAGTCTTGGCGCGGTCGAGATAGCGCACGAAGGCCTCGACGCCGCCCTCATACATCAACTCCTCGCGCACCACCTCGGAATGGCGGGCGTCGGTCAGGACGATGCGGACGCCGGAATTGAGAAAAGCGAGTTCGCGCAGACGATGTTCGAGCGTCTTGTAGTCGAACTCGATCATCGTGAAGGTTTCGGTCGAGGGCGTGAAGGTCACCTCCGTTCCGCGCTTGTCGCCGGCCGGGCCGACGACGACGAGCGGGGCGACCGCATCGCCATGGCGAAACTCCATGAAATGCTCGTTGCCGCCGCGCCAGATCCTGAGCTTGAGCGAGACCGAGAGCGCGTTGACGACGGAGACGCCGACGCCGTGCAGGCCGCCAGAGACCTTGTAGGAATTCTGGTCGAACTTACCGCCGGCATGGAGCTGGGTCATGATGACCTCGGCGGCCGAAATGCCTTCCTCGCTGTGGATATTGGTCGGAATGCCGCGCCCGTTGTCGGTGACGGTAACCGAACCCTCGGCGTTCAGCGTGACGGTGACGATGTCGGCATGACCAGCCAGCGCCTCGTCGATGGCGTTGTCGACGACTTCATAGACCATGTGGTGCAGGCCCGAGCCGTCATCGGTGTCGCCGATATACATGCCAGGACGTTTGCGGACGGCATCCAAGCCTTTGAGAACCTTGATGGAATCGGCGCCATAGGCGGCGTCTTCAAGGTCGCGGGCAGCATCGTTCATGTCGGAGTCCTTCGGCCGGCGCCGATGCGCCTGCGATCGTCTTGATTCGTATCACGAATATAGGGGTTCACCGTGGCTTTTTCACGCGTGTACGCGTGCGTGCGCGAGAGGCGGTTTTCAGCGCGGATGGCGACGGCGTTCGTTCAGGGTCAGGAGCGATCGATATGGCCGAGGTCGCGGGTGGGATCGAGCCTGTCCCGGATGCGCTGCTTCAGCACCTTGGCCTCGGGGAAGCCGCCGTCGACCGTGCGATCCCAGATGGTCTCGCCGTCATAGGCGATCCTGAAAACGCCGCCCGTGCCAGGCTGCAGCGCGACCTCGCCGAGGCCGGTCGAGAAGGTCGACAACACCTCCTGCGCCAGCCAGGCCGAGCGCAGCAACCACTGGCACTGTGTGCAATAGACGATGGTGATGCGCGGCGGCGGGGTCTCGCTCATCGGCGGTTTGTGCCGCAGGGACGCAGCCGCGGCAAGACCGGCAGCATCGCTGAGCCCGAAAGCGCAGGCCTTATCCTTGAAAGCCGGCGATGGCGTCGACGAAAGCCTCGCCATATTGCGCGAGCTTGCGCTCGCCGACGCCTTCGATCGCACGCATCCGGTCGAGGCTCGCAGGCTGCTCCCTGGCCATCGCGATCAGCGTGCGGTCGGTAAAGATGATGTAGGCGGCGACGCCCTCCTCGCGGGCGATCGAGAGACGCAGCTGCCGCAAATGCTCGAACAGCGCCGCAATGCCTTCGTCGAGCCCATCGGCCCGTGCAGCGGCGCGCTCGGCGGGGCTGCGCCGGGCGGGAAGCGCATCCTGCCGCAGCGCGATCGTCTCGCGCCCGAACAGGATGTCCTCGCCCCTTTCGGTCATGCGAAAGCCGCCATGCTCGGTGCTGGCTTCCGCGAGCGCTCCCGCCGCGAAAAGCTTGCGCGTCAGCGCGGTCCAGGCGCTCTTGGCCTTGTCCTTGCCGACGCCGAAGGTCTTAAGCCCATCATGGTTCTGGCGGCGAATCGTGTCGGTCAGGGTGCCGGTGAGGATGTCGGCGAGGTGGGCCGCGCCGAAACGCTGGCCCGAGCGCACTACCGCCGAGAGCAGCTTGCGCGCGTCGAGCGTGGCGTCGGTCAGCGTGGCGTCGCCGCCGCAAAGATCGCAGCGGATAGGCGCGTTGGCATGTTTGCAGCTCTGGGTCTGCTCGCCGAAATAAGAGAGCAGCGCGCTCCTGCGACAGAGCGCGGATTCGCACAGGTCGACCATGGCGTTGAGCCGCTTGTGCTCGATGCGCCGGCGCTCGTCGTCGACGGCCTTTTCGTCGATCTGGCGGCGGCGCAGCGCCATGTCCTCGGTGCCGTAGAGGGTCAGCGTATCGGCGGGCAGGCCGTCGCGCCCGGCGCGGCCGATCTCCTGATAATAGCTCTCGATCGAGCCAGGCATGTCGGCATGCACGACGAAGCGGACATCGGGCTTGTTGATGCCCATGCCGAAGGCGATCGTGGCGCAGACGACGACGCCGTCCTCCTGCAGGAAGACGTCCTGATTGCGGTTGCGCACGCCCTGCTCCAGCCCGGCGTGGTAGGGCAGCGCGTTGTAGCCCTTTTCGCTCAGGCTGCCGGCAAGCCGCTCGGTGCGGCCGCGCGAGGAACAGTAGACGATGCCGCTGCCGCCGCGATGCCGCTTGAGGAAATCGGCGATCTGGCGGCTCGGCTGGTCCTTGGGCGCGAAGGCGAGCTTGAGATTGGGCCGGTCGAAGGAATGCACCACCAGATGCGGCGGCTTCGGGAAAAGCTGCTGGGCGATGTCGTCTCGGGTCTGCCGGTCGGCGGTCGCGGTCAGGGCCGTGACCGGCACGCCTCCGAGCGCCTCGCGCACCTTGGCGAGCAGGCGGTATTCGGGCCGGAAGTCGTGGCCCCATTGCGAGACGCAATGGGCCTCGTCGATGGCGAGCCGGGTGACTCCGAGACGGCGCAGGCGCGAGACCAGCCCCTCGCCCGCCAGCCGCTCGGGCGACACGAAAAGCAGGCGCAACTCGCCGGCATTGAGCCTGTCCCAGGCCTCGGTGGCCTCGGCTTCCGTATTCATCGAATTGAGCGAGGCCGCGGCGACGCCGGCCCGCACCAGCTGCCCGACCTGATCGCGCATCAATGCGATCAGCGGCGAGACCACCAGCGTCAGCCCGCCCGCGACCAGCGCCGGGAGCTGGTAGCACATCGATTTGCCGGAGCCCGTCGGCATCACGGCAAAGACGTCCTGTCCGCCGAGCGCGGCCTCGATCACCTCCCATTGGCCGGGGCGGAAATCATCATAGCCGAAGACGGATTTGAGGATCGCGCGGGCGTCTGATTCGCGAGATTGCGGCATGGGGAGGGTGTGCCCGACCCTGGCCGAAATGGCCAGTCTCAGGCCAGCGCCGCCAACAGGTGAAGCACCGCGGCCAACGCAAAAGCCGCCGTGATCACCTTCGAGACGAACGGCCTGAAGTCGAACAGGACGAATTGCAGAACAAGTCGCAGCAGCCAGAACGCGGCGCCGATGGCCGGCAGCAGAGTGGGCGCTTGACCTTGCGCGCCCTGCCAGAGCACCGCCCCGCCATAAGCCGCGAAGACGAAGGTCAGCATGATGTTCAGCGTCTGCGTGATCGCGGCGTTGTGTCCGCCAGAAGGCGCAAGCCGGCCGGGCCAGTCCAGCAGCCGCCAAAAGGTTGCGTGAAACAGGGCGAAGCCGAGATCGATCAGCCCGGCTGCGAGCAGCATCGGCTCAGCCGGTCTGCCGGATGACGGCGCGGTGACGCTCGGCGCGAGCGTTGGAAACCTCGCCGAGAAAATCCCCGATGGCGCGTTCGAGCGATTTCGACATCATGGATGTCGCCCTGACGCGGTCGTCCATCTGCTCGGCGAGTTCGGCCGCTTCGCCCGCGATCCCCTCGACCAGGGCAGCGTGATGGGCGATCGCGTCGACACCGGAGGACGACGCTTCGGCGCGTTCGGCGATGGCGTGGATGCGCCCGGCCTGCTCGGCAACGGAATCGGCGACGATGCGGGCGCTGGCCTGCATCGCCTGCATGCTCTGGCTAAGCTCGCGCACGGCGTCCTCGATCGCCTCGCCGGCGCTGACGACCTCCGCGATGCCCTGTCGGATGGTCTCGGTGGCGCTGTTGGTCGCGGTCGCCAGCGATTTGACTTCGGCTGCGACGACGGCAAAGCCGCGCCCGGCCTCTCCGGCGCGGGCGGCCTCGATGGTGGCGTTCAACGCCAGCAGATTGGTCTGCGAGGCAAGGTTGCGGATCAGTTCGACGACGCTGCCGATGCGCTCATTGGCCTGCCGGAGCGTCGAGACGTTGTCGGCGATGCCGCGGCATTCGGCGCTGGCTTCGTCGGTGGCGCGGCTCGATGTCGCCGTTTCCTGCATGATGCGCTCGCTGGAAGCGCCGAAATTGCGCGTCGCGGCAACGATCTCCGCGACCGAGGCCGAGACCTGCTCTGGCCGGCGCGTCGTGCCGGCCACCGCCATCAGCGTCGCACCGGCCTTGGCCGAGAGGCGCTCCGAACAGCCGGCGACCTCGCCCATGCTGGTCTCGATCGCGGAAATCCGCTCGCCGATGCCATTGCGGAAGGCATTCTCGATACCGTTCAGGCGCTCACCCATCTCGGTCTCGATGGCGTCATCGAAGCAGGCCAGCGAGAACGAGACATCGGTCAGCATCAGCGTGAAGAACACGCGGAGCGCGGGCGCGACCGGCCCCCAGCGCCGTTTCCATTTCGCGACGATGACCGCCGAAAAATTGGCGAAATCCTCCTGGAAGAACTGCGGATAGTCGGCGAGCGCGATCTTGCGGCCGTTGGCACGGGTGACGATGCGCTTCTTGGCCGCGACATACTCGTCGTCGAGTTGGAGGCGGAAGAGCCGACGGTATTTCAGAGCCTCGTCCTGATAGGTCGCCTGCTGCCGGATATGCTGCTCGGCGCCAAACGTCTTCAGGTAGAGCGCGCGAACCGAGGCATCGAAATGCGGCTCGAGAATCGTCAGGAGACGAGCTGCGATCGCGGCTTCGGCGGCCGTGAAGATGGGTAGCGACGGTTGCATCGGCGCCATTCTCGTCAAAAATGGTTAACCATCCTTGACGCAAACCCGTGATGCGGGCGCTCAATCCAGCGCGACGACGCAGCCTGCACCGACCATGAAACGCTGCGACCCCCCTGGCAGGGTCGCAAACAGCGCCGGATCGGCGCCGGTCATCCAGACCTGGCAGCCGAGCGCAAGCAGGGCTTCATAGAGCGCGTCGCGGCGACGCGGATCGAGATGGGCGGCGATCTCGTCGAGCAGCACGAGGGGGCTAAGACCGCTCATGCCGGCGACCAGCCTGGCATGGGCGAGCACGAGGCCGATCAGCAGCGCCTTCTGTTCGCCGGTCGAGCCGAGTTCGGCGGGAATGTCCTTCTGGGCATGACGGACCTCCAGATCCGACGCCTGCGGTCCGGCCAGAGTGCGGCCAGCGGCGCGGTCGCGCGCCCGGCCCTGGCGCAGCAAAGCACGGTAGGCGTCCTCGGCGTCGAGCGCCGCGCCTTGCGCCACGAGCGTGTCGATTTCACCCGACAGCGCGACCGACGCATGGGGAAAGGGCGAGGCCTCGTCGCGGGTCTCGGCGATGATGGCCTGAAGGCGCGCCACCGTCTCGGCCCGGGCGGCGGCGACCGCGACCCCGAGCTCGGCGATCTCGCGCTCGATGGCGTCGAGCCACTGACCCTGATGGGGTGTCTCCTCGAGAATGCGGTTGCGCGAGCGCAGCGCGCGCTCCAGTGCGTTCGAGCGCGTCGCATGGACGGGATCGACCGCCAGCACCAGCCGGTCGAGAAAGCGCCGCCGCTCGCCGGCCGAGCCCCGAAACAGCCCGTCCGAATCCGGTGTGAGCCAGACCAGGCGCAGATATTCACTAAACGCCAGCGCCGAACCGGCCTGGACGCCGTCGATCCGGGCGAGCCTCGCCCGCCTGCCCTCGCCATCGCGCTCAGCCAACCCCATGCCGAGCCGGGCGCCGTCCCCGGCAAGCGCGATCGAAGCGGCAAACGAGCCGGGGCCGGCCGTGCGGGCCATGTCGGGCAGGTCGGCGCGGCGCAGGCCGCGGCCAGGCGCAAACAGCGAGAGCGCTTCGAGGATATTGGTCTTGCCGGCGCCGTTTTCGCCGACGAGCGCAATGATCTGGCCCTCGACCGGGAGATCGAGAGCCTCATAGGAGCGGAAGTCCTGCAGGATCAGGCGCGCGACCGCGGCCACGGCAAAGCTGCCGCCTAGACGCGCATCGGCATCAGCACATAGAGCGCCGAGGCCCCCTCGCGATCCTGGATCACGGTCGGCGAGCCGGGGTCGGCAAGCTTGAGCAGTGCGGTGTCGCCATCGAGCTGGGCTGCGATATCCATCAGATAGCGCGCATTGAAGCCGATATCGAGCGGGCTTGCATCGTAATCGACCTCGATCTCCTCGGTCGCCGAACCGGAATCGGGGTTGGTGACGGAGAGCGTCATCCGACCATCGGCCATGGAAAGCTTCACGGCGCGGCCGCGCTCCGACGAGATCGTCGAGACGCGGTCGACCGAAGCCGCGAAATCGCCCTTGTCCACGGTCAGGCGCTTGTCGTTGCCGCTGGGAATGACGCGCTGATAATCGGGGAAGGTGCCGTCGATCAGCTTGGAGGTCAGCACCACGGCCTGAGCGGAGACGCGGATCTTGGTCGCGGAAAGTTCGATCGCGACCTCGCTGTCGCCATCCTCGAGCAGCTTCTGGATTTCGGCGACGGCTTTGCGCGGCACGATGACGCCGGGCATGCCGAGAGCGCCGGCAGGCGCGGCCGTATCGACCCGGGCGAGGCGATGGCCGTCGGTCGCGACAGCGCGCAGGAGGCCGCGGCCCTCGAATTCGAGCGCGTGCAGGTAGATGCCGTTGAGATAATAGCGCGTCTCTTCCGTCGAGATCGCAAACTGGGTCTTGTCGATCAGGCGCTTGAACTCGCCGGCGGCGAGCTTGAAGCTGTGCGCCATTTCACCCGCCGTGATGTCGGGGAAATCGCTTTCGGGCAGGGTCTGGAGCTGGAAGCGCGAGCGGCCCGAGCGCAGGGTCAGGCCGGTCTCGCCGGTCGTCTCGAGCGAAACCTGCGCGCCGTCGGGCAGTTTGCGCACGATATCGTAGAAGGTATGGGCCGGGACGGTGGTTGCGCCGGGCTCGGCGACATCAGCTGCAATCGTCTCGACGACCTCGATGTCGAGGTCGGTCGCCTTCAGCTTCAGCCCGGATTCGGCTGCGCTCAGCAGGAGATTGGACAGGATCGGGATGGTGTTGCGGCGCTCCACCACGCGATGCACGTGGCCCAGCGACTTCAGCAGGGTAGAGCGTTCGACCGTAACCTTCATCGTCGTCAAGTCTTCTGGCGTGATTGCGCCCGGCTTTGGCTGCGCAGGCGGCGGAATGGCCCGCGACATTGCCGGAGGCCGACTGATGGCGCAAGGGCGCTTGCGCCCGTCAACCACAGCCAAAGCAGCGCCGGCCGATTGTGGCCGGCGCTGCGGCAGATCATTCCTGCAGCATGCGCTTGAGCAGGTCGACCTCGTCATGGAGCGAGCGGTCCTCGGTGATCTGCTTCTCGATCTTGCGGACCGCGTGCAGCACCGTGGTGTGGTCGCGCCCGCCGAAGCGCCGGCCGATCTCGGGCAGGGAGCGCGGTGTCAGCGCCTTCGACAGATACATCGCGATCTGGCGCGGCTTGACCACGGCCGCCGTGCGCCGCTCGGAGAGGATGTCGGCCCGGCTGACATTGTAGCGGGTCGCGACCAGCTTCTGAATGTCCTCGATCTTGACGCGGCGCGGCTCGCGGGTGCGGACGAGATCGCGGATCGCGGCTTCGGCCGTTTCCAGCGTCACGGGCTGGCCCGACAGCGTCGCATGCGCCAGCAGGCGGTTGGCCGCGCCATCAAGATCGCGGCCATTGGTCGCCACGACGCGGGCGACATAGGACACGACATCCGGGTTGACGTGGAAATTCGGATGGGCGGCGTGGAGCGCATCGAGCCGGCCGGTCAGGATCTTGCCGCGCAGGGTCTCGTCGAGATCGCCGACCTCGACGACGAGCCCGCCGCCGAGCCGCGAGCGGATGCGCTCGTCGAGCGCCTCCAGATCATTGGCGAGCCTGTCGCCGGCGACGACGATCTGCTTGCCGGCGTCGATCAACGCGTTGATGGTGTGGCCGAATTCCTGCTGGATCGACTTGCCTTGGATGAACTGGACGTCGTCGACCACGAGAAGGTCGATACCACGCAGCTTCTCCTTGAAGGCGAGCGCGGTCTGCGATTTCAGCGCCGCGACGAAACCGTACATGAAGCGGTCGGCAGTGAAATAGGCGACGCGCTTGCCCTGGCTGCGCGCCTCCTGGGCAATCGCCTGCAGGAGATGCGTCTTGCCGAGGCCGACGCCGGCATGAAGATAAAGCGGATTATAGGGCGTCTGGCCGACGGGGGCCGCCGCAATCCGCTCGGCCGCGGCGAAGGCGAGCTGGTTCGATTTGCCGACGATGAAGCTCGTGAAGGTCATGCGCCGGTCGAGCATGGTGCCGCAGGCGTCGACGAGATCGCGTTCGCAAGGAGCAGCCGCCGCCTCACCGGGCCGGGGCTGTGCAAGCGTCACGGCCGAGGGCGCGGCGGACGGCTTGCCGCGCGGGGCGAGCGTCTCGCGAACCACGCTGACGGCGGCGCTGTCGCGGGAGACCTGGCGCACGGAAAGCACGACGCCGTTGTCGGCGCCGAGTTCGGCCTGGCAGTTGACCTGAAGCCGCTCGGCGTAATGCGCCTCGAGCCAGCTCTTCAGGAAACGCGTGGGCACGGTCAGATAGACCACGCCGTCGACGAGCGAGGCCATCTCGACGCGGGCGAACCAGCTCGAGAACACGTCCTCGCCGAGTTCCGCCCGCAAACGGCGGCGCACCCGGTCCCACGCCTCGGTCAACGAGCCTTGCGTGGGCATGACAGCCTTCTCCGCGCCAGTTCTCTCCATCATCGTCGCCGCGATCAAAGGCAGGGGCGCAACCCCGACCTCGCTCGCGTCCAACATCTCCCGCCGCTCAAACATTCGTCTGCCCCATCTTCAATAAAATTGGTCGCAAGGCGTCACGCCGCCGCAATGCGGCAGCAGCGCCCGGCGCTGGTGTCCGGTCGATAACTCAGGGTTCCGGCGGACGCCTCAGCCCGCAGGACTCCTGCCCCGATGTCTGTCGATTACGCTCAGAATGGCTCGCCGCAGGACGAAGCCGCACTTCATCTCTAAAGCAGCAAGATAAAGAGCCGCATCCTCCAACCCCCCGGTCGCGAGCTAAAACGCCGATCATCTTTGGAAATCCCCGGCGGTCATTGCTGCCCGACCGGCGATAAAAAGACCTTACAGGGCGCTCTCGAACGGGAGCAATATCCCCTTCAGCCGGCTTCCGAGAGTCGGCCCTAAAAGGCGGCTCGCTGACCTACCGGAAAGAGGCTCGCAATGGCTTGTGGAGATTAAGATTTTCTTCACCACGACCGCTTGCGGCAGGTTGCGAATCTTTTTTTTCCGGAGCGCCCCAGAGCGCGCCGTCGCCTCGGGAGATTCTCGGGAGCCAAATCCTTTGCCCGCTAAAGTCATGAAAAATATCAGCTTTATTTGCGCGGTCGAAAGTCCCGAACGGAACGATTCCCGGCCCTGAACGACGACCCAGAGTCAAGCGCGCAAAGCCGTGGAAAGATTGCGAAATCGCTTGAAGCGAGCGATTTTTTCGTCATTGCCGGGACTGTGTTGCGGCCGCAACAGTCACAGCTCCGGACATGAAAAAACCCGGCCGCGAGGCCGGGTTTTTGGTCAGCAAAACCGCTCTGCGGAATGCTGCGATCAGGAGGCCAGAGCGCCGACCCGGTGAGCCAGACGCGAAACCTTGCGCGAGGCGGTATTCTTGTGAACGACGCCCTTCTGGGCGGCTCGCATGATCTCGGGCTGGGCGGCCTTGAGGGCTTCGGCAGCGGCGCTCTTGTCGCCGGAGGCCAGCGCCTCCTCGACCTTGCGCAGGTAGGTGCGCATGCGTGAGCGGCGCGCCTTGTTGACTTCGGTGCGGCGCACGATCTTTCGCGTGGCCTTCTTGGCCGAGGTCGTATTGGCCATGGGTCGTCCTCATTATCATCGCGACCGTTCGCCTTAAGGCTTTTCGCCTGGCGGGGCCGGATCGCGACCTTGATTGAAAATGTGCCGGCGCCGACCAATGCTTGCGCAGGCCTTCGCGAGAGGCTGGCGTATAGTCGCTTGGGCGGGCGGCGTCAACGCTGGATTGACGCCGCCCGCGGCTTTCATGCAGCCGGGGCGACGAAACGCGCAAAGCTCGTCAGATCGACATTGCCGCCGCTGATGATGACGCCGACCCGACGCCCTGCAACCGGCACCGCGCCGGTGAAGGCCGCAGCCGCCGCCAGGCAGCCGGTCGGCTCGACCACGAGCTTCATGCGCTCGGCGAAGAAGCGCATGGCGTCGATCAGGGCCGCGTCGCTGACGGTGACGATGTCCTCGACCAGATCCTGGATGATCGGGAAGGTGTATTCGCCGAGGAAGGGCGTCTGCGCGCCGTCGGCGATGGTCTTGGGCACGGCGATCTTGACGATCTTGCCGGTGCGGAACGATTGCTGGCCGTCATTGCCGGCCTCGGGCTCGACGCCATAGACCTTGCAGGCCGGGTTGAGCGCCTTGGCCGCCAGCGCGGCGCCAGCCAGCAGGCCACCACCGCCGAGGCAGACCAGCAGAATGTCGAGCGGGCCGGCATCCTCGATCAGCTCCTTGGTCGCCGTGCCCTGGCCAGCGATGACGTCGGGGTGGTCGTAGGGCGGGATCAGCGACAGGCCGCGCTCGGCGGCAAGCTTTGCGCCGATCTCGAGGCGGTCCTGGGTGTAGCGGTCATAGAGCACGATCTCGCCGCCATAGCCCTTGGTCGCCGCCATCTTCGCGGCGGGCGCATCTTCCGGCATGATGATCGTCGTGGGCACGCCCAGCAGCTGTCCCGACAGCGCGATCGCCTGGGCATGGTTGCCCGAGGAGAAGGTCAGCACGCCCGCCTTCTTCTGCGCCGGCGACAGCGCCGAGATGGCATTATAGCCGCCGCGGAACTTGAACGCGCCCATGCGCTGCAGGTTCTCGGCCTTGAAGACGAGGCTTGCGCCGGCGCGCTCGTCGGCCGTGCGCGAGGTCAGGGCCGGCGTGCGATGCGCGACGCCGGCGATGCGGCCGGCGGCGGTTTCGACATCGGCATAGGTCGGCAGGATGAAGCCGGTTGGACTCTCGATGCGGGCGGCGGCGGTCATGAGGGCTGATCCTGATCTGCTTTGGCTTTCACCGCATCGTGTCAGGAGAAGGCGTGCCGCTTCAAGTCAAAGAACGTCACGCCGGCCATGCGTGGCGTTGATCGGTCCTGGCGTCATGCCCGGACCTGACCCGAGCATGACGCCCGTCACCGATTTTGGAAGTCCGGCTTCCGCTTCTCGATGAAGGCGGCCATGCCTTCCTTCTGATCCTGCGTGGCGAAGAGCGAGGAGAAGATCCGGCGCTCGAAGCGCAGGCCCTCGTTCAGCGTGACCTCGAAGGCCCGGTTGACCGCCTCCTTGGTCATCACCGCCGATGGCAGGGATTTCGAGGCGATCGTGTCGGCGGCCTTCATCGTCTCGGTCATCAGCTCCGCCAGCGGCACGATGCGGGCGACAAGCCCGGCGCGCTCGGCCTCGACGACGTCCATCATCCGGCCGGTCAGGCACATGTCCATGGCCTTGGCCTTGCCGACCGCCTTGGTCAGGCGCTGCGTGCCGCCAGCGCCAGGAATGACGCCGAGATTGATCTCGGGCTGGCCGAACCGCGCATTGTCGGCGGCGATGATGAAGTCGCACATCATCGCGAGCTCGCAGCCGCCGCCGAGCGCAAAGCCCGCCACCGCCGCGATGATCGGCTTGCGGCGCTGGCCGATGCGGTCCCAATCGGCAAACTTGTCGTCGAGATAGGTCTCGGGGAAGGTGCGCGCCAGCATGTCCTTGATATCGGCGCCGGCGGCGAAGGCCTTTTCCGAGCCGGTGATCACCATGCAGCCGATCGCGGCATCCTTCTCGAAGCCGTCGATCGCCGCGTTGACCTCGCCGATGAGCTGGCCGTTCAGCGCATTCAGCGCCTGGGGCCGATTCAGCGTGATGACGCCGACCTTGCCCTTCGTCTCGACGAGAATGGTCTCATAAGCCATGGCTGCCTCCAAGGTGATCCTGCGGAGGCAGCTTTAGCGGGGCGAGACGAGGCGGTCCATGCGCACGCTCGCACGGCGCTCTGGGCGGTGGCGGTCCGCATGACACGCCCCGCGCGCTCAGGGGCGAGGCGGCGGGGCAGGCTTTGCCCAGCCGAGCGCGACCATGCGGCCGATCAGGCCGGGAGGGGCCTGGCGCGGGTCGCGAATGGTCTGAAGCTTGGTCTTGAGCTGGACAATGCCCTGATCCATGCCGGTGGCGAGCCGCTGGCCGGCATTCTTCGGCAGCCGGTTGGTCGCGGCGAACAGGAGCTTGCGGTTGCGCGGGCCCAGCATAGTCTCGATGTCGGCTGCGACCTCGTCGCAGAAGCGCTGGCGCCAGCCGCGCTGATCGTCCTTGAGGCGATATCCGGACCATTCGCGCGGCGGCTGCCCCGCCTTGTCGAGGGAGCGGAACTCGGCCGCGCCGGCATAGGCGTCCATGCCGACCGGCCGCAAAACGTTGTTCTGCAGGCAGAGGCCGACATTTCCAGGGTTTGTCAGGCGGTTCAGGCCGGCGTTGACGACCGGCTGGTTGCTGAAATCGAACCGGTCGTCATTGCCGTTGAAGGCGTCGACCGCCAGGATCTGACCAAGTTTCTCGAGCCCGCCGATCGCGGTCAATGCCGCCGCGATGGCCCTGACTCCACTCTTGTTGCCCTGCTCGCGCGCCTTGGCGGCAGCGCCTTCCAGATTGATCAAACCTTCGAAGAAGGCGGTCTTAACCCAGCTCACGCCGCCGACGACCTTCAGATCCCGCTCGAACGTCAAAATATCGGGCGATACGGAGCCGCCAGGAAGCAACCCGTCACTCTTTTCGCCGTCGATGAAGCTTGAAATTTCCCTGAGTTCGGCGGGCGTCAATTGCCGCGTCGCCATGGTGGGGTCGATCGCCTTCATGTTGCGCAGCGCGTGGGCCATGTTGCGCGGATCGTTCGCCATGGTGGTGTTGTCGCGCTTGACCACGATCTTTTCGACGGCGCCGACCAGAAGATAGACGGGCCGATGCGGATCGAGCTTCGTCGCGGCGAATATGTCATCGGCTACGATCAGGCCGTTCACGTTCAAGCTCATTGTCCAGCAGCCCTTTTCCAGTCGCGCGGTGATTAATGCGCGTCGCGGTTCGGGAAGCAAACGGCAAAATCCGTGCGAGCGCTGTATCGCGGGGAACAACCGCGCGCCCGGCCTGGGCGATCACTTGACGTGTCTGTCGTTCGCGCCGTCCCGGACCTGGCGTGACGTCGTCGTTACCGTCTGGGTTGGCAGCTTTCGCAGAGGAAGGTCGAGCGACCCGACTGCACCAGCCGGCTGACGCTGGTTGCGCAGCCCGGCGTCACGCAGGGATCGCCCTCGCGGTCGTAGACGCGGAAGCGATGCTGGAAGTAGCCGAGCGAGCCGTCCGTCTGGGCGAAGTCGCGCAGGGTCGATCCGCCGGCGGCGACCGCCTCCTCCAGCACGTCGCGGATGATCTGCGCAAGCTTGTGCGCCGCCTCGCGCGGACGGCCGGTCGCGGTGGCGATCGAGCCGGCTTCGGCCTCCGGATGCAGGCCAGCCCGGAACAGGGCCTCGCAGACATAGATGTTGCCCAGGCCCGCCACGAGCCGCTGGTCGAGCAGGGCTGCCTTCAGCGGCGCGAACTTGCCGGCGAAGAGTTTCGCGATTGTCTCGCCCGAGAGTTCGTTGCCGAGCGGCTCGATGCCCATTCCGGCGAAGTGTTTCGATGTCGCGAGACCGGCGCGCGGGACGAGGTCCATGAAGCCGAAGCGCCGGACGTCGTTATAGGTGATGCGCGCGCCGCTCCCGAGATGGAAGACGACATGGTCGTGCTGCAGATGCCGGCCGATCTCGTTGTAATAGGCGCCGGGCTCTGTCGGCGGCGTGCCGGGCGCCTCCACGACAAAACGGCCGCTCATGCCCAGATGCATGATCAGCGCCTCGCCATCGTCGAGATCCGCGATCAGGTATTTGGCGCGGCGCGACAGGCTCGTCACCGTCCGGCCAGTCAGCCGCTCGGCGAAGCGCGCCGGCAACGGAAAGCGCAGATCGGGCCGGTTCTGCTCGACGCGGGCGAAAGCCTGGCCGAGCATGGCGGGCTCCAGACCCCTGCGGACGGTCTCGACTTCGGGAAGTTCGGGCATTCCAGGACACTCTTAAAGCATGCGTCGAGACGGGCCGCGACAAGCCGCGCTGGTTTGGCTATGCATCGCCTGACCAAAGCACAAGAGCAGCCCAGCCGTGACAGCAGCTTCCGATACGACCCATTTCGGCTACGAGACCGTGCCGCTCGCCGAGAAGCAGGGCAAGGTCGACGATGTCTTCCACAAGGTCGCCGGGCGCTACGACCTGATGAACGACCTGATGTCCATGGGCCTGCACCGGCTCTGGAAGGATGCGCTGATCACGACGCTGAAACCGGCAAAGGATCGACCGTTCCGCCATCTCGACGTGGCCGGGGGTACCGGCGACGTCGCGTTTGCGGTGCTCGGCAATGGCGGCCCGCAGACCGACGTCACTGTGCTCGACATCAACGCGGAGATGCTGAGCGTGGGACGCGAGCGCGCGCAGAAGCGTTTTCCAGAGGACGATCGCATCCACTTCGTGCAGGGCAATGCCGAGGAACTCGGCCTGCCCGACAACCATTTCGACGCCTATACGATCGCGTTCGGCATCCGCAACGTGCCGCGCATCGACAAGGCGCTGGCGGAAGCCTTTCGCGTGCTGAAGCGCGGCGGGCGGTTTCTCTGCCTCGAATTCAGCCATGTCGACGTGCCGCTACTCGACAAGGTCTATGAAGCCTATTCCTTCAACGTCATCCCGCCGATGGGGCGGATGGTGACCGGCGAGGCCGAACCTTACCAGTATCTTGTCGAGTCGATCCGGAAATTCCCCAGGCCGCAGGCCTTCGCCGGAATGATCGAGGATGCGGGTTTCCGGCGGGCGAAGTTCACCGCCATGACCGGCGGAGTCGTGGCGCTGCATTCCGGCTGGAAGCTGTGAGGCGGCACTTCGCGTCATGATCTCCGCTCTCGCCCATCTCGCCCGCTCGGCGCGCGTCGGCTTCGTGCTGGCGCGCGAGGGCGCGCTGGCGCTGGTCGATCCTTCCGTTCTGCCGCCACTGGCGCGGGCCGCGATCCGGCTCGGGCGCCTGATCGAGCGGCCGGGCGCGGGCTCCTCGGCGACGCGGCTTGCGAAAGCGCTGACGCGGCTCGGCCCGTCCTATGTCAAGTTCGGCCAGTTCCTGGCGACCCGGCCCGATGTCGTCGGCATGAGGATCGCTGCGGATCTGTCGGCTCTTCAGGACCGGATGGATCCGTTCCCGATGGCTCAGGCGCGGGCCATCATCGAGGCCGCGCATGGCCGGCCGGTCGAGGCGGTCTTCGCCGAGTTCGGGCCGCCGGTCGCCGCGGCGTCGATCGCGCAGGTGCATCGCGCGCGGCTGCATGACGGCTCGGAGGTCGCCGTCAAGGTGCTCAGACCCGGCATTCGCGACCGCTTCCATCGCGATCTCGGCGCGATGCGCTTCGGGGCGGAATTCGCCGAGGCGCGCTCCCCAGAGGCGCGCCGCCTGCGCTTCTCCGGCATCGTCGAGACGCTGGCGCGTTCGGTGACGATGGAGATGGATTTGCGGCTGGAGGCCGCCGCGCTCTCCGAATTCGCCGAGAACACCAAGGACGACGCCGATTTCCGCGTGCCGGAGCCCGACTGGCAGCTGACCGCCCGCGAGATGCTGGTCGACGAATGGATCGACGGCGTGCGCCTCTCCGACATCGAGGGCCTGCGCGCCGCTGGCCACGACCTGCCGACGCTCGGCCGCACCGTGATCCAGTCCTTCCTGAAACATGCGATCCGCGACGGCTTCTTTCATGCCGACATGCATCCCGGAAACCTGTTCGTCGATCGCCAGGGCCGGCTCGTCGCCGTCGATGGCGGCATCATGGGCCGGCTCGGGCTGAAGGAGCGGCGCTTTCTCGCCGAGATCCTGCTCGGCTTCATCACCCGGGACTATACGCGCGTCGCGGAAGTCCATTTCGAGGCCGGCTATGTGCCCGCCCATCACGCGGTCGCGGATTTCGCCCAGGCGATCCGCGCCGTCGGCGAGCCGATCCACGACAAGAGCGCCGACCAGATCTCGATGGCGAAGGTGCTGACCCTGCTGTTCGAGATCACCGGCCTGTTCGACATGGCGACGCGCACCGAACTCGTGATGCTGCAGAAGACCATGGTCGTGGTGGAAGGCGTGGCGCGCACGCTCGACCCGCAGCTGGACATGTGGACGACGGCCGAGCCCGTGGTGCGCGACTGGATCACCCGCAATCTCGGTCCGCTCGGCAAGATCGCCGATGCCGGGCGCGGGCTGAACTCGCTGGCGTTCAGCCTGGCGGCGCTGCCGGAAACCGTGGGCCGGGCCGAGCGCGTGCTCGGACAACTGGAGCAGGCCTCGCGCCACGGCTTTGCGCTGGACGAGGCCTCGATCGCGGAGATCGGCCGGGCGGAAGCGCAACGCAACCGCTGGGGCACTTACGCGCTGTGGGTGATCGCGGCGCTGCTCGCCTGGGCAGTGCTGGGGTAACACAACCGTCGATATCAACGCGCCGTCATTCCGGGCGCAGCGAAGCGGAGACCCTGAATCCATCATCAAGCGCGACAGTGCCCTATGATGGATTCCGGCACTCCGTTTCGCTACGGCCAGGATGACGGAGTGTTTCCGAGAACAATCACAGGAACCGGCACTCTTATCAGGCCTGCGCCGGCTCGCTGGAGATCATCCAATGCGTGCCGAAACGGTCCTGCAGCATGCCGAAGCGCGGGGCCCAGAAGGTCTGCTCCAGCGGCATCTTGATGCGCGCACCGTCCGACAACGCCTTGAAGATGCGCTCGGCCTCGGCATCCTCCTTCACAGTGACGCTGACGGAAACGCTCTGCATCGGCCCCTCGCTGCGCTGGGGCGGGGCGTCGGAGGCCATCAGCATCTGGCCGCCGAGATCGAGGCAGGCATGCATGATCTTGGGGAGCCAGTCGGGCGAGACATGGCCCTCGGCCGGCGTGCCCTGATGGCTCATCATGGCCAGAATCTTGCCGCCGAAGACGGTCTCATAAACCTTGAAGGCCTCTTCGCAATTCCCGGCGAAAAACAGATAGGGCGCGATTTTCATGGGTCGTTTCCTTGTCGTCTCTATGGGGAAGCGCGCAAGCTCAGCCCACGCGGCGGTAATGGGCGGTCATGAACTCCGTCCAGCCGCCACGGCCGTCGGGTGTATGCGACGACAGGATGCGGTGATCGGGCGTGACGATCGTCATCACGTCGCGATAGGGCGAGATTGCGCCGTCGCCGGCCATGCTCGGGCCCTGCGTGTCGAGCGCCAGCGTCTTGCCGTCGGCTTCCAGCGAGCCTTCATAATGCCAGATCATGGACATGATCGAGGCGACGAAGGTTCCGACGAAACGACCCTTGGCCGGATCGAAGCCCAGCGTCATCACCGTGGTGCAGGGCGTCCCGCCCGGCGTTTCGCCCGTACCGTCCCCGACCGTCCAGACACCGCCGAGCGAGCGCACGCTTTCCGTGCCCTTTGTGGTCGAGAGCGGCTGGCCCGGCCCCATCTGGCAGGTCATCTCGCTTTCCCACTCGCCCACCATCTGCTGGAGCCAGTCATGTTCCTTCTGCGGCTTGGCAAACATCGGCGTCTCCTTGAATCCACTGGGATTGTGGTTCGGCAGGCGTCAGGCCGGGCGCTCGGCCGCAGCCTTCATAGCAGCGAGTCCCGCTTCGAAATCGCCACCGACCATCCTGTCCATGTTCATGAAGACATGGATGATCTTGGCGAAGAACGGCGTCGGCCCGGTCATCGTCCAGATGACATTGGTCGTCTGGCCTTGCGGCTGGAGCGCGAAGACGACGTCGTTGTGAGCCTCGAAAGGCGTGATGAAATCGAGCTTGAGCCCGACTTTTGCCGGCGCTGTCGCTTCGACGATCTCCATGCTGCCGCGACCGACATTCTTGTCGCCGTCCCAGGCATAGCGCGAGCCGACGCCGCTCTCTGACCCGCTGAAGCCGCGCTTCATGGCCGGGTCCTTCTTTTCCCAGGGCGACCAGGCCTTCCACGCCCTGAGATCGGCGATCAGCGGGTAGACCTTCTCGGGTGGGGCGTTGATCGCCACCGAACGCTGGACCTGGAAGCTGTCGGGCTTCATCGCGGCCAGGATCAGCACCACGGCGATGCCGACGACGAGTACGGCGAGGAGACTGACGAGAACGGTCTTGAGCATGATGAGCCTCTTTGGGAGCGGTTTTGTCAGCGTGATGGATTTTCAGGGGGCGCGGCCTTGATCAGCGCCAGCACATCCTCGAGCCGGCCGAGGCTCTGGTCCCAGAACCGGCTGTAGTGCTCGAGCCATTCCGAGACCTCGCGCAGCGGGCCGGGATCGAGCCGGCAGGGCCGCCATTGCGCCTCGCGGCTTCGGCTGATCAGCCCCGCACGCTCGAGCACCTTCAGGTGCTTGGAGACGGCCGGCAGACTCATGGCGAAGGGGCCAGCGAGTTCCTTGACCGAGCTCTCGCCCTGCGACAGCCGCGCCAGGATCGCCCGACGCGTCGGGTCGGCAAGCGCCGAAAGCGTCTGGCTAAGAGGGTCGGCCGCCATCTGAAAAACCGTTCGGTTAATTAACTGATTGGTTTCGTAAATGCTCGCGCCGCGCCTGTCAACCGGACTGTTATCGTCACGACGGACGCCAGGCCGCTAGGCCTCTCGATGAGCGGCGCCTGCAAAAACCGGTTCCCACTTTCTCGCGCCATGCTCTAGAAGCTCAGCCGAACGAGAGGACGCGTTCGCCCGATGAGCTTCCAGACCGCCGCCACGCCCGAGGCCGCCATCGACCGGCTGGATGGCCTCTATGCGCAGGCGAAAGCGGCCCTGCGCGGCGATCTGCAGCGCTTCTTCGACACCGGCGCGCCACCGAACGCCGACGAGCGCGCGCGCTATCGCTACCCGCTGCTGCGCATAACCTACGAGCCCTCGAAGCTGCCGGCGGCGACGCGGCGCGGCTATGCGAAATTCGCAGCACCTGGCGTCTACTCGACGACGGTGACGCAGCCGGGTGAGTTCCGCGACTATCTGCTCGACCAGTTGAGACCTCTCGTCGCGGAGTATGGCGCGACGCTCGAAACCGGCGTCAGCGATCAGGAAATCCCCTACCCCTACGCGCTTGACGGAGGTGACGAACTCGGACGCGGCAAGGTCACCGCCGCCGAACTTGCCCGGTATTTTCCGACGCCGCTGCTCTCGCTCGTCGGCGACGAGATCGCCGACGGCACCTTCGACATCGTCGAGGGGCAGCCGCGCCCGCTCGCATTGTTCGACGCGGTCCGGGTCGATTATTCGCTGCGGCGGCTGGTGCATTACACCGGCACCGACTGGCGCGCCGTGCAGCCCTGGGTGCTGCTGACCAATTATCACCGCTATGTCGACCAGTTCGTGCGGCTCGCGCTGGCGGAGATCGAGGCCGGCACGGCCGAGGCGCTGGTGACGCCGGGCGGCGTCAGGATCGACCGCGCCGGCATCGACGTCAGCGCCGCCGAACGGGTGATGGCCGCGCCCTGGCACCGCTTCCAGATGCCGGCCTATCACCTGATCCGGGCCAAGGGCCAGGGAAGCGGTGAAGGCGTGACGCTGGTCAATATCGGCGTCGGCCCCTCCAACGCGAAAAACATCACCGACCATCTGGCGGTGCTCAGGCCCAATTGCTGGCTCATGGTCGGCCATTGCGGCGGCCTGCGTCAGACGCAGATCATCGGCGACTACGTGCTCGCCCATGCCTATCTCCGGCAGGACGGCATCCTCGACGAACTGGTCCCGCCCGATATCCCTATCCCGGCGCTGGCGGAGGTGCAGGTCGCGCTGCAGGAGGCTGCCGCCGAGGTCACCGGCGAGACGGGCGACAAGCTGAAGAACCGGCTGCGCACCGGCACGGTCGTGACGCAGGACGACCGCAACTGGGAACTGCGCTGGACCAAGGAGCGCAAGCGGATCAACCTGTCGCGCGCCATCGCGGTCGACATGGAATCGGGCACGATCGCGGCGCAGGGGTATCGACTGCGCGTGCCCTACGGCACACTGCTCTGCGTCTCCGACAAGCCGCTGCATGGCGAGATCAAGCTGCCGGGCGCCGCCAACGCCTTCTACGAGCGAGCCGTCAGCGAGCATCTCAGGATCGGGCTGGCGGCGCTGGAGAAGCTGAAGGAAGCCGGCTCGACGATTCATTCGCGCAAGCTCAGGAGCTTCGACGAGCCGCCGTTCCGGTAAGCGACCATCGTGATCTCAGCCGTTCCCGGCCTGCCACGCTTCTGGCTCGGTTGTTGCTAGGTCGCTTCACGAAGGGACGCGGTCATTTCCTCCCGCCGCGAACCGGAGTAAGGAGACGGATTGGAGACCTCGATCGCCTGCGATGAAGACAGTCCACATCAAGTCCTTCGGCTGCCAGATGAACGTCTATGACGGGCAGCGCATGGCCGATATCCTGAGCGAACAAGGCTATGCCGAGACGGCCAGCCCCGAGGGCGCCGACCTGATCCTGCTCAATACCTGCCATATCCGCGACCGCGCGGTGCAGAAGGTCTATACCGAGCTCGGCAAATTGCGCGAGCTGAAGACCGCGCAGAAGGCCAATGGCCAGTATACGAAGATCGTCGTGGCCGGTTGCGTCGCGCAGGCCGAAGGCGCGGAAATCCAGCGCCGGCAGCCGGCGGTCGATCTCGTCGTCGGCCCTCAGGCCTATCACCGCCTGCCGGAGCTTCTGGCGCAGACAGGACGGGTCGTCGATACCGACCTGCCGGCCGACGACAAATTCGGCTACCTGCCCGCGCCCAAACCTGCGGCCATCGTGGCGCGCGGCATCTCGGCCTTCGTCACCGTGCAGGAGGGCTGCGACAAGTTCTGCGCCTTCTGCGTCGTGCCCTATACGCGCGGCGCGGAATTCTCGCGGCCGGTCGCGCAGGTTCTGGCCGAGATCGAGCGGCTGGCAGCCTCGGGCGTGCAGGACGTCACGCTGATCGGCCAGAACGTCAACGCCTATCATGGCGAGGGGCCAGATGGCGCGGTCTGGGGGCTGGCGCGGCTGATGCGCCGTGTCGCCGGGATCCCCGGCATCACCCGCATCCGCTACACCACCAGCCATCCGCGCGACATGGATGACGATCTGATCGCCGCCCATCGTGACTTGCCCGCGCTGATGCCATTCCTGCATCTGCCGGTGCAGGCGGGATCGGACCGCATGCTGGCGGCGATGAACCGCAAGCACACCGCCGACGAGTACCGCCGCCTGATCGACAGGATTCGCGCCGTCCGGCCCGACATCGCGCTGTCGTCGGATTTCATCGTCGGCTTTCCCGGCGAGAGCGACGCCGACTTCGAGGCGACGCTGGCGCTCGTCGACGAGATCGGCTTCGCCTCGAGCTATTCCTTCAAATATTCGTCCCGCCCGGGCACGCCCGCCGCCGACCTGCGTGAACAGGTGGCGCCGGACCTGATGCATGAGCGCCTGCTGCGCCTGCAGGAGCGCATCGAGCATCATCGCCAGGCCTTCAACCACGCCATGGTCGGGCGCACCGTCGAGGTGCTGCTGGAACGCGCCGGCCGCCATCCCGGACAGCTTGCGGGAAAGTCGCCCTACCTTCAGGCTGTGCAGATCGACAGCCAGGCGAATCAGATCGGCGACAGGGTGCAGGTGGTGATCGAGCGAGCGGGGTCGAACTCGCTGTTCGGACGATTGGCCGGGCCGGGCGACGCAGCCTCGAAGGAGCTTGCCGCTTGAGCGCCCTCCGTTACGCTCCCATTTCAGGCTGCGAAGGGCAATCTGTCATCATCGTGAAATCGTTGCATCCGGTTATATCGCTCCACGACCCTATTTCGCGACCATGCCTTTGGACTGCCGGGACGGCGCTTCCGCCGGGCCGGATGACACGCCAGGGAGACGACGCTTTTGGGACAGGCTGACCAGGTGAACCCGAGATCCGACCGCGGCCCAAGGCGCGAAACCGCGCCCGCACGCATCGAGGCGCTGACGCGCGAGGGAATACCGGCCACCGAAGTCCTGTTGTCGTTCGAGGACAACCGGCTGGCGAGCCTCGTCTTCGGCCATTACGACCAGAATCTCGCGCATCTGGAGCGCCGGCTCGGGCTTGTGGTCAGTCCCAACGGCAACCACGTCACGATCAAGGGACCGCGCGAGACCGCCGAACAGGCCGGGCGCGTGCTCAAGACGCTCTATGCCCGCGCCAAGGCGGGGGCCTCGGTGACGCTCGGCGAGGTCGATGGCGCGATCGAGGAAAGCAACGTCCAGCGCTCGCTCTTCCCCAGCGACAATGCCGGAAAGGCCTCGTTCGACGCGATCGTCACGAGAAAGCGGGGTCCTGTCAGGGCGCGCAATGCGGCCCAGGACGCCTATCTGCGTCAGCTCAAGCGCAACGAGCTCGTGCTCGCCGAAGGCCCGGCCGGCACAGGCAAGACCTGGCTCGCTGTCGGACATGCCGTCTCGCTGATCGAGCAGGGCGTGGTCGAGCGCATGGTGCTGTCGCGTCCTGCGGTCGAAGCCGGCGAGCGGCTCGGCTTCCTGCCCGGCGACATGCGCGAGAAGGTCGATCCGTATCTGCGGCCGATCTACGACGCGCTGAACGACTTCATGGAAGCCCGCCATGTCGAGCGCGCGCTACAGACCGGCATGATCGAGATCGCCCCGCTCGCCTTCATGCGCGGGCGCACGCTGACCAACGCAGTCGTGCTGCTCGACGAGGCGCAGAACGCGACCTCCGTCCAGATGAAGATGTTCCTGACCCGGCTGGGCGAAGGCTCGCGCATGATCATCACCGGCGATCCGTCGCAGATCGACCTGCCCTCGGGCCAGCGTTCTGGCCTGATCGAGGCGGTCAGGTTGCTCTCGGGCGTCGAGGGCGTGGGCCACGCAAAGTTCGAGGAGGGCGACGTCGTCCGCCATGATCTCGTGCGCCGCATCGTCATGGCCTATGAGAGCGCTTCGCGCCGTGAACGCGAGGAACGCGAGGAGCGGATGCGCGCACCCGAGCCGACAACACCGGTCGAGGACGACACCGAGGGGCTGAAGCGCACCCTGTCGCGGGAGCGGCCGCGATGAAAGACCGACCTCCCGCGCGGCGTTTTGCGCCGCGGCAGGGAACGACGCCGGGCCTCACTTTGGCGATCCGGATCCAGACGAGACGCTGGCGCGAACTGGCCGATCTGCGCGAACGCGTGACGCTGGCTACGCAGGCCGCGCTCGCGGTCGCGCCGGTACGCCCGCTCGACGGCGCGGAACTCAGCCTGCTGCTGACCGACGACAAGCGCATCCGCATCGTCAACCGCGACTGGCGCGGCTTCGACAAGGCGACGAACGTGCTGTCCTTCCCGGCCGCGCCGCCAAGCCGGATCGCGACCAGCCCGGTTCTCGGCGACATCGTTCTGGCCTATGAGACGATCGCGTCCGAAGCGTTGGACGAGGACAAGACGATCGCCGACCATCTCAGCCATCTCGTGATCCACGGCCTGTTGCACCTGCTCGGCGAGGATCATGAGACGGATGCGCAGGCGCAACGGATGGAGGGCCTCGAGATCGCGGCGCTCGCCCGACTCGGCATCGCCGACCCCTATGCCGACAGCGAACCGCTTTCCGGCGCACCCGCGCCTTCTCCAGCCCTTTCGACCGCAGCATCATGAGCGACGACAGTAGACCCGGCCCAAACGAGGCCGCCGGCCGCGGCGTGTCGCACTGGCTCGGGCAGTTCCTCGAACGGCTGGGCATGCGCAGCGGCGCGACGATCCGCGAGGACATCACCGAGGCGCTGGCGCAGGATGGCGATAGCGGCCAGTCGGCCGACCTCAGCCCGCAGGAGCGGGCGATGCTCTCCAATGTGCTGAGCCTGCGCGAGCGCCGCGTCGGCGACGTAATGGTGCCGCGCGCCGACATCATCGCCGTGCCGGCCGACGCGACGCTCGACGAATTGCTGGCGCTGTTCCGCACCGCAGGGCATTCGCGTCTGCCGGTCTTCGACGATTCGCTCGATGATCCGCGCGGCATGGTCCATATCCGCGACTTCCTCGAATTCATCGCCGAGCGCGGCAAGACGGAGGCGGCGGCGGGCCTGTCGGAACCCGCCTTGCACGATCTCGGAGCCGTCGACCTCAAGGTTACGCTGGCCGCCGCGAAGATCCTGCGGCCGGTGCTCTATGTGCCGCCCTCGATGCCGGCGGTCGACCTGCTGGTCCGGATGCAGGCGACGCGGACCCATATCGCGCTCGTCATCGACGAGTATGGCGGCACCGACGGTCTCGTTTCGATCGAGGATCTGATCGAGATCGTCGTCGGCAACATCGAGGACGAGCACGATCAGGACGAGGCTCCGGCGATCGCGCCGATGGGCGAGGACCGCTTCTCGGCCGATGCGCGGGCGACACTAGACGACCTCAAGGAGGCGACCGGCGTCGATCTCTCGCAGACCGAGGTCGCCGAGGACATCGACACGCTGGGCGGGCTGATCGTTACGCTGGCCGGCCGCGTGCCGGCCCAGGGCGAAGTGATCGAGGGTCCCGAGGGCCTGACGTTCGAGATCGTCGAGGCCGACCCGCGACGGATCAAGCGGCTCAGCATCCAGCGGCGCACCGAACCGGCGCCCGAAGCAACGATGCCTGCGGAAACCGGCTGATGCGTCTGAACGCGCTGGCCGACAGGGTCATCCTCGCCTGGGGCTGGCGCAAACGCCTGCTTGCGCTCGCAGCCGGAGCCAGCGGCGCGCTCGCCTTGGCGCCGCTCGATCTCTGGCCCGTCATCGTCGTGCCGATGACGGTCGCGGTCTGGCTGATCGACGGCAGCGTGGCGCAGACGCGGTTTGGCCGATTCCGGGCTGCTTTCGCGGCCGGCTGGTGGTGGGGCTTCGGCTTCTTCCTCGCCGGGTTCTGGTGGCTGGGCGCGGCGTTCCTGGTCGAGGCCGACAAATTCGCCTGGGCGATGCCACTCGGCGTGGTCGCGCTGCCGGCGGGGCTGGCGTTCTTCCCCGCCTTGGGCTTCGGCTGCGCCCGGCTGCTCTGGCCCGGCGGCGCCGGCCGCATCCTGATGCTGGCGGTGATGCTGACCGGCAGCGAATGGCTGCGAGGCCATGTGCTGACCGGCTTTCCCTGGAATGTCTACGGCATGATGCTGGCGGGCCAGGCCCAGATCGCTCAGTTCGCCTCCGTAGCCGGGCTTTACGGGCTGACGCTGGTCGCGGTCGCGATCGGCGCAGCGCCCGCGACGCTCGGCACAGCGGAAAGCGGCCGGCGACGCTGGCGCGCGCCGGCGCTGGCCGCCGCCGTGCTGGCTGCGCTCATCGGCTACGGCGTCTGGCGCATCCCGGGCGCGCCGACGCCGACCGTCGCCGGCGTCAAGCTGCGGCTGATGCAACCCAATCTGGCGCAGGACGCCAAGTTCAGCGCCCGCAACGGCGAAGCGATCCTGAACCAGTATCTGGCGCTGAGCGACCGGGCGACGAGCCCGACGACGCTGGGCGTGCAGGACGTCACCCATCTGATCTGGCCGGAATCGGCCTTTCCCTTCCTGCTCGGCCGGACGCCCGCCGCGCTCTCGCGCATCGGGGCGCTGCTGCCGCCCAACACGACGCTCATCACCGGAGCCGCGCGCGCCGGCGAGACGCTGCCCGGCGAAAGCCGCCCGCCGATCTACAACTCGGTGCAGGTCGTCAATGACGAGGGCGTCATCGTCTCCAGCTACGACAAGGTTCATCTCGTGCCGTTCGGCGAGTATCTGCCGGCCGTTCTCGAGCGGTTGATCCGTGGCGTCGGCCTGTCGGAATTCGTCGCGGTGCCCGGCGGCTTCACCGCCGGCGCGCGCCACGCAGCCATGTCGATCCGCGGCCTGCCGCCGGTCGCGCCAATGATCTGCTACGAGGTGGTGTTTCCCGGCGAGGCGATGCCGCGACAGGGGCCCCGGCCGGGTCTGATGCTCAACCTGACCAATGATGGCTGGTTTGGCCAGACGAGCGGGCCCTACCAGCATCTCGCGCAGGCGCGGCTGCGCGCGATCGAGGAAGGGCTGCCGCTGGTGCGCGTCGCCAACACCGGAATTTCGGCCGTGATTGACGGTCATGGCCGGATTACCGCGAGTCTCCCTCTCGGCGAGGCGGGCGTTCTTGACGCCAGTTTGCCCCGTTCCAGCCCCGTCACGCTCTACGCGCAATTCGGAGATGCCATTTTGATGGGGCTCGTCGGCCTGTTTTTGCTGCTTACGCGGTTTCGGGCCGCGTGATCATCCCATTTGGAACTTTTATCGGCAAACAGGATGGTAGTTCGACATAGAACGATGTAAATTGCTTGACTACGAGCGTCTGGCCTGAGCAAGGCATCGTGGCGGCGCAGCTGACCCGAGGGCAGTCGATCCATGATCAAGAAGATTCCCAACCCGATCGACCGCCATGTCGGAAGCCGGGTCCGGATGCGCCGGATGCTCGCCGGCGTCAGCCAGGAAAAGCTCGGCGAGGGCCTCGGCCTGACTTTTCAGCAAGTCCAGAAATACGAAAAGGGCTCGAACCGCATCAGCGCGAGCCGTCTCCAGCAGATCGCCAAGATGCTGGATGTTCCGGTCGCCTTCTTCTTCGACGGCGCCCCCACCGGCGACATGCCCCAGGGCGGCTTCTCCGATGCAGCCTCCACGGCTTACGTCTCGGACTTCATGGCGACCAGCGAAGGCGTGCAGCTGACCAAGGCGTTCGTCCGCATCAAGAGCGGGCGCGTGCGCCGCCGCATCGTCGATCTCGTCGAGGCGCTGGCTGAGGAAGACAGCGGAATCGCCTGATCCAAGGCGCTTTTCGTTCTTTGAGACGAACGAAACTCCCGATAAACGGATTGCCGTGCTTGACGCCGAACGCGTCCGCTGCAATGACGTTGCCCGTTTTCGAGCCGGCCTCCCGTCTACAGGGCCGGCGATCCGCTTCCCTGATGCTCAAGGATGTCTCGATCGTGTCCCGCCAGAATTATCTCTTCACCAGCGAATCCGTCGGCGAAGGCCATCCCGACAAGATCTGCGACCGCATCTCCGACGAAGTCGTGGACCTGTTCTTCAAGGAAGCCGCCAAGTCCGGCATGGACTCCGCCCAGGTGCGCGTCGCCTGCGAGACGCTGGCCACGACCAACCGCGTCGTCATCGCCGGCGAGGTTCGCACCTCGCTCGACGAGAAGGCGATGAAGAGCAAGGTCAAGTCGGTCGCCCGCAAGGCGATCAAGGCGATCGGCTACGAGCAGGACGGCTTCCACTGGAAGAAGTGCAAGATCGACGTGCTGCTGCACGCCCAGTCGGCCGACATCGCCCAGGGCGTCGACGCCGCCGGCAACAAGGACGAAGGCGCGGGCGACCAGGGCATCATGTTCGGCTACGCCTGCCGCGAGACGCCCGAGCTGATGCCGGCGCCGATCTACTACGCCCACAAGATCCTCGAAGTGCTGGCCAAGGCCCGTCACGCCAAGGAAGGCTCCGCAGCCAAGCTCGGCCCCGACGCCAAGAGCCAGGTCACGGTCAAGTACGAGAACGGCCGGCCGGTCGGCGTGACCCAGATCGTGCTCTCGACCCAGCATACCGATGCGAGCCTGAGCTCCGCCGACGTGCGCAAGATCGTCGAGCCCTACATCCGCGCGACGCTGCCGGAAGGCTGGATTACCAAGGACACGGTCTGGCACGTCAACCCGACCGGCAAGTTCGTGATCGGCGGCCCCGACGGCGATGCCGGCCTGACCGGCCGCAAGATCATCGTCGACACCTATGGCGGGGCTGCTCCCCATGGCGGCGGCGCCTTCTCGGGCAAGGACCCGACCAAGGTTGACCGTTCGGCGGCCTATGCGGCGCGTTATCTCGCCAAGAACGTGGTCGCGGCCAAGCTCGCCGAGCGCTGCACGATCCAGCTCTCCTACGCGATCGGCGTCGCCAAGCCGCTGTCGATCTATGTCGATCTGCACGGCACCGGCAAAGTCGACGAGGCCAAGCTTGAGGCTGTGCTTGGCCAGGTTATGGACCTGACGCCGCGGGGCATCCGCACGCATCTCCAGCTCAACAAGGCAATCTACGCCAAGTCGGCGGCCTATGGCCATTTCGGTCGCAAGCCCGGCCGCGACGGCAGCTTCTCCTGGGAGAAGACCGATCTCGTCGACGCGCTGAAGAAGGCCGTCGCCTGATCCATTGCCCATCGGGCCATCCGACAAGGCCGGAGCCGATCGCTCCGGCCTTTTTCTTTTATCGGTTCTCGCTACGACCATGCCGTCATTCCGGATCGACGCGCTTCGCGGCTTGTCCGGAATGACGGCGCGTTTTACCCGGGAATGATCAGGCTGCGAGAACCGCCTTCCATGACCGACGACTTCAATCCCGATCGCAGCTTCTTCGGCCGCCGCAAGGGCAAGGCCCTGCGCGATGGCCAGGCGACGCAGATCGAGGGCGCCCTGCCGCGACTGCGCCTGCCGGAGGGTGAGATCGCCGATCTGCGGATGCTGTTTGCGACGCCGGTGACCGGGGTCCGGCTCGAAATCGGCTTCGGCGGCGGCGAACACCTGTTGCACCGGATGCGCGAGAGCCCGGAGATCGGCTTCATCGGCGTCGAGCCCTATATCAACGGCATGGCGAAATTCCTGGCCGCAATCGAGCGCGACGGTCTGACCAATATCCGGCTCTGGGACGGCGATGCCGCGCTGATGCTGCCGCGCCTGCCGGCCGACTCGCTCGATGCGATCGACCTGCTCTATCCCGACCCCTGGCCCAAGCGCCGGCAGCGCAAGCGCCGTTTTGTCTCGGAGCGGACCCTGGGGCTGTTCGCGCGGACCCTGCGCCCGGGCGGGCGCTTCCGCTTCGCCAGCGACATCGACGATTATGTCGGCTGGACCTTGTCGCGATTGCTGGCTTCACCCGATTTCGACTGGACGGACGAGCGCGCCGACGACTGGCGCCAGCCCTATCCGGGCTGGGTGCGGACACGCTACGAAGCGAAGGCGGTCCGGGAAGGCCGCGTGCCGAGCTATCTCACGGCTGTGCGTCGCGCATCCTGAGGAAGCCGAGCACGCGCTGGGCCGTGGTGGTGTTCAGATTCCGGAAGCTCTGGCGGGCGCGCTCGATCGCCGCGTCGGACTTGCCGTGATCCTTGCGCAGGCCGATCAGCGAACGCGTCGTCTCCCAGGACCAGCCGAGCGCCCGCCCGACGAGCAGCACGGCGTCGCGATCCGGCCCGAGAATGATCTGCTCCGTAGCGGGCAGGCCAAGCTGGGCCATGACCGCGACCGCGCACATCGCATGCTCGACTGCGCCGGCGCTGGCGAACTCGACCAGTTTCGCCTCGTCGAGCAGACCCGCCTCGTGGAGACGGTTGATTTCGATCAGCGCCGCGCTGACCTCGCCAAGCCCGTCCTGCATCTGCGCCTGCGCCGCGACGGCCTGCGCGCCGCGCTCGACGGCGGTATCGACCGCGCCCGCAAGCGAGGGCTCCAGCGTCGCGTTCAGGCGACGCCTTGCCGAATTCTTGGCGGCGGCCATGAGCTGATCGAGGAGTTCGGGCGGAATGTCGCCGCGTGAGCCGAGCGTCGCCTGGAGCGCGTCGTCCTGGACGGCGCGCATCACCAGCACGCCCATGCCGTGACGGGAGAACCGTGCGGTCTGGTTGGCCGCCACCGCATGCGTGACGACGCGGCCGCCGCGCAGGATCAGAAAGTCGGTGACCGGCTCGCCGAGATCGGGCCGCTCCGTGATCGCAAGCATGTGGTCGCGGCCCTTGGCCGCCGAAATCGCCACCAGGTCCTGGTCGGTCAGACGCTTCGAGCCGACCAGCATCGGACGGGCGACCGCGATATCGTCGAGCGCGAGCTGGCGGACGACGCCGCTGGGCGCATTGGGAACGGGAGCGAGACGTTCCGACAGCTCGATGCGGGCGCGCTGCTCGATGGCGCGCGAGAGCCGGCCGATGACCACGTCGAAGATGCTGACCTGGTCGTCTTCCATGACTGCGGCCGTGCTCAGGAAAAGATCCGTGAGGCGCGACAGGATCTGGACGCGATCGTCGCCTGATCCGCGCAGCATCGTCGCTTCGAGGTCGCGCAACAGCGCACTGACCGAACTCATCACGCATCCTCACTACTACTCAGGCGTGCATCATGACGCAGAAGAATGACCAGCCGGTTAGCGCGACCGGAGAAACCGGGAATTGCTGGCCGATGCATCGAGACCTTGCGTGGATCGTCAACCCGGACTAAACAGCGGCTAACAGCTCTGGTTTCGGTATGAGCCGATGATCAAGAGCGGGCCGGAAGGCCCGCTCTTTTTTGTTGGGCGCAGCCCTGCCGGAGCAAGGCAGGCGCCCAGGGCATGAACGAGCCGAAACACACAACCGAAGCGGATGCGCGCATCGTCGTCGAGAGCGGCGTGGCGGCACGCGTGGCGGCCATCGTCGAACCGGCGATCGCCGATCTCGGCTACAGGCTCGTGCGTGTCCGCGTCACCGGGCAGAATGGCTGCACCGTCCAGATCATGGCCGAGCGCCCGGACGGGACGATGAATGTCGAGGGCTGCGAGGCCGTCAGTCAGGCGGTTTCGCCGGCGCTGGATGTCGATGACCCCGTGCAGGTCGCCTATCATCTAGAAGTATCGTCGCCGGGCATCGACCGGCCGCTGGTGCGGGCTGGCGATTTCGAGCGCTGGGCCGGCCATCTCGCCAAGATCGACACCGAAACGGTTGTCGCCGGCCGCAAGCGCTTTCGCGGCATTCTGCGCGGCGTCGAGGGCGGCAACGCCCTGCTCGCCCGCGACGACGCCAAATCCGACGAGGAGCGCGACGTCGCGATCCCGATGAAGCTGATCGCCGATGCCCGCCTCGTGCTGACCGACGCGCTCGTCACCGAGTCGCTGCGCCGGGGCAAATCAGGCCTGCCGCCTGAAATGCCCTCGGCCGATGAGATTGCCAGCCCGAAGAAGGGGCTGGGGAAATCGCTGGGACCACGCCCGCGCAAGACGCCCGCGCCGGTTCCGCACGAACCAGAAAACGAAGAGGAGTAAGCGCCATGGTCGTCAGCGCCAACAGGCTCGAACTGCTGCAGATCGCAGACGCGGTCGCCCGCGAAAAGTCGATCGACCGGCAGATCGTCGTCGATGCGATGCAGGATGCGATCGCCAAGGCCGCGCGCTCCCGCTACGGCGCCGAGACCGACGTTCATGCCGAGATCAACACCAAGACCGGCGAACTCAGGCTTGCCCGCCATCTCCAGGTGGTCGAGCTGGTCGAGAACGGCGCGACCGAGATCACGGTCGACGAGGCCAAGCGTCACAATCCGGCAGCCCAGGTCGGGGACGTCATCGCCGACCCGCTGCCGCCCTTCGATTTCGGCCGCATCGCCGCCCAGTCGGCCAAGCAGGTCATCGTGCAGAAGGTGCGCGAGGCCGAGCGCGACCGTCAGTACGACGAATACAAGGATCGTATCGGCGAGATCGTCAACGGCGCGGTCAAGCGCGTCGAATACGGCAACGTCTTCGTCGATCTCGGCCGTGGCGAGGCCATCATCCGCCGCGACGAGATGATCCCGCGCGAGACCTTCAAGGTCGGCGACCGCGCCCGCGCCTATGTCTACGACGTGCGCCGCGAGCCGCGCGGCCCGCAAATCTTCCTGTCGCGCACGCATCCGCAGTTCATGGCCAAGCTCTTCGGCCAGGAAGTGCCGGAGATTTATGACGGCATCGTCGAGGTCAAGGCGGTCGCCCGCGATCCGGGCTCGCGCGCCAAGATCGCCGTGATCTCACGCGATTCCTCGATCGACCCGGTCGGCGCCTGCGTCGGTATGAGGGGTTCGCGCGTGCAGGCCGTCGTCGGCGAGCTGCAGGGCGAGAAGATCGACATCATCCCGTGGTCGCCCGATATCGCGACCTTCGTGGTGAACGCGCTGCAGCCGGCCGAGGTCGCAAAGGTCGTGCTCGACGAGGAGGCCGACAAGATCGAGGTCGTGGTGCCCGACGAGCAGCTCTCGCTTGCGATCGGCCGTCGCGGCCAGAATGTCCGCCTCGCCTCGCAGCTCACCGGCTGGGACATCGACATCCTGACCGAGGCCGAAGAGTCGGAGCGCCGCCAGAAGGAGTTCCTGAGCCGCACCGAAATCTTCATGAACGCGCTCAATGTCGACGAGACCGTCGGCCAGTTGCTGGCGTCGGAAGGATTCCGCACGGTCGAGGAGGTCGCCTATGTCGATCTCTCCGAACTCGCCTCGATCGAGGGCTTCGACGACGATACGGCCGGCGAAATCCAGACGCGCGCGCAGGAATATCTCGCAGGCGTCGAAGCCGAACTCGACGAGAAGCGCCTGGCGCTCGGCGTCGAGGACGCCTTGCGCGAGGTCGAGGGCATCACCACATCGATGATGGTATCGCTGGGCGAGAACGACGTGAAGAACGTCGAGGATCTCGCAGGCTGCGCTACTGACGATCTCGTCGGCTGGACCGAGCGCAAGGACGGGGAATCGACCCGCCACGCCGGCTATCTCGACGGCTACGACCTGTCCCGCCAGGACGCCGAGGCCATCATCATGGCCGCTCGCGTGAAGGCAGGCTGGATCGAGGCGCTGGTCGAGGAAAGCGACGCCGAGGCCGAGCAGGCCGAGGCCTGATCTGGATCGCCGCGATGCAACGGGCTGTCTCGACGCGCGAGACGAAGACGGACGGCCCGGAACGCAGTTGCGTGGTCAGCCGGGCGGTCAAGTCGCCCGATGACCTGATCCGCTTCGTGGTCGGGCCCGATGGCGTGCTGACGCCCGACCTGCGGCGCAAGCTGCCCGGCCGTGGCGTCTGGACGAGCCTGAGTGCGAAGACTGTCACGGAGGCGGTCAAGCGCAAGGCGTTCGAGCGTTCGCTGAAGGCGAAGATCACGGTGCCCGACGATCTGGCGGCGATGATCGACGGGCTGATGCTGAGGGATGCGCAGCAGGCGCTGGCCATGGCCAACAAGGCGGGACTGGTCCAGGCCGGTTTCGCCAAGGTCGAGGCGATGGTCGGATCGGGCCGCTGCAAGGCCGTGATCGCGGCCAGCGACGGCGCCGAGGATGGTCGCCGCAAGATCGGCCAAGCGTTGCGCCGGGCTGAACTGGCCCGCGAAGAGGACGGGTTGAAGCCGCGAAAGGTGCCCATCGTGGCAATTTTCGCGAGCATGGATTTGGAATTGGCGTTGGGGCGGGCACATGTGATACATGCGGCGCTTGCTCCGGGTCCAGCGGCCGAGGGTTTCCTCTCCCGCTGGCGTCGGCTCGTCCGCTACCGGACGGACGACGCCGGTGCGGTGGAGCCGGATGACGCGGCTGCTTCCGAAGATACAGACGAACTGACGACCGAACCGGCGGGACCGAACGAGTAATGAGCGATACCAAGACCCCGGGCGACAAGACCTTGACGGTCGGCCCCCCGAAGACCCTGACGTTGAAGCGTCCTGTCGAACAGAGCACTGTCCGGCAGAGCTTTTCGCATGGGCGCTCGAAGCAGGTCGTCGTCGAGGTCAAGCGGCGCGTCGCCGGACCCGAGGTCCAGCAGGCGCCCGTCGTGCGTGCGCCCCAGCCTCAGGTCCAGCAGGCCGCGCCCCGGCCCACGCCGCCGGCGCCCCCTGTGCAGCGCCCAGCCGGCAGCATGCTGCTGCGCACCCTCTCCGACGAGGAGAAGGACGCCCGCCAGCGCGTTCTGTCCGATTCGCGCGTTCGCGAGGCGGAAGCCCGCAGCGTGGCCGAAGCCGAGGCGCGCCAGCGCGCTCAGGTCGCCGACCAGGAACGCCAGGAGCGCGAAGCCGCCCTCGCCCGCCAGCGCGAGGAAGAGGAGCGTCGCCGCCAGGAAGACGATCGCAAGCGCCGCGCCGAAAGCGCCGCCCGTCAGCGCATGGACGAACCGCAGGCCCCGCGCGCGCCGCAGCCGCCGCGCGAATTCACGCCCGCACCGCAGCAGGCCGACAGCAGCGGTAGCCCGGCCCCTTCGGCCGGCTACACGCCGTCTCCGCGACCGGCGCCGTCAGGCCCGCGTCCCGATTTCGCGCCGCGCTCGCCGATGCGCGATATCGGCGCGCGTCCGCCGCGTCTGGATTCCCGCCCGCCGCGCCTCGACAGCCCGCGCCCGCCGCGCCCCGTCGATACGACGGCCCCCGCCGAACCTGCGATCACGCGCCCGACGCGGCAGGCGCCTTCGGCTGCCGCGCCGCGCAGCCGGCCCGATGACGGCGAGGCGCGTCCCGCGTTCCGTCGTCCCGGCGGCTTTGCCGGCGGTCCGCCGCGCGGAGCGCCCGTGCCCGCGCCCAAGACACCCAAGGTCGGCGAGAAGCCGCGCGGCCGCCTGACGCTGTCGACCGCGACCGGCGGCGACGACGAGCGGACACGCTCGGTCGCAGCCTTCCGCCGCCGCGTTCAGCGCATGACCGGGCACCGCGCCTCGGACGTCGCCAAGGAGCGCGTGATGCGCGAGGTGATCGTCCCGGAGACGATCACCATCCAGGAACTCGCCAACCGCATGACGGAACGCGGCGTCGACGTCATCCGCCTGCTGATGAAGCAGGGCGCGATGCACAAGATCACCGATGTGATCGACGCCGACACCGCCCAGCTCGTCGCCGAGGAAATGGGCCACACCGTCAAGCGCGTCGCCGATTCCGATGTCGAGGGCGGCCTGTTCGACATCGCCGATCCCGAGGACACGCTGCTGCCGCGCCCGGCCGTCGTCACCATCATGGGCCATGTCGACCACGGCAAGACCTCGCTGCTCGACGCGATCCGCCAGACCCATGTCGTCACCGGCGAGGCCGGCGGCATCACCCAGCATATCGGCGCCTATCAGGTGAAGACGCCCTCGGGCGCACAGGTCACCTTCATTGATACGCCCGGCCACGCCGCCTTCACGGCGATGCGCGCGCGCGGCGCCAAGGTGACCGACGTCGTCGTGCTGGTGGTTGCGGCCGATGACGGCGTCATGCCGCAGACGGTCGAGGCCATCAACCACGCCAAGGCCGCCGGCGTGCCGCTGATCGTGGCGATCAACAAGATCGACAAGTCGGACGCCTCGCCTGAGCGCGTCCGCTCCGAGCTGCTGCAATACGAGATCCAGGTCGAGACGCTCGGCGGCGAGACGCTGGAAATCGAGGTTTCGGCCAAGACCGGCAAGAACCTCGACAAGCTGCTCGAAGCCATCGCGCTTCAGGCCGAACTGCTCGACCTCAAGGCCAATCCCGACCGGCCGGCCGAAGGCACCGTGATCGAGGCCAAGCTCGACCGTGGTCGTGGCCCGGTCGCCACCGTTCTCGTCCAGCGCGGCACGCTGCGCACCGGCGACATCGTCGTGGCGGGCTCGGAATGGGGCCGCGTCCGCGCCCTGATCGGCGACACCGGCGCCCATATCAAGGAGGCCCCGCCCTCGCTGCCCGTCGAGGTGCTCGGCTTCAACGGCACGCCCGAGGCCGGCGACCGCGTTGCGGTGGTCGAATCCGAGGCACGCGCCCGCGAGATCACCGATTACCGCGAGCGCCAGAAGCGCGACCGCATCGCCGCGCGCGGCGGCGGATCGGCGGCGGGCCGCTCGCTCGCCGAGATGATGCGCGACCTCAAGGAGGGCGCCGGCCGCAAGGAGTTCCCGCTCGTCGTCAAGGGCGACGTGCAGGGCTCGGTCGAGGCCATCGTTGGGACGCTAGAGAAGGTCGGCAACGAGGAGGTGCGCGCCCGCGTGCTGCAGTCGGGCGTCGGCGGCATCACCGAATCCGACATCACGCTGGCCCAGGCATCGGGCGCGGCCGTGATCGGCTTCAACGTGCGCGCCCACAAGGAAGCGCGCGAGGCGGCCGAACGGGCCGGCGTCGAAATCCGCTACTACAACATCATCTACAATCTCGTGGACGATGTGAAGGCGGCGATGTCGGGCCTGCTCGCTCCGACTTTGCGCGAAACCATGCTCGGCAATGCGCAGATCCTCGAGATCTTCGCGGTCTCGAAGGTCGGCAAGATCGCGGGCTGCCGCGTCACCGACGGCACGATCGAGCGCGGCGCCAATGTCCGCCTGATCCGCGACAACGTCGTGGTTCACGAGGGCAAGCTCGCCCAGCTCAAGCGCTTCAAGGACGACGCCAAGGAAGTGGTGGCGGGCCAGGAGTGCGGCATGTCGTTCGAGAACTATCAGGACATGCGCGCCGGCGACGTGATCGAGTGCTATCGCGTCGAGGAGATCAAGCGGACGCTGTAAGGCGGTCGCTTCCTTAAGGAACGCGTCATGGCCGGGCTTGACCCGGCCATCCCGTGACGAACGGAGCGCCTTTCAAGCGCCTCATCCTTCAAGAGATGGTCGGGCCAAGCCCGGCCATGACGTTTGATCCGGTCCGATCCCGGAGAACGAGAACCATGGCAAGACCTTCCAAACCTTCCGGCCCGAACCAGCGCCAGTTGCGCATCGGCGAACTGATCCGCCACGCGCTTGCCGAACTGCTCGCGCGCGGCGACATCCATGACGAGGTGCTGGCCAAGCACGTCGTCACCGTGCCCGAAGTCCGGCTCTCGACCGATCTCAAGCTCGCGACCTGCTTCGTCATGCCGCTCGGCGGCGGCGATGTCGCTCCTGTGCTGAAGGCGCTGAACGCGCATAAGAAATACATCCGCGGCGAGATCGCCCATCGCGTGAACCTGAAGTTCGCGCCAGACATCCGCTTCCTGCAGGACGAGAGCTTCGCCGAGGCCGAGCGCGTCGATGCGCTGCTCTATTCCGACAAGGTCCGGCGGGACATCCTGAAGCAACCCTTCGTCATCGAACAGGGCGAGCGGGAGCCGGGCAATGAGTGACCTCGGCACCGTTGCGGACGAGCCTGCGTCAACTCCGCCAGAGGAAGGCCGCAGCTTCGCTCCGCGTCCCAAGAAGCGCGACGTGCATGGCTGGATCGTGCTCGACAAGCCGGTCGGCATGACCTCGACCCATGCGGTGGCCGTGGTCAAGCGCGCCTTTTCCGCCAAGAAGGCCGGCCATGCCGGCACGCTTGATCCCCTCGCCTCGGGCCTTTTGCCGATCGCGCTCGGCGAGGCGACCAAGACCGTTCCCTTCGTGATGGACGGCCGCAAGGCCTATCAGTTCACGGTGGCATGGGGCACGCAGACCAACACCGACGACACCGAGGGCAAGGTCATCGCGACCTCGGACGCACGCCCCGACGAGGCCGCCATCGCCGCGCTGCTGCCGCGCTTCACCGGCACGATCAGCCAGGTGCCGCCGAAGTTCTCGGCGATCAAGATTGCCGGCGAGCGCGCCTATGACCTCGCCCGCGAGGGCGAGGAGGTCGTGCTGGAGGCGAGACCCGTCGAGATCGACGCATTGCGCATCGTCGCGCATACGACGCAGACCACGACCTTCGAGGCCGAATGCGGCAAGGGCACCTATGTCCGGGCGATCGCGCGCGATCTCGGGCTGGCGCTTGGCTGCCTCGGCCATGTCGCGCATCTGCGGCGCACGCGCGTCGGGCCGTTCAGCGTGAGCGAGGCGGCGACCGTGGAGATGCTGCGCGATTCGAGCGAAGGCGCGGCTGCGGCGCTGCTACCCGTCAGCGCCGCGCTTTCGCTGATTCCGGAAATCGCGATGCACCGCGACGCCGCACTTCGGATCAAGCGCGGCCAAAGCGTGCTGCTGCGCGGGCGCGACGCTCCGGTCGAGGCTGGCGCGGTCTACGCGACCACTGGCGGCGTGCTGATCGCCACCGGTTCCGTCGAGAGCGGCGAGTTCGTGCCGCATCGCGTATTCAATCTGTAGGTTGCCGAAACGGCAGAACCAACCCTGAGTTGGTAAAATTAAAGTAAACACAATTTCAAGGCTTTGCGCCCATTCTTAACCAAATGGCGCGCCCCCTCGGGCGTGCTCCTTGGCGTAGCGGGGGCTCGCGTGACGAAATTGATTTCCAGCCTGTCGATCAGGACGACGCTCGCATGCCTGATCGGCGTGATGGGCCTGCTCGTGGCGGCCCTCAGCGGCCAGCAGATGTGGACCTCCTACTGGCAGCACGACGCCGCCGTTCAGGCATCCAGTCTCTCCAGGCTGAACAAGAACCTGTTCGATGCGCTGGTCAGCGCGCGCTATGAGCGCGCCTCGCTGCAAACCGCCATCATCCAGGCGCCCGACAAGAACCAGGGCTCGATCTCGACCTATATGAGCCGCCGCAAGGAAGTCGATGCGGCGATGGTCCTGGCGCAGTCAACCCTCGACAAGACGGTTTCGACCAACCTCAAGACGGGAACCTCGACGCTGCGCGGCAGCTTCGCCGATTACAACAAGCTGCGTGAAACGGTCGACGCGGAAGCAAAGCTCGCACCGGCGGGGCGCGACAAGGCCCTGCCCGCACGCGTGCTCAGCGTCGGCGAGAGCTACCTGCAGAGCCTGGAGAATGCGTCCACCGCGGTCGAGGCGGAAATCCGCAGTCTGAACCCCGGTCTGTCCGAACTGATCATCACACGCTCGCTGGCCTGGTCGGTGCGCGCCGTGGTCGGCACCTCCGGCCAGATGCTGAGCTCCATCCTCGCGCAGAACCGGCCCTTCGACACCAAGGAGACCAGCGCGCTGATGATCGCCGAGGCGCGCGGAACCTTTGGCTGGACCTCGGTCCGCAGCATCGCCAACACGCCGCAGGCCGCGCCCGAGATCAAGGCCGCCATCGCCAAGGCCGACGCCACCTATTTCGCCGGGCCGTTCAAGGAGCTCAAAGACAAGCTGATCCAGACGCTGACGACGGGCTCGACCTCGACGATGAGCACCGAGACCTGGCGCGAATCGGTCATTCCGGCGCTCGACACGGTCAGCGACGTCGCCAGCATCGCCATCGATATGCTGAACCGGCAGGCTTCGGCCTCGGCCGATGCCGCCTCTCTGAGGCTGGCCAAATACTCCGCGCTGTTCTTCGGCGCGCTGATGCTGGCGGGCTTCGGCTTCATGGTGGTGCGCTCGCGCGTCACCGGGCCGATCGGGCGCATGACGCAGACGATGCAGACCATGGCCGAGGGCGATCTCGCTGTCGCCGTGCCGCATGGCGACCGCAAGGACGAGATCGGCGCCATGGCTGCCGCGCTGATCGTCTTCAAGGAGAACGGCCTGCGGATCCGCGCTCTGGAGGAGCAGGAGCGCGAGGCCTCGGCGCGGCGCCTGCGCGCCGCCGAATCGATGGCGCTGGTCGTCACGGACGTCGGCGACGTCGTCTCCGCGGCGGCCGCCGGCGATTTCTCGGCGCGTTTGCAGATCGAGCATGCCGACGAGCAGATGCAGAAGCTGGTTGCGGGGATCAACGAGATCAATGCGGTGGTGGATTCGGCGACGAGCGAGTTTGCCCAGGCCCTGCAGGCGGTCGCCGATGGCGACCTGACGCACCGGGTCGAGACGGCCTATCGCGGCAAGTTCGCCGAACTGAAAGGCGCGATCAACGAGACCGTCGACCGTCTCTCGGCGACGGTGCGGACGATCCAGGTGACGTCGTCGGATGTCGGCCTGGCGGCGCGCGAGATCAACATGGGCGCCGACGATCTGTCGAAGCGCACGGAAGAGCAGGCCTCTTCGCTGGAAGAGACGGCGGCGACGACGGAGGAGCTTGCGGCGTCGGTGAAGGCGTCGGCCGCGGCCTCGCGGCAGGCGGCGGCGATTGCGACCGAGGCGATGGAGGCAGCCCAGGGCGGCGGCGCGATCGCGACCGAAGCGGTGGCTGCGATGTCGCGCATCGAGGACGCCTCGAAGAAGATCTCCGACATCATCCGGGTGATCGACGACATCGCCTTCCAGACCAACCTGCTGGCGCTGAACGCGGCGGTCGAGGCTGCGCG
>NZ_JBFUCS010000021.1:0-71453 GCF_056405115.1 Allobosea sp. P2_A10 | reverse complement strand
CCAGAGTGCGCGAAATGATCGAGGCGGCAGGCGCCGAACTGCGTTATCTGCCGCCCTACAGCCCTGACTTCAACCCGATCGAGATGGCCTTCTCAAAGCTCAAGGCTCTCTTGCGCAAGGCAGCCGAGCGAACCGTCGGCGGTCTCTGGAGCGCCATCGGCCGCATCATCGATCTCTTCGATCACGCCGAATGCCTGAATTACTTCACCGCCGCAGGGTATGATGCAATCTGATCGGAAAACGCTCTAGCTATCGTCGTTGAGGCCGAAAGGCGCCACAACTGCCTCGTGTTGGAAACGATGGAGCCGAGCTGGCTTTTACAGATCGAGGTGGTAGGGCTCAGTAAGAAATTCGCTAATGCGAAGCCGCCCATCGGCGACATTGGTAAGCAAGTAGTACCCTTTCTATGCCGGGGCTTCGCCTCCTACCCACATCTAGCTGGTCGCCTGATGATTCAGCACATACCCCCAGTGCTGCTCAACTAGCCTTCGACAACCGCCCCTGACCCGGCCAGTCGTTGAGCCGCCTCCGTCAACGCGAGATTGTGCTGGCCCATGACGACCCGATTCCGCCCGGCGGATTTCGCCTGATACAGCCCCGCATCGGCGCGGGCGATGACATCCTCGATATCGCGATCGAGCGGGCGGGCCATAGCCGCGCCGACGCTGATCGTGATCGAGAGATGGGCCTGCCCTTGCGTCACAATGGTATTCTCGACCGCCTCGCGGATGCGGTTCGCTAGTAGTATTGCCCCGGCATCGTCAGTCTCGCGCAGAAGCACCACAAACTCCTCGCCGCCAAAGCGGGCGACCTTGTCCGTAGTGCGGACCTGTCCGGCGATGATCTTACCAACCGCGCGGATAACCTCGTCACCGGCGGCATGGCCGAAGGTGTCATTAACGCGCTTAAAATGGTCGATGTCGAACATCAGTACCCCGACATCGCGCTTGTATCGTTTGAAATAGTTCATCGCGTCTTCGGCAAAGGGCAGAAACGCGCGGCGATTGTACAGGTTCGTTAGTGGATCGGTGTCGGCCAGAGCCCGCAGCGTATGTATGTCCGCGCCGAGGCGCCGGGTTTTTTCGTCAGAGGCGCGCGCCTGTTCCTCTGCCTTCAGTACGACCTCGTCAGCAGCCTCCCTGGCCGCTTGCTCGCCCCTTTCTGCGCTGCCGACGCGGCGCAGGAGAGAGCGAACAGCCCCGGACAACTGCAGTAGGTCGCGCGAACCATGTTGGCGATGGACACTATCGGCGCCGGGATGGCGGCCGATCAAATCGATTGCGCGGCACAGCCGCGTCAGCGGGCTCGTCACGGTTCCCGCGAGGAACCACGCCAATGCTGCTCCCAATGCCGCGATCAGAGTGCCGAGCAGCCCAATCGTGAGCGCTAGGCGGTTGGCCGGCGCCAGCGCGACCTCAACCGGCCTCCGCGAGGCGACGATCCAGCCCAGCCCAGGATACTCGCCCTCTCCCTGCGTCGCCACAAGCGTCGTCAACATTGGGCTTTCGCCGCCGGTATCTTGGAACGTCGCGGACTTGAAGGATTTCGTCCGCTGAAGCCAGGCGGCTGGCACAGGCCCAGCGAGCGGCGGGCCGAGCAGGATATTGCCATCCTGGCCCAGAATCCAAATGTCGGATTTGAGCTCGGGATCGTATTTTTGCAGCAGATGGGAGCGGACCTCACTCGCCCAATTCCAGCTCAGATGTGCGCCGAGAACGCCCGCCAGCGCCCCGTTTGCGCCATGGACGGGCATGGCGACGTCGACGAAGCGGAACGGCGCGGCGTCGGGGTCGCGACGCAGCATGCCATCGAGCAACTTGGCGTCATGTACGTCCTCGACGGTTGCGCCTTTTAGGCCATTGGCGAACCAGGGGCGCTGGGCGACCGAAACACCCTCTAGCATCCCCCGTGTGGCGGCTCTGACTGTGCCGTCGGGCGCGGCGAGGCCAAGCCAGGCATAATCTTCGAGGCTCGACTGCATCTGGTCCAGGATGCCGCGCGCCTTGGCCGGGTCGCCCGTCCAGACGCTGTGCAGCGGCTCGAGGCTGGTGATGTTTTTGATCTCGCGATAGCGCTCGAACATGCTCTGGTCGAGGCGATTCGCCATGGTCTGCGCCATGGCCGCGAGATCAAGATGGGCGTCGCCTATCGCCTGCCGACGGGCCAGCATCGCTGCGCCCGTCGTGACGATCCCGACCGTGGCGATGCAGAGCAGACCCGTCATCATCGCGGTTTGCTGCTTGACCGTCAGGCGGTCGGCGATTTGGCGAACCGCAGCGCTCCAGGACATGGTGACCTCCGATATGCTTCGTCGATCAGCCTCCTAGCTTAAATCAAATCTTGCCTTAACGCGGTTATCGATCTCGTCGGCATGGTTGCCGGTCACTGACAACAACGCATCAACGACAATCCTTTGCGCTCAATCCTGGCTCACCAAACTTGGCTGCGGATCGATGGCCAAAGAGCGGCTTCGAGCGACCGCGACGTCGGATTCCGACCGATTTTGTTCAAGAAGTCGGTGTTGCTGGGAACTTGAGGTCCTGATTCAGCCGTCCTTGTGGAGGGCGGCGTGATGATCAGCGAAGACAGCTGCGGAGGCACTGTTCTACCAGGCCTCGTGGAGCGCACCCCTTTTTGATCGGACAGGTGGCATAGCCGATAAGGCATAGGCATTCGCCTATGAGTACGACTATGTCGAAATCCCCTGATGGCCCGTTCTCGCGGGTCGAAGTGATCACCTCGGTGCAACGCCGACGCCGTTGGTCGACGGCCGAGAAAGTCCGTCTCGTTGAAGAAGCGATGCAGCCCGGGATGAGCGTGTCATTCGTGGCGCGTCAGGCCGGCATCTCGCCCTCGCAGCTCTTTGCCTGGAAGCGGCGCATGATGGAAGGTGGTCACGCCGCCATTCAGGCCGATGAGGACGTCGTCGGCACCTCGCACGTCCGCGATCTGGAGAAACGCGTTCGCGATCTGGAGCGGTTGCTCGGTCGCAAGACGATGGAGAACGAGATCCTCAAAGAGGCGCTCGACGTCGCCCGCCCAAAAAAACGGACATCGCCGTTGCTGTCCTGGAGCGATCCGACGGACGGTTCACGGTGAGCGCGGTGGCACGGACGCTGGACGTCGCTCGTTCCCACCTCAACGAGCGACGCGGCAGGACGCCCACGCCGCGTGGGCCGTATCGCAAGGCACAGGATGTCGAGTTCCTTCCGTCGATCCGGGCCGTCGTCGATGTCCGGCCGACCTATGGCTATCGACGCGTCACGGCGCTCTTGAACCGAGAGCGGCGCGCAAAAGGCCTGTCGATCATCAATGCCAAGCGGGTGTTGCGGATCATGCAGCATCACGGCCTGACGCTGGAACGCCATACGGCGCACGGCCCGGTCGGACGCATGACGGCGTCGTCATCGCGCTTCGCTCGAATGTGCGATGGTGCTGTGACCATCTGGAGATCCATGCTCGCAACCGCGAGGTCGTGCGCGTCCTCTTCGTGCTGGATGCCTGCGACCGCGAGATCATCGCCTGGTCGGCGGTGGCGCAAGCCGGCATCTCCGGCGAGATGGTCCGCGATCTCATGGTGGCCGCCGTCGAACGCCGCTTTGGCACGACCAGGGCGCCGCACGCAGTCGAATGGCTGTCCGACAACGGCAGCGCCTACATCGCCAAGGACACCGCCGACACGGCACGAGCCCTCCGCCTGACGCTGCTCTTCACGCCCGTCCGCAGCCCGGAGTCCAACGGTATGTCCGAAGCCTTCGTCAAAACGCTGAAACGCGACTACGCTCGGGTGACGATCTTGCCCGACGCCGACACCATCCTCGCCTTCCTCCCCGTCTGGATCGAGGACTATTGCGAGGTCCACCCGCACTCAGGCCTGAAGTTCCGCTCGCCTCGCGAGTTCATCAGGCTCAGTGCGTAAACCCAACCGCCGCCTGTCCGGCGAAACGGGGTCAACTCCACCTCGTGGACAAAGCTTGTCCTGAGACTCTCGGATTGATTCAAGGCTTCTTTTTGGAGGAAGCCTTGGGCGAGCGGACGTCTCTCGTGAAGTAAGCCGCATTATGAAGGCCCTTGATCGGCCCAGCTATGCGAGGCCGCTGCCGCCCGTCTGCAATGAAACAGGAACAGTCGACGTCGATGGGAGTTTGATTTGCACGGACCTCATAGGTCCGATTGCGGGGGCGGCGACCATGGACAACGACCGAGCTCTCGAAGTGCTCAAGCGCTATCAGGGCAGCGAGGCGACAGTGCAATTTTGGACGACCGACACTCCAGCTGAGACGTTCACCTCGCTCCGTGACTGCGTGCTCTTCGTGGCAGACGCTGCGACGGGCGAGCCCCTGCCGGACGTCCATGTTCATGACCCGGAAGGTGAAATCACATTCAGCGGCCCTGATCTCGAAGCGCTGATCGCATCCGCGCGAGGGCTGCGCACAGCGGATTGAGGAGACACAGTCATGACAGAGTTTTTCGAAGCATTCGGCAATCGCGTCAGCGTGCAGAGCGATGAGTTCTCGGCTGCTGTATCGCGCATCGCCGCGCGCCGCATCGCAAGCGCCTGCGACGTGGCCACTGCGACACCGATTGCGGCGCCAGAGCCGACCGGTATGCGGCGGGCGGACAACGACGTCTTGCCACCCGCAAAGCGCAGGCTCGCTTTTGCGTGATGTCGTTCCATCGCGGCATCTCCGCCATGCGAACTTCTTGACGACGGCTCTCGCCAATGCGTCTGTGCGTAGCAAGAGCGCACGACTATCGTCGCCGGCATTTGCATCTTCGCGTGCGCCATGCCGCGATCCAGCCGGCGCGCAGTCGGTTAGGAGACGACGCGGCATCCGCAATGATTGTCGAGGCGATACGAACCTGATCGATTGCCACAGTTCGACGACATTGACTCGTAACCACCGCAGGCGAATTCCCTGCTGATGTTCGTCATGATGCTATCCTCTCGGCGCGCGATCGATGGATCGCCACCTCGGGGGCATCGATGGCCGATGACTTGCGCGAACCGTTCGCTGCCGGCGTCGAGACGCTGAGACTTAGCGTGCTCAGGGCCGGCGTCTTGAACGCAAAGGCGCTGCGTGAAGACGCGGAGACAAATCTCGCTGACATCGCGCGCTTCGTCGATTCGACCCCGGCATTCGAAGAGGCGTCGTTTCAGATGGTGCGCAACGTCATCGCATTCGCGCAGGAGCTTTATCGGAACGGCGTGGTGGCGGATGCAGAGGCCGCGAGGCGCAACGCTCTTGCTTCGATCGATGAACTTGCCGCAGCCCTGCGGGTCGCGCACCCGAGCCAGCGAGCGCGGAGCCTAGGCTTCTGATCGGTGACCGTTTGGTCCGAAACTCATTGCGCTGCTATCGTGCAAGAGAGCTGGCGAATGACGACCGCGACAACCAGCCATCCGCGGCAGGCGGTCGGTCTTGAGCGTGGGCAGACGCGCCAACGCCGTCGACATCAGATCCAGCAACGCGCCGAGGATCATCGGACGCCGATCCTTGAACCGCGCCCAGAAGATGTCGTGATCGATGCGGTCCTCGAGTGCGATGGTCGGCAGGTTCAGCACGATCGACCGGTCTGCCAGATCGGAACGCGTCACGACATCTTCGATACCGTTCAAGATCACTGGCTTGATCGCCTGGAAGTAGACCTCGCTGTCGTCGGTGAACAGGGCGCGGGTTGCCATGCCACCCCCGGTCGAGAGCTTGCAAATCACGTCGCTCAACCAGTCGCTTCACAGATGAAACATTTTCGAAGTTCAAAAGGTGGGCATTTGCGGTGGCGATATAGAGATCGCGTTCCGATCGCGGCAATGCTCGGAGGGTCAATCGGCTGGGGTCAATGAGATCGTGGCAGATCTGGACGATCGTCGTCTTGGCAGAGCCCATCTCGCCACCGACGGCCAGAACAGGATAGGGCCCGGTCGGCAAAAGAGCAGCTACGCAATAGGCTACCAGCAGCTGAAAACTACCATCATCCGGCAAGTCCACGAACTCGCGCAGATCGGAGATCGATCCCCCACGAACGGGCGCGGGAAAGGGGAACGTCAGGTCGCTGCGAACGAAATGCACCGGCGGGAAATGAGCGATGCGCCAGCCTTCGGCATCGACCTCCACCGCACGACCGCAGTCGACGCCGAGGTCGATGTAGACGCGCCCTCATGGCCGGCTGTTCGCAGAAACACTGGCTTCTCCTCGGTGAGGCTGGCGAGGTCGCCGAGCGTGGTGATCGCGCTCTTGATCGCCGCGATGCGCCAAGCGCTGAACTTGGCTCAGTGCCCTGGAGCAGACATTCATCCGCTGCGGTAAACTCTCTTCTACCTACCCACTTTGGCCTTTATCAGCGGCCAGCGACGAAGGATGGCAGAGCGGCAGAAATGTACGTTAGGCTATGTCGCCAGCTCAGGCATGGATCGCGATAGTCGGGCCGCAAGGAAATCGACGAAGACGCGAATGCGGGCGGGAGTCGTGGCGCCACCGACAAAGACGGCGTGGATGATCTCGACATCGCCGGGATTGAACTCCTCCAGGATGGACACGAGCCTTCCTTCGGCGATTTCCTGCATGACGCTGAAGGCGCCAACGCGGGCGATGCCGACGCCGATGGCCGCGAGCTGGCCGAGCGTCTCGCCATTATTGGCTTCGATACTGCCCTTCACGGTCATTGCGAACTCGCGGCCATCGCGCAGGAAGGGCCAGACCGGCTCGACACGGCGGAAGTTGAAGTTCAGGCAGTTGTGGCCGTGCAGGTCCTCCGGCACCTGCGGCGTCCCGGCACGGGCGAGATAATCGGGCGAAGCGACGATGACCCGCCGCGTCTCGCCGAGCTTGCGCGCCGTCAGCGTGCTGTCGGCGAGCGGCCCGAAACGCACCGCGACATCGGCCTGCCCGGCGGCGACGTCGATCAGGGTGTCGCTCAACGCGATGTCGATCAGGATATGCGGATAGAGCGCCGCGAACTCGCCGAGCAGCGGCACGACGCAGAGCCGCCCATGCGACAACGCGGCGCTGATCCGCAGGCGCCCGCGCGGCGCGCCCTGATCGGCGATCTGCTGCTCGGCATCGTCGAGATCGGCGAGGATGCGCCGTGCCGCCTGCAGATAGGCCTGCCCCTCGGCCGTGATCGAGAGCGCACGCGTCGAGCGCAGCAGCAGCCGCACGCCGAGCCGGGCCTCGATCCGATCGATCGTGCGGCTGACCGCCGAGGGGCTCAGGCCCAGGAGGCGCGCTGCCGCCGAAAAGCTGCCCTGTTCGACCACCGCAGCGAACATCGCCAGCGAATGCGCCCGGTCGGCCCCCAACAGCATCTTTGCGTCCATCGCAAATATCCTCGCCGGGCGAGCCGGGTAATCCGGCGAATGCCCCGCCTGTATCTATGCGCCAGAATATCAACGGAAGAGCAAACCATGGACTATCGTCAACTGGGATCATCGGGCCTGCGCGTTCCGGCCCTGAGCTTCGGCACCGGCACCTTCGGCGGCAAGGGTCCGCTGTTCAGCGCCTGGGGACAGAGCGACGCGCGCGAGGCGCGTCGCCTGATCGACATCTGCCTCGAGGCCGGCGTGACTTTGTTCGACACCGCAGACGTCTATTCCGGCGGCGCCGCCGAGGAGATTCTCGGCGAGGCCCTGCGCGGCCGGCGCGGCGACGTGCTGATCTCGACCAAGACCGGTCTGCCTATGGGCGACGGCCCGCAGGACTGGGGCGCATCGCGGGCGCGGCTGATCCGTGCGGTAGAGGCTTCGCTGAAGCGCCTCGGCACCGACCATATCGACCTGCTCCAGCTCCACGCCTTCGACGCCTCGACCCCGGTCGAGGAGCTCATGGCGACGCTCGACCGGCTGATCGCACAGGGCAAGCTGCGCTATGCCGGCGTCTCCAACTATCCCGGCTGGCAGCTGATGAAGGCGCAGGCGGTGGCCGATCGCCATGGCTGGGCGCGCCTCGTTGCGCATCAGGTCTATTACTCGCTGATCGGACGCGCCTATGAGGACGAGCTGATGCCGCTCGGCCTCGACCAGGGCATCGGCGCACTCGTCTGGAGCCCGCTGGGCTGGGGACGCCTGACCGGGAAGATCGGCCGCAACCGCCCCATCCCCCAGGGCAGCCGCCTGCACGAGACGGAAGCATTCGCGCCGCCCGTCGACGGCGAGCATCTCTACCGCGTCATCGACGCGATCGAGGCCGTCGCGGCCGAAACCGGCCGCACCGTCCCGCAGATCGCGCTGAACTGGCTTCTGCGGCGCCCGACCGTCGCCTCGGTGATCATCGGCGCGCGCGACGAGGAGCAGCTGCGCCAGAATCTCGGCGCCGTCGGTTGGTCGCTGACGAGCGAGCAGGTCGCCGCGCTCGATGCGGCGAGCGAGGTGCTGCCGCCCTACCCCCACACCCCCTACCGCCAGCAGGAGGGCTTCGCCCGCCTGGCGCCGCGCGCCGTCTGAGGTCCCGCCATGACACTCAATCCCGGATTGATCGCGCTCTCGGTCGGCGCCTTCGGCATCGGCGTCACCGAGTTCGCACCGATGGGTCTGCTGCCCGTCATCGCCGCCGATCTCGGCGTTTCGATTCCCAGCGCGGGGCTGCTGATCAGCGCCTATGCACTCGGCGTGATGCTCGGTGCCCCGCTGATGACCCTGACGACGGGCCGCGTGCCACGACGAAAGCTCCTGATCTCGCTCGCCGGCATCTTCACCGCCGGCAACCTGCTCGCGGCCATGTCTGACAGCTACGGCATGTTGTTGGCGGCGCGCCTGCTCACCTCGCTCAATCACGGTGCTTTCTTTGGCGTCGGCTCCATCGTCGCGGCAAGCCTCGTCCCGCCACAGCGGCAGGCGGGCGCGGTCGCAGCCATGTTCATGGGTCTGACCATCGCCAATGTCGTAGGGGTGCCGCTAGCCGCCTGGGCAGGCGAGCATCTCGGCTGGCGTGCCTCCTTCTGGGGCATCGCGGCGCTCGGCGTGGTGACCATGGCGGCCTTGCGGCTGACCCTGCCGTCGCTGCCTGCTCCGGAGGGCGCCAAGGTGATAGCGGAACTGCAGGCGCTGGCGCGGGGCGAGGTGCTGGGGGCGCTGGCGCTCACGGTCATCGGCTCCAGCTCGATGTTCACAGTCTTCACCTATATCGCGCCGATCCTGCGGGAGGCGACGCAGGCGTCGTCCGCCTTCATCACGGCGATGCTGTTCACCTATGGCGTGGGCCTCACCATCGGAAACTGGCTGGGCGGCCGCTTCGCCGACCGCTCAGTCGACCGGACGCTGATCGTAACGCTCGCGTCGCTAACGGCTGTTCTGGTCGCCTTCGCGATGCTGATGGGCCACGCAGCCGCGAGCGCCGTGCTGATCTTCCTGTGGGGCATTGCGAGTTTTGCGCTGGTCCCGCCGCTGCAGGTGCGGGTGATGTCGGCGGCGTCGGAAGCACCCAACCTGGCCTCGGCCGTCAATATCGGCGCGTTTAACCTCGGCAACGCTTTCGGCGCCGCGCTCGGCGGCAGCGTCATCGCCGCCGGTTGGGGATATCCGATGGTGGCGCTAGCTGGAGCCGCGAGCTCGACGATCGGCCTCCTGGCGGTCTGGTTCACCACGAGACCTGATCGCGCCCGGCTGTGCCCGGACATCGATCCGTAGGTGTCTTGGGCAGCGAGAGTTCGAGAGTCTCAGGGCTGCCGGATTCTGCAAAACGATTGCGCCCGTTCTTATGCGGCCGGGTGTTATCAACGAAGTTGTGCCGGCACGCCGTGACGAAACGGGCGCAGGACATCACCGAGAGCGTTCGCCGATCCACCGTGCCGCAGCCTCCGCCGTATCTTGGGGACGGGTGTTGAAGGCGATCGCCGCCTTCGGTGCGCCTTGGTGGATCGCGTTCACAACCCTTTCGAAGAATGGCAACCCCTTGGGCGGCAGGCGCAGGCCGCCACCGATGACGACGCAATCATAGTCCACCTTCGCCAACTGCGCGACCAGTGCTGCTGTGCCGCTGTCATCGGGAGCGATCATGCAAATGTCGCCGTCCCAGCCGCGCTCAGTCATCGTCGCCCCCGCGATATCAATGCCTGCTTGGATCTTTTCGGCATCGAACCCAGGTGGCAGGGAGGGATCGGAAAAGTCGACGGTTTCCGGCTTCTGTCCGACAAACAAGACGCGTGTCATGATTAAGCTCCTTTGAGTGAGTTTGACGGACCGGCTTTGCCGTACGCGGCATCGAGCCGCTGGCGCGGGAAATCACCAATAGCATCCACGGACCGCCCCGCAGCGAGAAATTGGCCGAGGGAGGATTGGAAGACTTGCGGCATGCGCCGGTTCTCTCGCCGATACCGCCTTCGACGTCGCGGTTCAATGCAGGCTGATAACAGGCGTGTTACAGCCCTGCGTTCGATGACACCATCGCTCCAAAATGGGCCCGCCGCGATCTCGCGGCACTGCTACTGGGAACGCAGTTCCAAGGCGAGGAAATCGACAAATGCCCGGGCGGCGAGTCGCGTCGAGCAGCCCATCGGGAAATAGGCGTTGACCGGAAGATCGGCGGTTTTCCAATCCGCCAGCAGTCGCACGAGCGAGCCGTCCTTCAACTCCTGATCGCAGGCCCAGGCCGTTGTCGAGGTGATGCCGAGGCCGCCGACCGCGCATGCAACAGCGCCAGCATTGGTGTTGTCGGAGATGTGGGCGCGGAGCGTGATTGCGACCTTCTCGCCTGCGCGGTCGAATTGCCAGGACATGGCCTGGGTCGAAGCTGGCCCGCCGACGATCCTGTGGCCCAGGAGGTCTGACGGTGTCATGGCGTTCCGGCCCGTGCGAGATAGGAAGGGGCGGCAACGACGACACGCTGCCTCGTCGAGATGAGCTTCGACGTGCCGGCGGCATCGGGAAGTGTGCCGACGCGCAGCCCGACATCGACGGCTTCGCGCATCATGTCCTGCCAGCGGTCATCTAGAAGAAGCTCGACCTGCAATCCCGGATGCCGCTCAGTGAAAGGCGCCAAGCGCGGCATCACCACCCGCAGCCCCATCGTCGTCGTCATTCCGACGCGGAGAAGGCCCGTGAGTTCGCCCGTTTCGCGGACGCTATTTTCGGCATCTTCCAGGGCGGCCAGGATCGGCTCGGTTCGGGCGGGGAATTCCGCGCCTGCCGCGGTCAGGATCACGGCGCGTTTGGTTCTGCGCAAGAGCGTTGCGCCCAGTCCGGCTTCCAGCCGGCATCCTCGAATACGACGAAGGCCTGAGCCGCGACGAGGCCGAGCGGCTGGCCCGTGAACAAGTCGAGAGGGCGTTGCATTGACGACTGCCGAGCGGCTTTCGGCGTCCCGAGACCGACTGTGAGCGCGAACTAGCGGAGTTTGGCAATGCCGATGCCGGCGAGTTTGGCGCGGTCCTTTATGGATTCCTCACTGCGCGTCATCGCTTTCGAAATGGCTTTCAACGCCATGCCTTTGCTGGCCAGCAATTTTAGCTTCGCAAGTTCCTCAGATGTCCACGGTTGCCGGTGCCGTTCAAATCGCTCGGTCAAAATCCGCTCCTGCGCTGCTGGGGCATGTCCCGGATTCGCTATCCCTTGCAGTGATAGCGACAAACTGGACCGCACATTCGATGCGTAGAGTCGGTCGCTCAGCGCTTGCGAGCGACCTGACGCTCGATGGCGGCAATGGCGAGAGCGAAGTCGACGGGTTTCGTGACATACTCGTCCGCACCCAAAGCTGTCGCCTCGGCAATGTCTTCTCTGAAAGTCTTGCCCGTGACCATGATAACCGGCAGTTCGACCGATGTCTTCGACTGCCGGATCGTCGTCAGAACTTCAAGCCCGGTTAGATCAGGCATGAGGTGGTCGAGCATGACGATGTCGAAGTTTTCTAAAGTAATAGCGTCGAGCGCCCCCTGACCATCGGCAGCAGATGTCACAGCGTAACCGCGCCGGATCAGACGCCTGGAGAGTATTTCGCGACTGTCGCGATCATCGTCGGCAACAAGAATATGGACGCTCGGAAGGCTGCTGCTCGGCACGTCACGTCTCAAGGTTACGGATGTCCTGGCGACATCGGTGGGAGACGATATGAGTCAAAACTGCGGTAACTGCAACCGCAACTTTGAACTGCGCACCAGCTACCGCTTGGCGCTTTCCGTAATCTCGGCCTCAATCGTCAGCATGTTAGCGAGCCGCAGGATTTTTGTCCGCGATCGAGGCGGAAGCTTACGGAAAATGGTGACCAATTCGATCGTCTCGTCAACAGTCTCGTCGGCACCGTTCGATACCGCCCGCTCTGCCTTTGTTGCAACGTTTTCGGTGTTGAGCATCGGCGTCCATCCAGATTGAACCGGACTAGATACGCAGCTTCCATCGATTGGTTCCTGCCGCAGCCGCATTGCTTTTCCGGCGGGCCGCAGCGGTGGTTACCGCGAATTGAGCTACCGCCTGATCAAGAGCTGCCGATACATCCACGGCTCGCATCTCGATCGGCGGTAGTGCCGGCAGCGCACCACGTCGGGGGGATGATATAGCGTGCTGCCGACCGTCCGAAGACGCCTGTCCCAAACTGCGAGTCAGCCCACGGGTTCCGGCGGCAATCAGGATTAGTCGCCGATCGAGCTAGACTGCCACGGCCCTTAGCCCGTCCTATCCTCGCACCCTGCGCGAGCGGCCGGCCGCACCGACTTTCTGACAAGTGATTCAGACAAACGTAATCGTCGCCCCTCAGACTTCCTGGATATCACAGGAAATCATCATGTCCCGCTCGAATTTTCGACGCTTCGCTGAAAACGAATCCGGCGCGACCGCCATCGAATACGGCTTGATCGCTGCGCTCGTCGCTGTCGCCGCCATCACGGCGATGACTTCGGTCGGCACAAAACTGACCTCGACCTTCACAGCCGTCGCGGCAAAGCTGAAATAGTCCCGGCTACGGACGCCTTGCCGCCGCCTCCCATATCGTCCCCTTGCCTTCTTGATCCCCGCCTGTATCTCCTTGGACAGCGCCCTGCTAACTCGACTTCTCAGCGGCTCCGGCGTCTATCCACGATCGACGAGAGGGGTCGGAAATGGGTCTGCTTCAAATAATCTACGTGTCACAGCCTTTCGGTTTCGATGAAGCTCTACTCAACGGTATTCTAGCAGACGCGCGCCGTAACAATCTTAGAGACGACGTAACAGGTGCCCTGATCTGCCGCGCAGATGCTTATTTGCAATTGATTGAGGGGCCAGATAGCGCCGTCAGGGCCGCATATGCCCGGATCGCAAATGACGACCGCCATGGCGAGGTCACCTTGCGTTTTGCGGAACCTGTTGACACCCGGCTGTTCCCAGAATGGGCGATGCGCGACGATCCTGCTCACTCATGGATGTGGACCCAGGCGGAGGTCGCGGCCGGTGCGATCCTCAGGGCGAGTCGGGCAGAGCTGCTGGCTGTTTTCAGGCGATTGTTGGCCGAAGCTGGATCCACCTGAAAAACCGCGTGTGGCCAGATGCGTCGAGAAGAGCTGTACGGCGGTGACAGCAATCTGGGCAATCTGCGGGGCAACATACGGAGGGGTAAGCGCCGCCGAATAGCCGAATAGATCTCGGCCATACGTTTTTTTGGGAGGCATCGTCGCATCGTCCCTGAGAGATTAGCTCTTCTACACTATTCCTGCGCGTCGCAGCCGGTGGCTTTCAACGGCGAGGCCAAGGGGATGTTCCTGACAGCAAGAAGCTTGGCCCCGTAGAGGTGCCGCATTTTCGGCGGAGCCTCCCCGGTTTCTTCCCGGTTTTATTCGGGGCGGGTCTGCCGGTTTTGCCCTGTATTATCAGGTGGGGCTGCCTGCCATTTCCCAGGTCTCCGGCGTTCCCGCGATACGGTTTCCCATAAGGTCGCCGCTGTTTTAGCGCCGGCATCGTAACGCCGTACAGAGCCAAGGGCGGGCTGAAGCCAGTCGGCGCGGGCGCGGCGCTGGATTACCAATGGTCGCTCTTATGGACCACGCGACCCTGACGTTCGGGCTTGGTGCGACCTACTCTTTCGCGTGGGGACAGTGACGAACAAGGCCCATCTGGTTGTGGCGAGGGCGGGCGCTTGGGAACCTGGCATGTGGGCCACGCCTACTAGCTATGGAGACGCCGACGCCGAGTAGGCTCTGCTGCCAAGGCTCGCCGGATTAAGGCGCGGATGGCCTCGGACCGGCAGGAATGCCCCATCGCCTTGGCATATACGTCGATCATCCGACGCTCGTCGGCGGTGAGTTCGGCATCGACTCTCACCAGCGCTTCGAACGCGAAGGATCGGTTCTCTGTCATCCAATCGGCTCTCTTTTGGCTTTGGTGCGGATAACGAGCTGCAGGCTTAAATGTTCAAGGAGCGCGGACGACCTCAGACCCATGACTCTCCGCGCTGCCTGTCAGGCGGCGATCACCTCGTCGGTAATCACCTCGAAGCGCCGGAGAATGTGCGGGCCGAAAGTGTGGATCATCGGGATGTCGGCGGCATCCCTGCCCCTGGCGACCAGGATTCGACCGATTCGCGGCACGTTATGCCGGGCGTCAAAAGCGTACCATTTTCCGTCGAGGTAGGCCTCAAACCAGGCGTTGTAATCCATAGGCGCCGGGTCGCGAGGGACGCCAATGTCGCCGAGAAAGCCGTTGCAGTATCGCGCGGGGATGTTCATGCAGCGGCACAACGCGACGGCGAGGTGAGTGAAGTCCCGGCAAACGCCGACGCCTTCGGCCAGTGCCTGCGCAGCGGTTCGGGTGCTTCGCGCCGACTGGTAATCGAATCGCAGTTGGGCGTGCACGTAGTTGCATATCTGCTGGACGCGGTTCCAGCCCGGCGCGTAGTTGCCGAAAAGCCCCCACGCCGTCGCAGCGATTTCGTCGACCTCGCAGTAGCGGCTCGACAGCATGTACTCGAAGACCTCCGACGGCAGGTCGCCGGGGAATATCTCGCGGGCGTTATGATCGAAATGGTCTGGCTCGCCCGAATCCCGGATAATCATGTCGTTGGTGAACTCGACGCCGCCTGATGGGACGACAAGCCGTCGGCAGCGGTTGCCGAAACCGTCCGTGTATTCAGCGGTCGATACTTCGCTGCCGTCGTTGAGCGACCTTACGGCTGTCGCTGGGGTCGTCACTCGGTCGCCATCGCGACTTGGGTGAGGGTCGAGAAGGAGTAACGCCGGCGTCGGCTGATGAGTGACAATCTCGATCCGATAGCCGACGCGAATTTCCATGTAAGCAGCCCCCGCAAGGTTCTCCGGAAAACGGCAGGGAAACGGGCTGGTTCCTCGATGATATGGCGAGATTTTAGCCGACTTGATCGTTTCGTTGGCAGCAGGCGAAGTGATTTACGACCTCGCCGCCGGCTTTGGCTATCCCGCCGGCAACTCCGACTATCGGTCGATCAGAGCGTCAACCGGACGACCAGAAACGCGGACCTTTGCTTGTGATTGCCAGAAATGCGATCACCCACCCGGGACACTTCGGGAATTGACATTGAACGTTCAGAGTCGTGAAACCGAGCGGCTGGCGGCGCTGGCGAGCTACGACATGCTCGATACGCCGCGAGAGCGGGACTTCGACGAAATCGCCGACTTGGCGTCTCGGATCTGCGGGACACCGATCGCCGTCGTCAACCTGATCGCCGATGGCCGCCAGTTCTTCAAGGCCGAGGTCGGGCTGGGAGTGCGCGAGACCCCGCTGGACAGCTCGTTCTGCGCGAAGGCGATCCTCGAACAGGACTTCCTGCTCGTCCCGGACGCCACGAAGGATCACCGCTTCGACTGCAATCCGCTGGTCACCGGCGAGCCCGGCCTGCGCTTCTACGCGGGCGCACTGCTGAAGACCGAGGAGGGCCACGCGATCGGGACAGTCTGCGTCCTTGACTATCAGCCGCGCGATCTCACCGTGCTGCAGCAGGACACCTTGAAGGTGCTGGCACGTCAGGTCATGCGGCAACTGGAACTTCGCAAGGCGCTGACGGACCGCGACGACGCCCAGCGTCAGCAGGCTATGCTCAACGCCGAGATCGCCCATCGGATGAAGAATACGCTCGCGATGGTCCAGGCGATCGCGACCCAGACGCTGAAGGGCGTGACCGAACGTGACGCCGTCGCCGCCTTCAGCCAGCGCATCTCGGCGATGGGGCTGGCTCACGACCAACTGCTGCAACAGGATTGGGAAGCCGCCTCCCTGCGCGGGGTCGTGCGTCCGATGCTCGCCCTCCATGGCGACGGCGGCCGCATCGTGGCTTCCGGGCCAGACGTCGAGCTCGGGCCGAAGGCGACGGTCTCAATTTCGCTGCTGCTCCACGAACTGGCGACCAACGCCACCAAATACGGCGCGCTGTCTGTGCCGACTGGAAAGGTCGATCTGTCCTGGGTGGTCGACGAAGGCGGCGCCGAGCCGATGCTGAGGCTGACCTGGGAGGAAACGTGCGGTCCTGTCGTCAGCGAGCCGAGCAAGCGCAGCTTCGGTTCCCGGCTGATCAAGATGGGGCTTCTGGGCCAGGGCGGCGTCGACAAGAAGTGGCTTCAGACCGGGCTGGTTGCGAGGTTTGAGGCGCCCCGGGCCGACGTCCAGCGGCTGTGAGCTCGCGATTGTTCAACACTGGATGTGAACCATCCCCGTCCCACGGAATTGAGACGTCGCGGGGTAGGGGCGTGGTGAGGGCAGGTCGCGATGGCCGTCGTGTTGGTGGTCGAGGATGACGCGACGTTCCGGGTGACCGGCACCTTTTGGACAAGGAGGATAGCGTGGCGCATTTCAACGTCGTCGTCGACGGGCAGCCTCAAGGTTGACGAAGCGTTAGCGATTCCCTCGCACATCTATGCAACCATTCCCGACCCCGATAGTTAGATTGGGTTGGACCCTTGAAAGCTCACCATGACGAAAACAGTCGTTCTAGTCGTGGAAGATGAGCCGATCATTCGCATGAATGCCGTCGCCTTGATCGAGGACGCCGGCTACGATGTCGTTGAGGCAGCTGACGCCGACGAGGCCATCAGGCAGCTTGAGACGCGGCGCGACATCGGCGTCGTCTTCTCCGACATCGAGATGCCTGGCGGCTCCATGGATGGGCTGAAGCTGATCCATGCGGTCCGCAGGCGCTGGCCGCCGGTGGTCCTGATCCTGGCATCCGGCCGAGTAGCCCCGCTCGTGGCCGAGATGCCGTCCGATACGGTCTTCCTCAAGAAGCCCTATTTCGAGAACGAGCTGCTGAAGGCATTGCAGCTCGCGGCCTAGTTGGCGAGCTTCGCGGCCTTGATCTTGAGCGTGACGATCAATCCACCCTCGGACCATTCGTAGTCGATCGTGCCGCCGAGTTGGCCTGACACGCTGCGCTCGACCAGGCGGCTACCATAGCCCTTCGGGCGCTCGCCTTCCGTAACCGGCGGCCCACCGCGCTCCGTCCAGACGATCTTGATGTCATCGCCTTCGCTAGAGCCGGAAATATCAAGCTGTCCGGTATCGGCTGACAATGCCCCATATTTGAGGGAGTTTGTCGCCAGTTCGTGGAAAACCAGAGCCAGTGTCGTCGCGGTCGCTTCCCCGACGCCCATCCGAGGGACGGCAACCCTTATGCGGCCGCTGAAAGCTCCCGTGTCCTCGTAGGGCGACAGGAGGACCGCAACCAGATCGCCAAGAAGCGCAGCGGTCCCCTGATGTCCAGGCAGCGGGCGAACCAGGTCGTGCGCCCGTCCCAGCGCGGCCAGGCGGGCGATCAGGTCGGTGGCCATCTCCTTGGCCGTCGTGGTCGAGCGTGAGGTCAGCTGGGTCAGGCCCATCGCGATGGCCAGCAGGTTCTTGACCCGATGGCTCATCTCACCGGCGAGAAGCTCATGCCCCTCCTCGGCCTGCTTGCGGCCGGTCACGTCGAGGAAAATCCCGTAGGCCAGTCCCATGTGCACGGCCGTGTCGTCGCCGATGCCGCGCGCCGAGATCCACCGGATCGCGTCGCCTACCATGATGCGGAAATCGATCTCATAGGCGCCGACGATGGCACGGGTCGCGACGAAAGCGGCACGCACGCGCTCGCGGTCGAGCGGGTGCACATGGGCCGACAGGTCCTCGAAGGTGACCGAGTCGCTGACCGGCTGGTTCCACAACGCGAATCCCCGCTCATCCATCGCGAACTTGTCGTTCGTGACGTTCCATGACCAGAGGGCAACGCCGGCCGCGCTGATAGCAAGGCGCAGGCTGTTCGCGCTCCAGGCGCTCGGATTGGATTGGGGCAATGGAGCTTTTTTCCTTCAGAGCAAGCGGCCAGCTTTCGATGTATCCGAAATGCCGGCCATGCCCTACGGCTTTGATGTCGTAAGCTTCGTGGATGGTATGCGCGTGATATGCGCCAAAGCTGAACTTGGCGCGGTGCCCGAAACCAGACGTTCTTGGCGTTGGTAATTCTCGCTTGGTAGTGAGGCTCTCGGGCGCCGTTGTTGACGATGTCCGAACCGTTCGCATCAGTGTGCGGCAAGGCTCCGACGCAGCCGTGTGATGGCGCCTGGCAAGCCACGCACCTTCAGCACGCGGCCAGTCTCGTTGTGTTCCTCGGACAGGACTCGCGCGCTTTCGTACACCTCGCCAATCAGCCCTTGTTTCGCATAAGGCAGCACCAGTACGTCTTCTACCATCGACGCCTCGAAGAAGGCGACGATGGTGTCCCGCAACGCGCTCACATCTTCAGGCGCATGGGCGGACAACAAGATCGCGTCCGGATGCCTATCCATCAGGGCGGCGCGCCCGGCAGTGTCCACCAAGTCCAGCTTGTTGAGCACAAGGCGGGACGGCACCACATCCGCCCCGATCTCGCGCAGCGCGCTACGGCTGACCTCCAGCTGCGCTTCATAGGTCGGGTCCGAGGCGTCGACCACAAACAGCAGCAGCGAAGCTTCCAGTGCCTCCGCCAGGGTGGAGCGGAACGAAGCGACCAGGTCGTGTGGCAGTTGCTTGATGAAGCCGACCGTGTCGGAGATGAGCACGCGGGGCCGGGTCTCCGGCTGCAAAATACGGACAGTGGTGTCGAGAGTGGCGAACAGCTTGTCCTCTACCAGCACTTGGCTGCCGGTGAGGGCGCGCATTAATGAGGATTTGCCCGCATTTGTGTAGCCGACCAGCGCCACCCGCAACTGGTCGCGGCGGGCGGATCGACGCTGGTCGCCGTCGCGCTGCACCGCTTCCAGCTGGTCCTTCAGCTCTGAGATCCGATCGCGGATCTTACGGCGATCGAGGTCCAGAGTGCTTTCGCCGGCACCCGGGCCCTGCTGACGCCCGCCGCCTGCCGAAGACTCCCGCATGCGGGGGGCCACGTATTTCAGGCGCGCCATCTCCACTTGCAGCCTCGCCTCGCGGGTATTGGCGTGGCGGTGAAAAATCTCGACGATGACGCCAGTTCGGTCCAGCACCTCGGCGCCGGTGGCGCGTTCCAGGTTGCGGATCTGGCTAGGCGAAAGCTCATGGTCGACGATGACGAAAGCGGGCTTGCGGGCGGCATCCGGATCGGGCCGGACCGCGTCGGCAGTCTCGGCTGCGCCTTCAAACCGTTGCCGGGCCTTTGACTTCGGAGGCGGAGCCATCGAACTGACCACGCCGGTGCCGCCGGTCAACGCTGCTAGCTCCGCGAGCTTCCCGCTGCCCAGCAGCAACGCGGCGCCGGTGTTCTCGCGCTTCTGCGATACCGTGCCGACCACTTCATAGCCCAGGGTTTTCACCAGGCGCCCTAACTCCTGAAGGCTGGCTTCGTGCTCGACATCAAGGATATCGGGCGTCTGGATGCCGACGAGGACAGCCAGTGGAATCGGGGCTTTAGTTTCCATGAAGAGCTGAGTAGCACGGACGCGCCGAAGCTTCGACACGCCGCGTTTGGCGCTTGAGCCAACGCCGCGACGACCTTGGCAAGGCAGCAGGCCAGCGGGACCGAGGTGCCGGGCGACCTCCGCCAGTCGAGGACGTTTAGGAGTTGGCCGGGAGGTCAATCATGGCTCGCGTATGACCCAATGGGCCAACTTTACCTGTTTAACTGACGGGGGCATGTCTCGGAACCTGCTGAGGAATTCCAGACAATATTGCCCTTGATGCTCAGGCGGAAACCGCCGGATATCACCGTGGCGCTAGTTCGGACTAGCGCCACTTCCTGACATTGGCGCTCTGCCATGAAGCGGACGATCGGGATCGAGGCGCGCTCGCTGCATCGACGCTGTCCTCGGCTGTCGTATCTTTGCTCGAACCGGAGATATGCCAGTTGCCTCACTGCGATCATTGAGACACGCGCGGCATCGCCTTAGCCGCATTTCTGACTGTACTGCTTCGCAACCAGCTTTCCGTCATCGCCGAGGGCGATCGTGCTTGCACGCTTCTCGCGCTTACCCACGGGATTATCGCAACCGTCGGTGACGACATCCTTGAGACTTTGCCGGATGGCGACGCTTCCGTTTGCACCGAGCGCAACGAGATCCACCGAGAGGACGGATTGTCCCATATTGTAGAAGACGGCTTCGAGAAGCAGCTCGCTGTGACCGTTGCGGTTGGCATCAACGGTGCCGGCGATGCGCTGGTAGCGCAGTTCCGCCGGCAGCTTCCAGACGGAGGTCTTGCCGTCCTTGATCGTCACCAGGAGCTGAGCCGGTCCCTGGGCAAACGGTTCGGCGGCAACAGGCGCTTTGTCGGCAACCAGGTAAATGTCTTCGCTCGTTGCGGCATTCGAGACGCTACCACGGATGTGGCTCAGCACGGCAACATCCTTCTGATTGTCCGGAAGGGCGCTGGTGAGAGTGGCTCGCGTGTTCGCCGTCACAATCGGCGGTCGCTGGGAGCTCACTTTACGGTAGTCCAGAACGGTCTGCTCTGCAGCGCTCGCGGGCAGCGCTTGCGCGAGCAAAAGCAGGCTGGTCACGACGCGTAGATCTTGCATCGACATCTCCTATTGCGAAATGGAGGATTGGGCGGGGGGGGTGGCTACCCCGGCCAGTTGAGCCCCAGCACGATGAGCCATGACGCGAGCGCGCCGAGCCACAAGACGGCGAGATACGCCAGCCAACGCGTTCTGTTCGACGCGTCAGCCGCCTCAAGCCTCAGGTCGACGATGCCAGCGATCAGAAAGCTCAGCGACCAGAGGATCGCGACGCCGACCAGGACTGGCCAGACCCATGGGCCCCGCCACATCGCCATCGGAGGATACACTTGCGTGAGCACCGGCGAGACCACGCCGTACAGAGCGAGGCTTACATAGCCCAGGCTCAGGAAACTCAGCGCAAACGCCGCGACGAAACCTAGCAGCGAGGCCTTCATCGCCCAGAGACCGGCGAGAAGCGCTTTCAAGCCAGGGCTCCGAAACACGCGAGAAGGGCACTAATCGAGAGTGGGAATCGCGTCGCAGACGGCCGCGATACAGTCACCGGTGACACGAAGGCCATTCATGACGACGCCGCCGAGTTCGATGATCTGGTCCAGACTGTCGAGCTGGGTGGCGGCGTCGCCGATCGTATCGACGATGGAAGGCTGGGCTGCGGCCTGCCTGGCTCGCTCGACTTCTTCGGCATTCGAGCGCGCGATGAGTTCAGTCAGGTCCGGCTCCATCACATCTCCGTTCCGTCATTGAGGCAGGGAAAATAGCGAAGCCGGTCCGCGTGGTGATTTTGTGACCTCGCAACGCCGGGACGATGTGGACGGCAGAGTTCCACCAGTCCAATTGCGATATGCTTCGCCATCGCGCCAGTTCCTGACATTGCTTCTCTGCCATTAAGCAGACATTGCAGCGCAGCGCAGCGCGAAGCCAACAGGCTCAGGATAAGGCGACAAGAGTTTTTTGGGCGACCGATAGCGGCCCTTTGATTTAGACCGCGATGAGTTCCAGCAGTCGCTCGCGATCCGGCGGATGCTCGGCCTCGCCACTGAAGACGATCTGACCGCGCTCGACGACATGGAAGCGATCGGCGACGGACAGCGCTTCATGCACGTTCTGCTCGACCAGCAGGATGATCGCGCCCTGGTCGCGCAATTCGCGCACGATCGCGAAAATCTCGGCGACGATCATCGGGGCAAGGCCCTCGCTCGGCTCGTCGATCAGGACGAGGCGCGGCTTGCCGACCATGACCCGCGCCATCGCCAGCATCTGCTGCTCGCCGCCAGACAGGGTCGTGCCGAGCTGGTGGCGACGTTCGCCAAGGCGATGAAAGCGGTCGTAGATGCCCTCGATCGTCCGCTTCTCGTCCTTGGACGACCGGTCCTTGACCTGGAGCAGGCCAAGCGAGAGGTTCTCCTCGACGGTCAGTCCAGGGAAGATGCGCCGGTCCTCCGGTACGAAGCCGACGCCGGCATGGCAGATGCGGTCGGGCGTCAGCCCTGCCAGCGTCTTCCCGCCGAGCGAAATCGTGCCCTCGCTAGGTTTCAGCCAGCCGGCGATGGTCTTGAGCAGCGTCGTCTTGCCGACGCCGTTGCGGCCGAAGATGCCGATTACCTCGCCCGGTTCGGCAGAGATGTCGATGCCCTGAATCACGTGGCTCAGGCCGTAATGGCTGTGCAGTCCGCTGATCTGAAGCATGTCAGTGATGTCCGAAGTAGGCGGCCTGCACCGCGGTGTCGGCGCGCACCATGTCGGGGGTGCCCTCCGCCAGCTTGCGGCCTTGATGCATGACGACGACGTGGTCGGATAGGCTCATGACCAGGCCGATATCGTGCTCGATGAGCAGGATCGTCACCTCCTCGCTCAGGCTTCGGACGAGTTTGGCGGTGTCGGCGGTGTCGCCGTGGCTCATGCCTTGGGTCGGCTCGTCGAGCAGCAGGATTTTGGGCTCCGAGGCGAGGCAGACCGCGATTTCGAGTCGCCGCTGATCGCCATGCGAGAGATTACCGGTCAGCTCGTCGCGTTTGTGGGCGAGCTGGAAGCGCTCCAGCATCTGGGAGGTCTTGGCCAGGGCGCGCTGCGAGCGGTGGATCGGCAGGAAAGCGCGCGAGGCGGGTTCGAGCACTTGTGCGGCCAGCCTGAGATTCTCGGCGACCGTGAGTTCCGGGAACAGGCTGGTGATCTGGAACGAGCGTGAGAGGCCCGCGGCCTTGGTGCGTCCAGGCGAAGCGCCGGTCATGTCGACGCCGTCGATAAGGACCTGGCCGCGATTGGGCTTCAATGCTCCGCTGATTAGGTTGAACAGCGTCGACTTGCCGGCGCCGTTGGGTCCGATCACGGTCGTGATCTTGTGCCGCTGTGCCTGGAAGCTGACCTTATCGACGGCCTTCAGGCCACCGAAGGCGATGCCGAGGTCGCGGATATCGAGGACGGGACTCATGTGGCGCTCCCGGATTTGGCGATGGCCTGTGTCAGGCCGATCGGCTCTGCCGGAACCGGCGCCGCCTGTGGCCGGCGCGACAGCCACATCTCGATGCGAGGCCGCACGAACCCGACGAGCCCCTTGGGCAGGAACATCACGCAGGCCATGAAGAGCGCGCCGATGACGATGAGATGATGCTCGGTCCAGCTGCCGATGATCGATTTCAGGACGACCAGAAGCACCGAGCCGTAGATCGCCCCGATCAGAGTGCCGACACCGCCGAGAATGACCGAGATCACTGCATTGCCCGAGGTCGCGAAGAACATCAGCTCGGGCGAGACAAAGCCGCGCAGCATCGGATAGAGCGCGCCTGACAGGCCCGCGATTGACCCCGCCAGCACATAGGCCGCCATCCGGGCACGCCAGACCGAATAGCCCAGGAACGGCACGCGCTTCTCGTTGGCCTTCAGCGCGCTGAGGACGCGGCCGAACGGCGTGTCGAGGAGATAAGCGGTCAGCGCGTAGAGACCCATGATAATGGCGAGCACGATAAGGAAAAAGCCGACCGGGTTGCCGGCCGAGACCGAGAACGGGCCAAACCCGATCTCGATCACCGGGATGCCGATCATGCCGTCCGAGGCGCCCAGTTCGCGCGTGTTGTAGACGACCTTGGCTATGACCTGGGCAAGGCCGAAGGTGATGAGCGCGAAATAGACGCCGCGCACCCGGTTGGCGATCAGTCCGCCGATGACGGCCGCAACCAGCGTCGCCAGGAAGGCCGCCCCCATGGCGAGCCAGAAGGAGGGAACCTTCATCAAGGTCAGCGCCGAGACATAGGCGCCGATGCCGAAATAAAGCGCCTGGCCCAGCGAAAGCGCGCCGGAATATCCCAGCAGCAGATCGACCGAGAGCGCGAGCCCCGCGAAGATCAGCGCTTCCGTGCCGAGCCTGAGATAAAAGGTGTCGCCGGTTGCGGCGCCGAGGGTTGCAAGGCCGACCGCCGCGATGACAAAAAGCAGCGCGAGCAGATGGCTCGCGCGCATGGATTGCGTCAGCCGGTCATGCATGGCCGAGCCTCCCGAACAGGCCCTGCGGGCGGAAAACCAGAAAGACAACCATCGTCCCGAACACGATCGGATCGGTCCAGACCGGCGAGATCACGAGGCTCGCCAGCGCCTGGACCTGCGTCAGCAGGAGGCCGGCGACGACCGCGCCCCAGATCGAGCCCATGCCGCCCACGATGACGACCGTGAAGGCGAGCAGGATGAAGTCGCGCCCCATTGTGGGGAAGACTGAGTAGATCGGCGCAAGCAGAACCCCGGCCAAGCCCGCAAGCCCGACGCCGAACGCGAAGGTGCCGGCATAGACCAGCGAGACCGGCACACCGAGCGAGGCCGCCATGTTGCGGTCGAAGGCGGCAGCGCGGACCATCGCGCCCAGCCGCGTCTTGTAGACCACGAAGGCTACGGCCAGCACGATCGCCGCGCCGACGACAATGAGGAAGAGCCGGTAGTTCGGCAAGATGATGCCGAAGAACTCGCTGGCGCCGGCGATCGGCGTCGGCGGTCGCTGCGTGTTGGCCCCGAAGATCACCTTCAACATGTCCTCGACGATGAGGCCGAGCCCGAAAGTCACGAGCAGCGTGGTGACATGGCGGTCCTTGGTGTCGAAGACCGGCCGGATCAGCAGCCGTTCCGCGGCCATGCCGAGCGGGATCATCAGGACTGGCACCAGCACCAGCAGGAACCAGAAGCCGATGCCGGCCGCGCCGAGCGCAAGCGCCGCATAGGCTCCGATCGCGTAGAATTCGCCATGGCTCATATTGATGACGTCGAGCATGCCGAAGATGATGGTCAGCCCCAGCGCCACCAGCACGACCGCGACCCCGAGCGCGAGCCCGTTGACGACCTGCGGGGCGAGGACGAATTGAAGATAGTCGACGGGGGTCATGGCGGGGCCTCGGATAAGGGTTCGGCGCGATTGCCCCTCCCCACACGGGGGAGGGATCGTGTCGCGGCGGCTCAGAACCGCGTGCAGGCGTCGGGGCCGATGGCGTTGTCCGCCGAGACATTGTCGATGATGTCGAACTTGCCCTTGGTGACGCGCACCACATACATCGGCTGCATGGCCTGGTGATCACCGGCGCGGATGGTCTTGGTGCCCTGCGGGGTCTGCCAGCTGAGCCCGCGCAAGGTCTCGCGAACCTTGTCGGTCTCGGTCGAGCCCGCCTTCTCGACTGCGGCCTTGTAGGCGAAGAGCACGCCGTAGCTATCGGCGCCGTAGAGGTCGGGGTCGGTCTTGTTGGCTGCGCGGAACGCTTCGACGAAGGTCTTGTTCGCGGGCGAGTCGATCTGCGGGGAATAGCCGACGCCGGTGGCGAAGCCTTCCGCAGCCGCGCCGATTGCGGTGATGTTCTGCGAGGTCACGGTGCCCGATGCGCCCACGACCATCAGGCCGGAGAGCAGGCCGAAATCCTGCAGCTGCGTCAGCAGCCGTACCGTGTCGTTGCCGGCAACCGATGTGTAGAGCACTTGCGGGCGGGTCGCGCGGATCTGGCCGAAATACTGGGTGTAGTCCTTGGAATCAAGCGGTGCGAAGACCTCGCCGCCGGTCGCCGAGCCGGTCTTTTCGGCGCTGCTCTTGAAGGCGGCGACGGTCGAGCGGCCCATCTCGTAGTCTGGGCCGAGATAGTAGACCTTGGCCTTGGGCTTCTCCTTGGCGAGCCAGGCGGCGAGCGCCACCGACTGCTGTTCGGCGCGTGCATTCACCCGGAACATGTTGGGCGAGCATTTGTCGGTGGTGATCGAGTCGGCGAAGGAGACCGTCGTCGCTGCCAGCTTGGCGTTGCGCTCGGCGAGCTGAGCTACGGCGAGCGTCGAGCCGGAATTGACGGTTCCGGTCAGGAAATCAACCTTCTCGACCTGGAATAGCTTCTCGGCCTTCTGGACGGCGACGGAGGGGTTGGCCTCCTCGTCTTCGAACAGGAGATTGACCTGTCGTCCGGCGATGCCGCCGGCCGCGTTGATCTCCTTGGCCGCCAGTTCCAGCCCCCAGCGGACCTGCTGGCCGATCGGCGTATAGGTGCCCGAGAGCGGCGTGACGACACCGATCTTTATCGGGCCGGACTGAGCAAGTGCACCGCTCGTCAGGGCTGTGGCGGCAAGCAGGGCCGCGGTAAGTGTCGTCATGGTTGCGGTCTTCATGGTCGTTTCCCTTTTGGCTTATTGTTGTTGGACGGCGTGGGCGACCGCGCGGCGTGTCCTTCGCCGCGCGAATGGGCTCAGCTCCCGGTAAATTTCGGGGCGCGCTTGGCATGGAAGGCCTCGACGCCCTCGCGGAAATCGTCGGACTGGCGCAGGCGGCTGTAGCAGTGACCCTCCAGCTCGATCGCGATGGCGAGCGTCGAGTCCTCGGTGTCGTTGAGGAGTTTTTTGGCGGTGCGCTGGGCGATCGGCGAGAAGCCGCGCAGTTCGTCGACCAGCCTGTCGGTCGCGGCTTCCAGCTCGGCGTCGGGCACGCATTCGGTGGCGACGCCCCAGTCATAGGCCTGTCGCCCGGAAATTCGCTTCGAGCGCATCACGATGTCCTTGGTCCGGGTGATGCCGACCATCTTCTGCAGCCGGGCGGAGCCGCCCGAGCCCGGGATTTGGCCGAGCTTCTGCTCCGGCAGCGCGTATTGGCAGGTCTCGGAGACGATGCGGAAATCGCAGGCGAGCGAGATCTCGAAGCCGACGCCGAAAGCGTAGCCGCGATTGGCGACGATCACCGGCTTGGTGCAGCGCGCGGGGGCGGCGATGTTCCAGGCGAGCTTGGAGACATGCTCGGGCGACGCTTCGAGAAAGCCCTTGATGTAGCCGCCGGAAGAGAAGTTCTCGCCGATAGCGCGCAGCACGATGACGCGGACGCGATCGTCCTCGTCCAGCGCCTCGAACACCTTCCGCAACTGGTCGCGCTGCGGCATCGAGATGACGTTCATCGGCGGGCGTCCAAGGATGATATCGGCGCGCTCGCGGGCGGCGTCGATCTCGACGCTGAAGCCGTCCAGATCGGCCAATGCAGGATGAAGCGGGGTCGGGGCGTTCATAGGGCTGGTCTTTCGCTCGTTGTGAAGGGAGACGGTCATCCGGCGGTGGCGGGCTGTTCGCGTTCGTACGCGCCGGCTACCAATTCGCGGCGCAGCAGCTTGCCGACAGGCGATTTCGGGATCGCCTTGACGAATTCGAAGCGGCGCGGGCGCTTGAAGTTGGCGAGCCCGGCTGCCTTGCAATGCTCGTTGAGTTCGTCAGTGGTGACCGGGCCTGCGCGCTGGACGAAGGCGACAACGATCTTGCCCCAGCGTTCGTCGGGCAGGCCGACGACGGCGACCTCGGATACGCCCGGATGCAGTGAGAGGCAGCTTTCGATCTCGACCGGGGAGACGTTCTCGCCGCCGGTGATGATCAGGTCATCGACGCGGCCTGAGACGTAGAGGTCGCCATCGCTGTCGAAATAGCCGGTGTCGCCGGTGAAGTACCAACCGTCGCGCAGGGACTTGGTGTCGGCCTCGGGGCGCTTCCAGTAGCCCTCGAAGGCCTCGTCGCTTGCCGCCAGCGCGACGATCTCGCCCTCTTCGCCGGCGACGGCAAGTTCGTCAGCCGAAGCCGCGCCGAGCTTCACCACGCGGATGAGCTGGTTAAGGCCGGCCTTGCCGGCACAGCCCGGCTTGCGCGCGGCCTTCTGGTTGATCGTGAAGGTGTAGATTTCCGACGAGCCGTAGTGATTGACGAAGAGCTCCGGGGCAAAGGCCTCGGTGAGCTTGCGGAGCAGTCCGTCCGTCATCGGCGCACCCGCGAAGCCGAGCTTGCGCACGCTGGTCACGTCCGTTCGTGCGAAAAGCGGGTGGTGAACGACGTCATGATAGAGCGTCGGCACGAGATAGAGATTGGTGATCGCCTCCGCCTCGATCAGCGCCAGCGCCTGGCCGACATCGAAGCGCGGCAGGCAGACGAAGACGCCGCCGATCAGCGACATGGCGATGAGCGAGCGCACGCCCATGGTGTGATAGAGCGGCATCACGCCGAGCGTGCGTTCGCCGTTTGCATAATGATTCTGGGCGACATGGGCGAGGCCGGCCATGCGCTCGGCTCGGTGCCGGCGCGGCACGCCTTTGGGCCTGGCCGTGGTCCCGGAGGTATAGAGCATCAGCGACCAGGCATCGGCGGCAACGCGCGGAACGACTGTGTCAGCAGGCTCCGCCACCATCTCGGCGAAGCTCACCTCGGCTTGGTCAGCATCGGCACCCACAGTGATGCGCGGGATGGACGATGCGAGCCGGCTCCCGCCGATCGCTAGCTCGGCGACGGCTTCGAACGCGATCGCTCTGGCGCCGCAATTCTCGATGACGAAATCGATCTCGTCGGCTTTGGCGCGCCAGTTGATCGGCACGATGATCAGGCCCGCGAACTGGCAGGCCCAGTGCAGGGTCGCAGCCTCCCAGCGGTTCTGCAGCACGGTCACGAGATGCTCGCCGGCCTTCAGGCCCATGCCGTCGAAGGCTGCGACCAGCGACGAGATCCGCGCAAGCCATTGCGCATAGCTCAACCGGACATCGCCATCGACGATCGCGAGCGCATCGGGATCGCGCGCGACGCTGGCCATGAAGCTGGTGCCGAGATCAAACATGGGCAGGTTCCGGGAGAGATGGCGTATCGCGCAACTGGGCGGCTGCATCGAGCGCGGCCCGGATGATCGGCGTGTAGCCGGTGCAGCGGCAGAGATGTCCACCCAGGACCTCGCGCAATTCATCCTCGCTCGGGTGAGGCTGCTCGCGCAGGAAAGCGTCGAGCGAGATCATGATGCCGGCGGTGCAGAAGCCGCATTGGAGGGCGTGGTGGCGGCGGAAGGCCGCCTGCATCACCGACAGCCTGTCGGCAGCGGGGCTCAGACCTTCCACTGTCGTGACATCACGACCTTCGAGCTGCAGCGCCAGCGTCAGGCAGGCACGCGCGGGTGCACCGTCGATCTGGATGGTGCAGGCCCCGCAGACGCCGTGTTCGCAGCCGACATGGGTCCCGGTGGCACCAAGGCCATGACGCAGGGCATCGGTCGCGAGCAGGCGCGGCTCGGCCTCCAGCGACACCAGCCTGCCGTTCAGCGTGAAGGCGACGCGGTGGCGCGTCGCGGCGCTCAGGCGCGGCATGACATGGCCTCTGCGATCGTGTCGCGGCCGAGCGAGCGCACCAGGTCGCGGCGCAGCCGGGCGGTCGCATGGAAATCGTCGCGTGCGTCGAGATCCCAGGCGAAGGCGTTGAGCGCATCGGAAAGGGCAGACCCGTCCAGCAAAGGAAAGCTGCGGCGCTCCGGCTTGTCGGCGACGCCTGCGACGGCGAGATGGATCGCATCCGCCGTTACCAGCGCAGCACAGCCGACGATGGCGAAATCGCCGTGTCGGCGCGCGACCTCCTGGAAGGCATGGCCGGTTCCAGGTCTGGCGACCGGGAAGACGACCGCTTCGATCAGTTCGTCGTCGCCCTTGTCGGTCACCATCATGCCGGCAAAGAAATCGCTCGCTTTCATGTTTCGGCTCTTCTTGCGCGAGCGCAGCCGGATCTCGCCGTCGAGTGCGACGAGGCAGAGCGGAATCTCGGCGCTGGGATCGGCATGGGCGGCCGAGCCGCAGACGGTGCCCCGCGCCCGTGTCTGGTAGTGCCCGAGCCAGGGCAGCGCAGCCGCCAGCAGCGGCAGTTCGGCGGCAAGCTCTGGCCGCCGCATCAGCGCGGCCTGACGCACCCCGGCGGGCACCACGATGGTGTCACCCTCGCGCCGAACCTGGTCGAGCCCGGGAATGCCCATCACGTCGATCAGCACGGCTGGCTTCGCCAGCCGCATGTTCAGCATCGGCAGCAGCGACTGTCCGCCAGCGATAATGCGGGCGTCCGCCCCATTCTTGCTGAGCGCATCGAGCGCCTCGGAAAGATCGCCGGCGCGGATATAGTCGAAAGCGGCGGGTTTCATGCGCGCCTCCGCAACAGGCGGGCGAAGAAGCCAGTCTTTGCGCTTGCGGGGGCCGCCTTGCGCGCGAGCGCTGCGAAAAACTGCCCGATGATCGCCTTGGCGGCGCCGTCGAGCAGGCGCCCGCCAATGGCCGCGACCTTGCCGCCGACCGCCGCCTCATAGGTATAGGAGATGACGGTGAGCCCGCCTTCGCCAGGCGACAGGCTGACACGGCCGGAACCGCCGCCCGTGCCGAGCGCGCCGGAGACCGAGCCGGTCAGCGTCGCGGCCTTTGGCTCATCAAGGTCCGAGAGCCTGATCTCGGCCTCGTAGCGGCCCTTTACCGGGCCGACACCGAGTGTAACGTCGGCCTTGAAATGCGTGTCCGAAAGCTTCCTGACGCCATGGCAGCCGGGGATGATCGACGCCAGCTTGTCGGCGTCGAGCAGCATCGCCCAGATCGCTTCCGGCGTGGCCGCGACGCTGGCATGCCCTTCGCCGCGCAGCGTGCGGTCGCCGGGCCTGGCCGCCCCCAGTGCCGCCGCCCGGTCGCGATGGGCCTCGGGTGAGGCAGGCTCCGGAGCGGCAATGAGCGCTGCGACGCGGGCAGGCGTCAGCGGCAGGTTCAGTTCCGCGACGCCGAGCGCGTCGGCCACCGCATTGGCGAGGCAGACCGGCGTCGACATGCAATTTCCTTCGCCGACGCCCTTGGCACCGAGCGGCGTGAAGGGCGAGGGCGTCTCGATATGCAGGATCTCGATATCGGGCGTCTCGGTCGCGGTCGGCAGCAGGTAGTCGGCGAAGGTGCCGGTCAGGAAAGCGCCATCGTCGGCATAGGCAAGCTCCTCGTAGAAGGTCGCGCCGAGGGCCTGCGCGAAGCCGCCCCTGATCTGCCCTTCGACCATGCCGGGATGCAGCACGCGCCCGCAATCATGCATGGTGACATAGCGGTCGATGCGAACCTTGCCGGTGTCGAGATCGACCTCGACTCCCGCCATGTCGAAGATGAAGCCGTGGCAGAGCGAGGAGTTGACCTGGTCATCCTGCGTAGGCGCGGAGAGCTCCGGCGGCGTCCAGAAGGCGGTCTCTCGGATCGCCTGATCGACGCCGTCGGGCAGCAGCGCCGGCGACCAGTGTGAGAGCGCGGCGACGCGGCCGAAGGGCAGTGTTTTGGTCGCGTCGCCCGTCGCGAAGACGGCCCCGCCCGCAAAGCCGATCTGTGAGGGCGTGACTCCGAGCTGGCTCGCGGCGATCGCTGCCAGCTTGTCGCGCAGGCGGGTCGCAGCCAGATGCGCCGTGCCGGCGACGGCCGCCGCAAAGCGGCTCGAATAATTGCCCGATGCGATCGACCAGGCGTCCTTGCCCGTATCGAGATCGACGACGACGCTGATGGCCTCGCGCGGGAGGCCGAAGACATCGGACACGACCTGCGCCAGCACCGTGCGATGGCCCTGCCCCTGCGGCACGGAAGCGACATGGACGCTGACCGAACCGACGGGATCGAGCGACACGGTCGCCGTCGCCTGCGCGCCGTTCTTAGGGCCGGCCTTCTGCCGCTCGGCTGCGGTGAGAACCGTGGTGATGTAGCCCATATTGGAGACGCTGGGCTCGACGGCGGCCGCAAAGCCGATGCCGTAGCGCCTGCCGGCGGCGCGGGCCTCATTGCGTCGCCTCTCCAGCTCGGCGAGCCGGTCGTCTGCCACGGCGAGGTCGATGGCCCTCACATAGTCGCCGGAATCGTAGAGCGCGCCGGAGGCCGTGCGATAGGGAAACCGCCCGCGCTGAATAAGATTGGCGCGGATCACGGCCAGCGGATCGAGCCCGAGCGCGACGGCGATGCGCTGCATCAACCGCTCCAGCGCATAATAGACCTGCGGGCCGCCGAAGCCGCGGACAAGGCCGGTGGGGGCCTTATTGGTCAGCACGACGCGGTTGCGGATAGCGAGATTCCGGATGTCGTAGGCGCCGGTCATGTTGCCGTGCATGCGGTAGAGCGTGGCGGGCTCGGGTGCGCGCGGATAGGCGCCGCAATCCTCGACCTGGTCCCAATCCAGCGCCGTGATGCGGCCCTCGCTGGTGACGGCCGCCTTCAGCGTCGTGACGCGGTTCGTCGCCGCCACGGCGGCGCTCAGATGCTCGAGCCGATCCTCGATCCACTTGACCGGGGCGCCGGCCAACCGCGCGGCGACGCCGATCAGCACGGCATAGGGCGCGACGCCCTGCTTGACGCCGAAGCTGCCGCCGGAATCCGGTGGCATGCGCAGACGCAGCCGGTTGCCGGGGACCTTCAGGCAGCGCGCCATCACCGCATGGATGCTGAACGGCCCCTGGAAATTGGCCAGGATCTCGTAGGCGTCCTCATGGGGATCGTAGTCGGCGACGACGCCGAAGGTCTCCATCGGCGAGCCGGTATTGCGCGGATAGGCGATGGAGACTTCGACGCTGTGCGCTGCTTCCGCGAAAGCGGCCTCCGGCTCGCCATAGCGAAAGGAACGGTCGCTGACGAGGTTGGCCCCGGCTTTGTCGTGAAGGACCGGCGCATTGGCTTCCAGGCTCGCCAGCGGATCGACGACGCAGGGTAGTGGGCCGTATTCGATCTCGATTGCGTCGAGCGCATCCTCGGCCAAATAGCGGTCCTGCGCGACGACGATCGCGACTGGCTCGCCGACATAGCGCACGCGCTCGACCGCCATCGGCCAGTTCTCGACCGCGACCTTGAGCCCGGCGACCATCGGCGTCGTCAGCCTCGAGAGGTCACGGCCCGTGACGATCGCGGCGACGCCCGGCATGGCTGCGGCCGCAGCGCTGTCTATGGAGAGGATGTTGGCATGCGCATGGGGCGAGCGCAGAATGGCGGCATGGAGCGTGCCGGGCCTGACCCCGAGATCGTCGATGAAACGGCCACGGCCGGTCAGCAGGGCCGCGTCCTCGACGCGCTCCACCGATTGTCCCGTCCATGAAATCGTCTCTGGCCGCACCGACGCCTGCTCCCTATGACGCGCTCTTGATGGGCGTCTAGGGCGGAAGGCTCGGCGATCACCTGTCGCCGCGCGATCCCGCAGGGTCTCGCGACTTACCGAAAAGTCTCAAAATGACGCGGCGGCGGAAAGGCGGTCTATCGGCCCAGCCGCGCGACCTGCCTGAAGGCGCTCGGCGCCACGCTGCAATGGTCGCGGAAGAAGCGCGTGAAATGCGCCGGCACGCTGAAGCCGAGCCGGTCCGAGATCGCCGAGAAGGTCTCCTCGCCCTCGACAATCGCCCCCACCGCCATCTCGACCTTGACGACGTTCAGGAAGACATGCGGCGTCACGCCGGTCGAATCCTCGAAGACGCGGAAGAAATGGGCCCTCGACAGGCCCGCCTCCTTCGCCAGCCTGTCGACGTTCAGCGGCGCCGCCAGATCGGCGCGCATCAGCGAAATTGCCTTGCCGACACGCCAGTCGATCGCATTGGCGCGCGCGATTTCGCGCAGCGAGGCGCCGACCGTGCGCCAGGGCGTGAAGCGCTCGATCACCGCGATCATCAGTTCCGACAGCAGGGCCTCCTGCCGGCGCGAGGCGCCAGGCTCGTGAACCATCTCGGCTGCGAGATCGAGCGCGGTCTGGCGGATATGGGCGGAGACCTGGCCGGCCGAGTGTTCGAAGAAGCCCGGAGCGCCGCTCGCGGCCCAGTTTGGCCTGAAGCTGCGCAGCCAGTCGGGCTCGATATAGAGCGCCAGGATCAGCGCATTCCTGCGGCGTGGGTCGTGGATATAGGCGTGGCTCTCCCAGGCGTTGACCAGCACGGCGAGATCATCGGTCAGCGGCGCGACATGGTCGCCGACAAGGAACTGGGTGTCGTCGCCATCGACCTTGAGCAGGACATGGCAATGGGGGTGCGCGTGCCGGACCAGGCTCCGGTCCATGTCCAGCAGCGCCACCCGCCCGAAGGCTCCATGCGCGATGCGCAAGGCATCCGACATGCCGTTTCCTCGGTAAGGCTGATTTCCAGCTCTGGTTCCCCAACTGCATAGTAGGAGGCGGACCGCCACCGCCGCAAGCGTCGTTCCGGAAACGCTCTGTGTGACCGGCCCGTTAGCACGGCCGTAAATTGGGCAGGAAGGGTCGACTGAATCCGGCTCGCGCCACGAGCTGACATTGGGCTATTGCCCGACAGCAGACGTTCGTCTTCGCGCCCCATGTCGTTCGTTGAATGCGCTTGCCGTGGGCATCGTCATAACAATTCCGACCGCTAACGTAGAAGGTCGGGCAAGTCGTAGAGCAGCTTGAGCGCGTCGGCCCAACCGACGTCGGAAAAGAGGCGGAGAATCTCCACTAGTTGGGCCCGGCGTGCATCGTCTTCGAAGATCGATCGGTGATCAGCGACATAGCGTTTGATCATCCGCACAATGACCGGTGCAGCCAAGCTTTCATGATGATAGCCCTCTCGCGCCGCTGATCCAGTCAAGAGCGTATGCAGCGCGTCAAACACGCGCGCGGGATCGCCTGCAATAAGGAATTCATAAAGTTCGACGAGATGGTGATGCGTCGAGGGCTCGTGCGAGGCCGCCAGCAGCTCCAGCATCGGCCGATAATCGTCGAGAAAGCTCCGCATGGTCTCCGCGGACATCAAACCGAATGTCGCCTCACGATTGTCGGCATGCGCGCCCGATCCAAAATAGATCTGGTTCATGAGGTGGCCGATGATCGATTCCGCCGCGCGATAGGTTGCCACCGCGGCATCGCGCTCAACGCCCTCTACGGCCTCGGCCGTCAAGGCCTGATGGCTGCGCGCAGCTGCCGCCGAACAGGCATGCAGTATCACCATCGCCGCGTGCTGCGAGCGATCGGTGAGCCCGGCATCTCGCTTCTCGCCCGAGGCGTAGCGCGCGAAGAAGGCGCCGCGCAGCATAGAGAGGAAGGACGTAAAATATTCGCGGTGAGCGGCGGGGTCGCTTGCACAGTCGGTAAGCCATCGCAGCGCCTCGGCTTCCTTCTGCCAGGCCCAAAGCTGCGCGGTAAGGCCGCCAAGCTGTTCGGCAACCTGGTCTCGCCCGGGCTTGTCGTCGCGCTCGATCGCCTCGCGGCGCGCTCGGACGATCTCGATGATCGTCTTGACCTTTGCGACATCGTGCCAGGTAAAGCGCGGCAGTACATGGTTGAGGAACGAGCTCAGCACACTGGTGTGGGGCTCGTCTCTCGCGACGCGCTCGGCGAGAGCCCACATTCGGTCGAGCGCGATGCGGCTGAGCACCTGCAAGTTTTGCGCGGCCTGCAAACGGACTTGCGGCGCGGGATCGGCGAGAATGGCATTAAAAACGTCGATAATCTCGCCATGTGCCTCGCCGAACCGATCGGCGAGCGAGACATAGGCTTGGACGGCATAGACTCGCACTTCCCAATTGCCCCAACTGAGGCTCGAATCCTCATCCTTGGTTTCGGGGAAGCGGCTCGCCCAAAGCCGGCGCAGGACGCTAAGCAGCTCAACGATCGACGGCATCCCGTTGGTGCCGGGCACATAGGACTTGGCCCGGGCGATGCGCTCGACCGCATTGCTGATATGCCCCCAGACGGGCTGCTCGACCTTTTCATGCAACGTGCCTGCATTTGCGTCGTAGAGATCAATCGTGGCCCGTGTCGCAGCCCATAGCTCGCAGAGCGCCGCCGTATCGCTTGGCGACGGCGTTGCACCGACCCTCTCATAGAGCGCTTCCGACTGGGCGAGCATCTGGGCATCGACGCCCACATCGACATCGACGCCCTCGCCAGCGAGCAGGCTACGCGTCACGCTGCGGGACGAGCCCCAGCGCACGGACATCGAGCGCGGCGGCGGATTGCCGGCCAGCTCGTCAGCGGTAGCAAGCTCCTCGCGCAGGGCCCGCATGGCGTCAGTCGCCAGGGCGGCTGCATCGATCAGCGAAAGAAAGCGGCTAAGCGTACTGCGCCACCAACGCCGTTTCGCCTCGTCGGCGAACAGGTCCGGCCGCAGGGCCTCCGCTTCGAACGTTATGCGTTCATCCATCGTCCGTAACGGATAGGCAGCTGCAAGGAAGCGGACCGCATCGCGCACGATGTCGCTATGGCCAAGAATGGCAACATTGCTTGCGAACGGCCACAGCAGGTCGGCGACCTCGCCAACGCGCTGCGTGCCGACACCCAGCAGCCGCGTCCAGACCGCGGGACCAGCATAGTGGCTCGCGGCCGCCTCGATCGTCTCGGCAAAGGCGGCGGGTGAACACCCTTGAAGATGCGCGACTAGCTGTGCGAGCACATCATCGTCTTGCGTGCCGTGCCGCTCTTCGGTGTCATCCCAGCTCTTGTAGCTGCGGTCGTGGCCGAGCAGATCGAACGGCGCGCGTCCCGCAACGGCGACGCGCTCGCGATTGTCGCCGAACGGCGTGTCACGATCGGTATCACCGAGCGAAGCCTCGATGATCGCGCGCGTGCCGAGTTGCGGGGAGAGTTCGATTAGACGACGGACTTGGCGGCCAAGATCATAGCGGCAATGGCGATAATCCTGACTGCGGCTAGATGAGAGCGGCATGATACGGCTCATCTGCCCGCCGAACGACGAGGTCGTGTCGTCGTTGATGTCACGCGAATAGAGCACGCGATAGATTTCGATCGCGAAATCGCCATCGACCCTTGCGATCGGCATGATCTGCTCCGAGAGCCATGTCGCCTCGCGATCAGCATGGGCCGAGAAATGCGGGTCGCGCAGCGACCGGTCGAGCAATGCGCGCGAGGCCGCGGGATCCGACGCGAAGCTCTTGCCAACGAAGCGGATAGCATTGGTCGCGGTCTGCTGCATCGGCGGATCGGCGGCCCAGGCAGAGGTCAGAAGTGCGCGGGCCGCACGGCCGAAGACCTCAAGCAGCGCACCATCGGCGAGATTGCCCTTGTCGAAGAGCGTATGAAGCAGAATGCGTGTCGCATCGGTGAGATCGCGGATCCCGGTGGCGATGGCCGCGTCGGCGACGAGCGCCCAGGCGAGCGCTTCGCTCGGCGCCACGCTGCCGGCTATATCGGCCGAAAGGCCCACAAACCGTGCGAGACGCGACAACATCGTCGCCATCGCCTCGTCATTGGCGCGCGCGGCGATGAACTCGCTGAGGCCCGCGATATCGGCGGGCGATGCGACGCGTTCGATGACAGTGCGAAGCGCGACATTAGCGAGCACGGGATCGACGGCGGGATTGGCATAGATGTCCGTCACTAGACGCCACACCTGCGCCTTGCCCTCGGCATCCTGACGCCAAAGGCGCTCGATGGCGAACCGGAGGGCTGGCGCGAGCATCAGCGCGACCGAGCTGTCGCCGCCGAGCTGGGGCATCAGGTGGGCTGGATCGTCCCACTCAAGATAGAAGCGGCCCGCGACATGGTCGAACAGCACATGGTGCGAGAAACTAACAAGATCGCCGGATTCGGCGAGGACGCCGGTCTGGATGACCGCGTCGAGCTGGTCATGGGCAACGACCACTTTGCGCACGGCGAGCCGGCGACGATGCACCATCGCATCGACGCTGGCTGCGGCGGCCTGGCGCAAGGCTGTACCGACGAGCCGGCGATCCTCATACGCGTCGATCAGATCGGACTGGGTCGCGACCGTGCGGATGCTGTCGGCGGTGGCGCCGTCGGTAAGGAGTTGCGCGGCGAGCGAGAGGTTGAAGACGTTGCGCAACAGGTCGCGCAGGTTGTCGGGCGCGGCGGCCAGCAGCGTGCCGAGTTCGGCCGCGGCGGCGCCGGCAGCGTCGAGATCTACGTCTGCGAGCCGCGGCACCTGGAAGTGGCGCACGCCGCCAAGCGTGGCTTCTGCAAAAGCGGGATCGGGTGGCGAACCGGGCATCGCGTCGCGAAACCGCCGCCCATTACGCAGATCGAAGGTGCGGATCGACGCGACAACAGCCCATTCCGAGCCAGCGGATGCACCCAATGCCTCGATCAGTTGCGCGAACACGGCTTCGGCGGGGCCGCCGCGCGCCGCATCGAGCGCATCGATGACCAGCAGCTTGCGCGCCGAACCCGGCGCGGCCGCGAGCACCTCGGTCATCGGATGATTGAGTGCGAGCTCGGACTGGAGATCGGCCGCGAGACCAACGCCGGGGAAACGGTCAACCGAGAGGAACACTACGGTGTCCCCCGCCGCGCGCCGCGCCTGAGCCAAGGCGACGAGAGCTCCGGTCTTGCCGGCCCCCGGTTCGCCGATCACGATCAGCGAACCTGAAGCGACCGCGCTCGCTAGCGGGCCGTCGCTCTGCCGCGCGATCGGAATGCCAGCGGCGATGGGCAGCTTTGTATGTCCGGCAAGGCGATCGAGTTCAGCCTCGGTGGTTCCCGACAGGCGCGCGAGATCGGCGGCATAGTCGGCCGCACCGACATCCTCATGACCAAGGGCTCGCAGCGCGCGGAGCAATCCGGAGCGGTCGGCTGGAGCCCCGTTGCCGATCATGCCGCGGACAATGCCCTTTAGATCACGCAGCGGGGCATCGCCGGCGGCTTCCGAACCGTAAAGCCTGGTACCCAGAATACGCGATGCCTCGCGCCAATTGTCCTCGCCTTCGTTCATCGAGAAGCGCACGATGCGGAACAGCCGCGCCATTATCGCCAGTTCATCCTCGTTCGGCGGCGTCGCCGAATGGGCAGCGAAAGCGTTTTTGGCGTGGGCGTCAAAGAGATCGAGCGCTTCGCGCTCGGCCTTAGACCGCGACGCCTTGGTCGTGGCCCAAGAGCCGCCAAGGTCGAACGCGCGGCAGCCTCCTTCTAGCGCGTCTAGCGTGCGCGGCGCGCTCGCGGCGACAGCGAGCACGGCCCGCGTTTTCGCTGGATCGACCGCGCCCCCCGCGGCGCGCGCCTCGATGATGACGCGGGCTAGCTGACTGATGGTCTTGCCGAGCGGGCTCTTGGCACTGGTCGTTAACCCCGCGCTGGTCTTGCTTTGCAAATCGATGCGGCTGTCGTCCGCCTGGCCAAGACGGATGTCGTCAAGTCCGTCGCCGGTCTCCAACTGCAGACTGATGGGCAAGGGGGTGTTGGCCAGGCCAAAACGCCCTCCGACCGGCAGCCGCGCAAGCAAGTGTGCAGCCAGCCACGCCCCGACCTCGGCTTGAAAGTCCATGCCGGCCTCGGTCGCCCGGCCGCCAGCACGCATAGGCTCCGCGTTCAGGTCACTCATGCTCGAATCTCGGGCAAAAAATCAAATAGGCGAGCAGGTAACATCATGTGCGGTACATGGGACAATGATGTCGGACGAGCACTTATGCCCGGCGCGCCATCGCCTCAGTCTATGGAGCTTTGCGATGCGCTTTGCTGGCTGACTTGCTCTGCCCTAAACCGGACGTCCGCAACTTCCGCCAAGGGCCACAAACGCCCATAGTTCGTGCGTGCTGGCAGCGCTAAGTCGATGCAATCGCGGTCATTCACTTTTGGCAAAGTTAGCTCAAGGCCTTTTGGGAAAAGGCCCTGAAGAGCCAATCGGCGGGGAACGGGGGGACCGGGTTCGGCGCGCAAACGGCACGCCGATTTACAAACTGTTCACCGATCTCGAGGGGAGGGCTAGATGACGGCAGTGTCATCGGCGATTGAGACCAAGCGCAGCGCTCGACTCATCAAGCAGGGCACCTAATCATCCAGCAGGGCTCTCCGCTTTCGCCAGGTCGCCGAGGTCTGAGGTTTGACAAAGACCGAAGCGATATCCGAGCGACCTTCTCTGAGCCTGGCCTCAATCCGTTCGACGCAGGCCTCGATGTCGCCGGTCGAACGGGCGTCCTTGAACTCGAGGCTCAGCGCCACGACGATCTGGTCGGGACCGAGATGGACCGTCGTCATCCCGTTGATCGCCTCGATGTCGGGGTCGCCGCGTACCGCCGACATGATGTCCTCCTGGACATGCGGCAAAGGCGGCCTCGCCGAGCAAAAGCGCCTTGCTTTCGCGAGCGAGCAGGATCGCAATCGCTGCCAGGATCAACCCGATGACGATCGAGGCGACGCCATCCAGTTCGGGACTGTCGAAATAGGCCGCAGCCGAGATCCCAAGGAAGGCCACGAACAGCCCCAGCAGTGCAGCGGTGTCCTCCAACAGCACGGTGAAGACGCTTGGATCCTTACTCTGCCTGACGGCGGCCAGATAGCCAAGCGAACCCTTGGCTGATCTGAACTCCCTGAACGCGACGGACCATGAATAGCCCTCGAACAGCGCCGAGAGACCCAGCACCACATAGTTGACCTTCAGGTTGGTGGCATGGCTTGGCGTGACGATGTGGGCCACGCCCTCATACAACGAAACACCTGCGCCGACGGAGAACACGAGGAGCGCGACGATGAAGCTCCAGAAATAGAGCTCCCGGCCATGGCCGAACGGATGGGTTAGGTCGGGCGGCTGGGCAGCGCGGTGCAACCCGTAAAGCAGCAGCAGGCCGTTGCCGGTGTCGACCAGGGAATGGACGCCCTCCGACATCATGGCGGAACTGCCGGTCCATGTCGCGGCGATGAACTTTGTGGCGGCGATCAACAGATTGCCTGCGACCGCAGCGTAGATCACAGTCTTCGACCCGGAATGAGATGCCATGTCAATTCCCTCGGTCGCAGGCTCTGATTCGGTAAATGCCGCACTCAGCCCCACAATCGCATTGGCGACCTACCCGTTCATCGGCGCCATGTTGGCGTTGAGATTGGCCATGATCCAGAGCGAGCCCGCCCCGACCAGCACGATCACCAGAACGCCGAAGGCTACGGCCAGCACATTGTTGCTGTTGTCGGGACCGCTCGTCAGATGCAGGAAGAAGACGAGATGGATGCCTATCTGCGCGACGCCCAGGACGCATAGCCCGATCGCGACGCCCGGCGGCCAGAACAGGTCAGTCGATGCGACCCAGAACGACATCGCGGTCAGCGTCGCGGCCAGCGCAAAGCCGAACAGATATCCGCGCAGGCTTCCGAGCGCGGCATCACCGGGTGCCCGGTCGACCGCCGGATCAGCCAAGCCGGAAGCGGGAGGTTTGCTCATGCTCGCGCTCCCAGCAGATAGACGATGGTGAAAACGCCGACCCACACGATGTCAACCGCGTGCCAGAAGAGGCTGAAGCAGGCGAGCCGTCGCATGATGTCAGCGCGGAAGCCCTTGGCCAGAAGCTGCGCCATCATCGTGCCGCACCACAGGATACAGACCAAGACGTGCAGCCCGTGGCAGCCAACCAACGCGAAGAAGGCCGACAGGAAGGCGCTGCGTTGTGGCCCTGCACCCTTGGCGATCATCTCGGCGAACTCGCGGATTTCCAGCATGAGGAAACCGAAGCCGAGCAGGCCGGTCACGAACAATGCGGCTTGCGCCCAGACCATGTGTCTGGCGTGTGCGGCGAGCATGGCCATGCCGCAGGCGAGCGTCGACAGCAGCAGGAGAGCGGTCTCGATCGCGACCATATCGAGACGAAATAGGTCGCGCCCCGACGGTCCACCGTCCGTTGCGGTCACCAACACCGCGTAGGCGGCGAAGAACCCCGAGAACATGATGATGTCGGAAACCAGAAACAGCCAGAAACCGTAACTGGTGACGATGGCTTTAGGTGCAATTCCGCCGTCGTAGCGGCTGCTGTCGCTCTGGTGGCGCCCGAGCTGGTGAGGATCATCCGCGACGGCGCTCATTGCGGCAGCTCCCAGCCCCGAAGGTGCTCGCGATGTGCGAAGCGATGCGGATCGTCCGCCTCCGCCAAAGCCGCTGCCGAAATGTCGAAGTCCGCTTCGTCGCGCCAGGCGAACACGACGAAGGTCGCGAAGGCCCCGAGCAGCCCAAGCGCTACCATCCACCAGATGTGCCAGATCACCGCGAAGCCCATCAGCGTCGCGAAGAACGCGGTGATGACGCCCGTTGGGCTGTTGCGCGGCATCTCGATCGGCTCGTAGTCGGGAGCAGACGCAGCCTCCGCCTCCTTGTTGGCCTTCGCCTTCATACCCCAATAGGCTTCCGTGTCCTCGACGTCCGGCAGTACCGCGAAGTTGAAGGAAGGCGGCGGAGACGCCGTGGCCCATTCCAGCGTGCGCCCGTTCCAGGGATCGCCGGCACGGGCCCGGCGTGCCTCGCGCGCGCGGATCGAGATGACAAGCTGGATGATCTGGCAGGCGATGCCGCACAGGATCAGGCCCGCGCCGGCGGCCGCCACATAAAGATAGGGCACCCAGCTCGGATCGACCGTGTGCTGTAGGCGCCGCGTCATCCCCATCAGGCCCAGCGCATAGAGCGGCATGAAGGCGACGTAGAAACCGATCGTCCAGAACCAGAACGCCGCCTTGCCCCAGGCCTCGTCGAGTGTGAAGCCGAACGCCTTGGGAAACCAGTAAGTATAGCCAGCGAAGGCCCCAAACAGCACGCCGCCGATCACGACGTTGTGGAAGTGCGCCACGAGGAAGAGCGAATTGTGCAGCACGAAATCGGCCGGCGGCACGGCCAGCAGCACGCCCGTCATGCCGCCGATGACGAAGGTGACGATGAAGGAGAGCGCCCACATGAGCGGCACCGAGAAGCGCACGCGCCCGCCATACATCGTGAATAGCCAGTTGAAGACCTTCACCCCGGTGGGCACCGCGATGATCATCGTCATGACGCCGAAGAAGGCGTTGACGTTGGCGCCGGCGCCCATCGTGAAGAAATGGTGCAGCCAGACCACGAAGGAGAGGACGCAGATCGCCATGGTCGCCACGATCATCGAGCGGTAGCCAAACAGCGGCTTGCCGGAGAAGGTCGAGATCACCTCCGAGAAGATGCCAAAGGCCGGCAGGATCAGGATGTAGACCTCGGGATGGCCCCAGGCCCAGATCAGGTTGACGTACATCATGGCGTTGCCGCCGCCGTCATTGGTGAAGAAGTGGAAGCCGAGATAGCGGTCGAGTAGCAGCATTGCGAAGGTCGCGGTCAGGATCGGGAAAGCCGCCACGATCAGGAGGTTCGAGGCGAGCGCCGTCCAGCAGAAGATCGGCATCCGGGTCATGCTCATCCCCGGCGCCCGCATCTTCAGGATCGTCGTGGTCAGGTTGATGCCCGACAGCAGCGTGCCCGCGCCCGAGATTTGCAGCGCCCAGAGGTAGTAGTCGACACCGACGCCGGGCGAATAAGCGAGCTCCGACAATGGCGGATAGGCCAGCCAGCCGGTGCGCGCGAACTCGCCGACGATGAGGCTGAGATTGACCAGCAGCACGCCGCTGGCGGTGAGCCACAGGCTGACCGAATTCAGGGTCGGAAAGGCGACGTCGCGGATGCCGAGTTGCAGTGGCACGGCGAAGTTCATCAACCCGACCATGAAGGTCATCGCCACGAAGAAGATCATGATCGTGCCATGGGCCGAGAAGACCTGGTCGTAGTGCTCGGGCGCGAGATAGCCTTGCGCGCCCGCCGTCGCGAGCGCCTGCTGCGAGCGCATCATGATCGCGTCGCTGAAGCCGCGAAGCAGCATCACGGCCGAGAGCAGGCAGTACATCACGCCGATGCGCTTGTGATCGACCGAGGTGATCCATTCGCGCCAGAGATAGGGCCAATAGCCGCGCTGGAACGTCCAGCCCAGCAGCGCCGCCAGCACGATTGCGACCAACCCCGACACAGCGAGCGGGATCGGGTCGTTGAGCGGGATCGCGTTCCAGCCGAGCTTGCCGAACATGGTCAGTGCTTCCGGTGATCGGCAGGGGACGCAGCAGGGGACGCAGCAGGGGACGCGGCGGCGGATGCGGAGGCCGGCGCCATGTCAGGCGAGGCTGCCGTGATCTGCATGATCGTGTCGAAGAGGCCGGGAGCGATGCTGCCGTAAAGCCGGCCGGCGGGTGACTGGCCGGGCCTGGCAAGTTCGCCGTAGCTCGCCTGATCCAGCGTCGCGCTTTGTCCTTTCGCCTGCGCGGCCCATGCCGAGAAGGCATCCTGCGCAAGCGCTTCGACCTTGAAGTGCATCTTGGCGAAGCCGGCGCCGCTGTACTGGGCCGAGATGCCGTCAAAGGTGCCTGGCCGACCGGCCAGCAGATGCAGCCGGGTTGCCATGCCCGCCATGGTGTAGATCTGGCTGCCGAGCTGCGGCACGAAGAAGCTGTTCATCACGCTTCCGGAGGTCAGCCGGAATGCGATCGGCGTGCCGGCCGGTATGACGAGGCGGTCGACGCTTGCTATGCCTTGCTCAGGGTAGATGAACAGCCATTTCCAGTCGAGCGAGACGACTTCGACGGTCACCGGCTTGATCTCGGACGCGATCGGCCTTGCAGGGTCGAGCTCGTGGCTGCCGATCCATGCGATACCGCCGAGCAGCAGTACGACCATGGCCGGCACCGCCCAGACCACGAGTTCGATCTGACCGGAAAAGGTAAAATCAGGCCGATATTTTGCACGCGGATTTGACGCCCTGAACCACCAGGCGACGGCCAGAGTGCCCAGAATGGTCGGGATCACGACCGCCAGCATGATGGCCAGGGAGTTGAGCAAAATCGTGCGTTGTGCCGCGCCGATCGGTCCTTCCGGCGCCAGCACGCCGCGCTGGCATCCTGTCAAGACAAGGAACGCGGCGGCGCAGGACGCCACCGAGGCTTTTCGAATCCTCCTGCAGGATTGAGGCATTGCTTGATGGTGTCCAGCTGGAAGCGGTCCTCAAGAAATACGTCGGACGTCAATCAGTCCGGAACGATCCGTACCGGCACGGATTTCGACGCCGGGGTCTTGGACAGCTCGTCGTGATGGCCCACCGGAACGAGCACATTGCACTCGGGATAATAGGAGGCAACCGTGCCGCGCGGGATGCGATAGGCGGTCAGCGTGAGACCGCCGAGTTGCCGGTCGACACCGTCGTCGACGTCGGTAACCAGCCTAACCGCCTGGCCGTTCGTCATGCCGGCTGCCGCGATGTCGTCGGGGTTCATCAGCAAGACGTCGCGGGTCCCCTCGATGCCGCGATATCGGTCGGAATAGCCATAGATCGTCGTGTTGAACTGGTCGTTCGATCTCAGGGTGATCAGTCGGTAGCGTCCCGGCGCAGTCTTGAAGCCAAGCGCATTGAGGTGGCCAGTCGTCGTAAAAACGGCTCTGCCAGATTCCGTTTTCCAGATCCGCTCATGCGCCCCGTTGCCCCGGTAGAACCCCCCGGGCTCGAACATTCGCTTGTTGAAATCGTGAAAATCGTCCGGATAGGTTTGTTCGATCAAGTCGCGCACAAGCCCGTAATCGCCGGTCCAGGCGTCCCATTTCAGCCGTTTGTTCGGTTCGAGGGCTGCTTTGGCGATGCCGGCGACGATCGCAAGTTCGCTTCTGACCTCGCTGGAGACCGGCGCCCGGTGGCCCAGCGACCCGTTGATCATTGAGAAGCTGTCCTCGGTCGTTACCGCCTGCTCGCCGCCAGCCTGCCGGTCGGTCTCATAGCGGCCAAGACAGGGCAGGATATAACCGTGCTTGCCCGGAAAGAGATGGCTACGGTTCAGCTTGGTCGAGACCATCACGGTCAGGTCCTGTGCGGCCCAGGCCGCTTCCATGCGCTTCTGGTCGGGCACGGCGCGCAACAGGTTGCCGCCTAGCGAGATAAAGGCGCGCACCTTGCCCGCAATCAGACCCTCGACCGCATCAACGATGGTCATGCCGTCCTCGCGCGGCGGCTCGAAGCCGAACATCGCCTTGAGCTTGTCAAGCGGCACGAGATGCGCTTTTTCGGCAATCCCGACCGTTCGCTGGCCCTGGACATTGCTGTGCCCGCGAACGGGACAGCAGCCCGCACCGGCACGCCCGATATTGCCGCGCAGGAGCAGCAGGTTGACCAGCATGGCGATGTTGAGCGACCCGTGGGTATGCTGGGTCAACCCCATGCCGTAGACGCCAATGACGCGTTCAGCTGCGATATAGATCGACGCCGCATCCCTGATCGCCTTTTCGGTGAGACCGCTTTCCTGCTCGATCTCCGCCCAGTCCGTCGCCCGGCAGGATCCAACGAAATCGTCGAAGCCAGTCGTGTGCTGCTCGACGAATGCGTGATCGATCACCTCTGTTCCACCAGTGCTCCTGGCTGCGTCGTCGGCCTCGACGACGCATTTGCAGAGGCCGAGTATCGCTGCGACGTCGCCGCCAGCTTTGAGCTGGTGGTACTGGTCTGAGATCGTCGTCGCCTTGCCGGTCAGCATCGCGGCCGGGCTTTGCGGGTCGACGAAAGACACCAGCCCCTGTTCGATGATCGGGTTGAAGGTGACGATCTTGGCGCCGCGATCCTTTGCCGCCTTCAGAGGGTGAAGAAAACGGGGGCTGTTGGTACCGGGATTTTGCCCGAAGAAGAAGAACGCATCGGCCTTCTCGAGATCGTCCCAAACGATCGTGCCGACGGGGGAACCGATCACCTTGGTCAGCCCGACCGATGTAGTCTCGTGGCACATGTTCGAGCTTTGCGGCAGATTGTTCGTCCCAAACGCTCGCGCCAGCAGGGCGTAAAGATAGGACGCCTCCAGCCCGGCATGGCCCGAGGCGTAGAAGACCGCCTCGTTGGGCGCGATCGGCTTGAGCACGGCCCCGATATCGTTGAAGGCCTCGTCCCACGTCACGGCGACGTACCGATCGCTCGTCTCATCGTATCGCAACGGGTGCGTCAGTCGCCCGGTCATTTCGAGATCGTGGTCGGTCCAGCCGCGCAGTGCCGTGACGCTGTGATCCGCCTCGGTCCAAAATTCCGGTTTGCAGCGCGCGCTGGTGAGCTCCCACAGCGTCGCCTTCGCACCGTTCTCACAGAATTCGAAGGGCGAGTAGTTCGCCGGCTTTGGCCAGGCACATGACACGCACATCACGCCCTTGGGCTTGTTCAATTGGCCCAGCGTGCCAATAGCGGCAGGGCTTGACCAGCTCTCCCCGAATATGCGGGCGATGCCCTTCAGCGAACCCCAGCCGCCGGCGGGACCCGACGAATGGGTTAGCTCACGCTCATCCGTCATCTTTGATCTCCATCGAGCAGATAGCAGAAGGGGCGGCTGGCGCGGCTGCTAAATCTGGACCTCGCCCTGATCTTCGCCGTCCCAGTAATGAATATGTTTTGCGTGCACCTTGAGCATGACCATGCCTGGGGTCTCGATCCCGTTCGGGAACCAGCGCTCTAGATCATCGACCCAGTGCGCCGAAAACTCGCCCTTGTCGCGAATGAGGCTGGCTTCTCCTGCAACGCTGATGAAGATGCCCGGCTTGCCTAGCAGGCTCTTACCCGCCGAAAACGTCAGGCCGACGTTGGGGTCATCCGCGATCTCCCCGACGAACGCGGCGGTCTCGTAGGCAAAAAACCAGGAATCGCCGTCGTATTCGACTTCGCCGTTGTTACTCATGGGCCGGCTGGCGAGCTCTCCGCCGGCCATCTTCGTGGACAACATGCAGAAGTCGATGTCCTGCATTTTCTCGGAAATGTCCTTGATGCTCATTGTCATGAAGTGGCTCCAAAGCAGCGGGTTGGCACGCTGGTTGGCGAACGGCCTATCACCGCTTCTGTTCCTGACCATGACGATTCGACGCACCGCGTTCTTGCTCGCTAGTGCGCGGTTTATCACAGCGGAGCTAGTGTGGCGGTTGCCTTCAGCGAGCGTTTTCTAGCTGGCAATGAAGGGGTATCGCAGTATCGCTGGAGCCGGACGCAGCAAACTAGCGGAACTGCGAGCTCCGGAACCTGAGCCCCCGACCAATCGTTCCGGAGGTAGCGGAAACCAGATGAACCAAAACCTCCGTTCCGCACCAGCGGGTTAGATCACCGAGCATCAGAGGCGGCTTACGTGCTGTCCGGCTCGTCAGCAGGGGCTACGTACTGTTTACGTATGATCGTCCCGTCAGCGAACAGCTACAGCCCGGGGAGTTCACGAGCGGTGGTCAGGGCGGCATCATTCTACCAAAAAGGCCTGCAGCGAGCGCTCTGGCAACCGTTTCGGCCATGCAGGCATATCCGGAACTGGTGGCGTCGAAGTCGTCGGCGGATTGGCCCAATCGTGCTTTGGCGAGCGCCTCTCCGGCTTCATAGCGTCCAATCCGCAGAACGCCCTGTTCAGCGGCGACCCGCCGTACGGCTTCTCTGATGGCTTGGTAGGTCGCGTCGGTCTCCAGACTGCGAACATAATGCAGGCCGATAAAAACCAGATCGATCTTGTGTGCCCGCAGCCATTTCGCCGTCTCGGCAAGGGTCTGCGCGATCTCCTCCGGAGCAACCCGCGCAAGAGCATCGAACGTTCCGACTTGCCAAAGGACGAGGTCGACGCTGTCCAGCGCAACCTCGAGCTTGATCCGCTCTGCCGCATCGCGGGCTAATTCGCCCGAGACGCCCCGGTCGAGGATCTCGACGTCCAGGCCCTTGAACATCCGTTCGAGATAGCGCTCGATGATGTCGTAATAGTCCCGCGACGGCGTACGGCTGGCGGCCGAGGCTCCGATCGTCAGAATGGTGAGCTTGCGCTTGTTGGCCAGCGCGTTGCCAATCTGCGGCAATCGCACTTCGGCCGCTGCAACGCCGGTGCCGGCCATACAGCCTGGCGCGGCATCACTGGACGGCAGGGGGGGAACTGTCTGCGCCACGGCCGCGCAACACATCGCTAGGGCGGCGATGCCGAGCGCGAGGGAGCCCTTCATGCTGTTTTGCCCCCTAGGCGATCACGCCATTCCGACAGCCACGCAGTAAAACCCAATAGCGATATACCGACAAGCATGATGACTGTGTCGAGCAGGATGCTCGCCCCCGCCGAAACGCGCACGATCTGGGCCATAAGGCTCAGCAATGATCCGGCGCAGAAGACGTGCAGCGAGTTCCGGCCGAGGAGCGCGAGGCAACCGACCACGCGGCCTGCGTGTCTCACAATGAATGGATAGACGGCGGAGAAGAGCGCAACCAGTGCCAGGAACTGGATCAGACGCAGCGGTGTCACATAGGTTTTGCTGACGAGGAACAACAGCCGTGGTGACGGCACCTTGGTCGGGTCGGGCCACCAACTGAACCACATCATGACGCCGCAACCGAGGATGATCGGCACGGCCAGAAGCTGGATGAGGTGGAGATGCTCACGGGCGATCCGGCCTGGGCCACGCTCCCGGGCCAGGGTGAACCCAAGCACGAAGACGAGCTGCCAGCACAACGGGTTGAAGAACCACTGACCCCGGGTCGGCCAAGTCGGCAGATTGATCCGCAGAACGATCGCGAGCAGGTAGAGCGCGAGCGACATCGGTAGGAGCCAATTGGGTGCCGACCGGTGAACCAGCACCATCACCGGCGCCATCAGCATCAGCACCACATACAGTGGCAGGATATCGAAATAGCCCAACTGCAGGCTCAACATCGCCAGCCCGAGATGGGCGTCCGCCGGATTGTAGAAGATCGGCGCGGCGTTGATCCATTCGAGGATCAGTGGGTTGTCGAGCCCACGCGCGGTCGCGCCCAGCATAGCGATGGCGATGAGGACGATCATCGCCTGCGCGGCGTAGAGCGTGACCGCCCGGCCCAGGACGCGCATGACGACCTGCTTAATGGGGACTTCGCTATCGGCTCGCCCCACCGCGTAGCGCAAGCCCCAGCCCGCCAGGAACACAAACAGGTCGGCGGAATCGGACAGTGAAATGTTGCGATGCGTAAACCGCTCGTAAAACAGCCCGGGAACGTGATTGATGAAGATAGTGATCAGGGCGAAGCCGCGCCAGAAATCGACTGCGTTAGGCTGGCGCATGGCAAATCGTTCTTTCTTTTTGACGACGATCATCGCCTGCATCGACGTGGGTGCGTCAATGTATCAATCGCTATGTCGTTCACCCCCCCCACCGGGGCCCAAACCTAAGCCCGTCCAATGAGCCTCAGCTTACCGGCTGAACTTGGCACGTTCCCCGGCACGTCATCGCGGAAAAACGCTAAATAAGACGATCTTGGCGCACGCCTTCGATCTTGGCCGCAAGACTGCGCAGCAAGGCGATGTCGTGCTCGACCGCTAGTGCGGTCTCGGCACGCTTCAGCGCCAGACCCGAGTGCCGCGCGGCATTTTGGGCGAAATCCTCCGGGCCGAGCTGCGACAGGATCTTGAGCGCCTTTTGCAGTCTGATCCCGACTTCGACGATGCCGGCGCTATCCCTGGCGATGGGCGTGAAGAGGTCGTCGAAGAGATCGGCCACATCGATAGCCGGCACATGCACCCTCGGAAATCGCGTTTCTCGCTGCGGATCAACCGGTTCTGCCCGGATCGAAAGAATGCGGACAGCTCTGCCGATGACGTCGATCGCGGTTCCCGGATCGTTGATGGCTGGCGACAGGGCGCGCGATGCGATCTCGGCCAGAACCGACGCGCCAAAGCGCGGATCCTGATCGAATGAGCGGACGTCATCGATCGTGAAGCAGCCGCGTATCGCGCTCTCCTGATCGTCCTGGTCGAGGGCCTCGGCCCAGGCGATCGGCTCTGTCGGGCTGACGAAGGCACCTGGAGTGGCACCCGCATATATTGTCCCACCGGCGCTTTCGGCGATCGTCGACAACTGACCCATATCGAGATGCTGAACATAACCGATCTGGGACGAATAAATCGGCCGGGCCGCCCTTGGGATTTCGGGCATGGGTCGCCCGCCCATATAGGGGCTCTCGTGGCGCATACGCATGGCATCCGCCGCAGCCTTCTCCACGCGCGCAGTGGTCTCCGTCACCCGCCCGAGCCGCGACAGGTGATCGATCCAGCGCAAAAGTGTCACCACGATCAGAACGATGACGCCGGCCGTGACGACGAACAGTACGACGCGACCGGTGCTGCCATAGGCACCGGTGCTAAGCGCGATGATGCCGACAAGGCTGTAGAGAAAGGAGCCGACGAAGGTCGCCAGCACGTTCTGCGTGGTCGTGTCCTCCATCACCAGCCGCGTCGCCCGCGGCGTGACGTTGCTTGTCGCGGCCGAATAGGCTGAGACCATGGTGCTCAGCGAGAAGGTGGTGACTGCCAGCATGCTTGAAGCGATGATGCCGAGGATGTTGTCGACCGCGTCGGCGCCGATCTTCGTAGGTAGGTCGCTGGGGATGTAGGGACCCACCACGATCGCGATCAGCGCCGTGGCAACCGCCAGTATCGAGAACAGCGTGGCGCGAAACCACATCCGCCGGGTGAGTTGAGACGCAAGCCAGAGCCATCGCGACGTCATGAAAGTGCCGAATGCATGCTGGGTTCCTTCTCGTATCGCAGGCTCGCGCCGACGCCTGTTCCTTTAACAGGCGCGCACGGCATCGGGTTGCGATGCCTCGCCTGATCGGCGATGAGCGTTGCGCTGGAGCCCCAATCGTCACGCTGCGAGCCGCTTTCCCGCACTTTCAGGAACACACGTAGTGCTGTCCGCCTTCGAGCTCATCGCCATCCTGATCGTCCTGACCGCTATCTTCGGGTGGTTGAACCACGTCTTCATCGGTTTTCCGCACGCGATCGGCCTTCTCGTCATGGGGCTCGCTTCATCGTTGATCCTGATCGGGGGCGAGATCGCCTTGCCGAACATCTCACCCTACGATGATCTCCGGCGCCTGCTGCGGCAGATCGATTTTCAGGAGGCGGTGCTGAACGGCATGCTGGCATTCCTGCTGTTTGCCGGCGCGCTCCACGTCAATCTCGCCGTTCTTAAGAGCAGGGCCTGGGCGGTCGGCCTGATGGCGACCGTCGGCGTGGTAATCTCGACAGTCGTCGTCGGCGTCGGATTCTGGTGGCTGTCGGCGTTCCTTGGCGCACCGGTTCCTCTTGCCTGGTCGCTGGTCTTTGGCGCCCTGATCAGCCCGACCGACCCTGTCGCGGTCCTGAGCACGCTCAAATCAGTCAGCGTTCCAAAGACGCTCGAAGCCGACATGGCCGGCGAATCGCTCTTCAATGATGGCGTCGGCGTCGTGATCTTCACCGTGATCGTCGCGATTGCGACAGGGGCGAGCAGTGGTGCCGTTGAGGTCACGCAGGTCGCTCATCTGTTCGTCTTCGAGGCGCTCGGCGGCGCCATTCTCGGCTTGATCACAGGCTATGTCGCCTATCGCGCCACGCGCGCCATCGACGACTACCCGATCGAAACCCTGATCTCGCTTGCTCTCGTGATGGGCACCTACGCTCTGGCGTCGAAGCTCCACATGAGCGGACCGATCGCCGTCGTGGTCGCGGGCATCCTGATCGGCAATCAGGGCCCACGCGACGCCATGAGCGACGAGACGCAGCGCTATCTCTTCGCGTTCTGGACCCTGATCGACGAGGTGTTGAATTCGGTCCTGTTCCTGCTGATCGGCCTTGAGGTTCTGGTCCTAAGCTTCGACCGGGCCTTCCTTTGGCCTGCGCTCTGCGTCATCCCGCTCGTGCTGCTGGCGCGTTTCCTGGCCGTGTCGATCCCGGTTATGGCGCTACGCTCGCGCACCGAATTCGTAAAGGGAACGATCCCCATTCTGACCTGGGGCGGCTTGCGCGGCGGCATCTCGATTGCGCTGGCCCTGTCGTTGCCTGGGTTTGCCGAGAAGCCGATCCTGCTGGCCGCGACCTACGCGGCCGTTATCTTTACAATCGTAGTCCAAGGCTTGAGCCTGAGAGCTGTCGTCGAGCGGTTCTCAGGGCCGCGCTGAGAATGCTAGGCTGCCCGGGCTATCGCCTCTCCGCGTGTGACATGCAGCAATTCGATGCCGTTACTGGTCGGAATGACGTCTAGGACACGGGTCTGGGTCATCACCGTCACGGCATGCTCCCCATTCGCCATTCCAGTCGCGACAGAGCAGGTCGGCCGCGAGACTGATGGACGCCTGGAGGCGTGGTTGCGCATGCCTGCCAGTTCTTCTGGCTACTCTTTTAATTCAGAAGACCAGCCGAAATCGACGAAGTCGGCCCGACTGTCATAGCAACTGTTTCCGTAGGCGCGCAGATAGGCATCGCGACGCGCTCGGTCCTGATAGACGGCGGCCGGGTCGGCCGTGTCACGCTCGAATTGGCTGATGTTTTCCCGAACGACGAGACTCGGCAGGATATCTAATCCTTGGGGCACGGATCGTCCCTCCAGCCAATCGGCGGCGTGCTGCGCGAGAGCGTAGCCAAATATAGGCGAGGCTAAACTGACGCTGGCCTTATAAGGCCCACCCCTCCTCATCTCCGCAAAGGCCTCTGGCTCGCCGTCGATGCCACCAATGAATTGGTCGTCGCGCGCAAGGCGCGCATCGCGGAGCGCTGCCAACGCGCCAAGGACCACAGTATCTGCTCCGAGCACGACATCGACGCGGGAATGCGCGAGGAGGATGGTCCGCATGATCGCCTGGCCGCCCTCCTTGTCGACTGTTTTTGGCGAAATATCGGCGATGACGCGCGCCCCCGGGACCGCCTTGAGAGCAGCGCGTATCGCCACAAAGCGCTGCGCCAGAAACTGGTTCGTATCGTGGGTCAAAAGCACCACGCGAGCTTCGCCGCCCAATCGGGTTCGAATGTAGGTCGCAGCGGCGTCACCCAACGCTTTGCCGGTTGCAAGTTGAGGTGCATTGAGAATGGTCGTCGCCGGAGGCGGAACGATCGATCCGACATATCCCCCTTGGGCGATGAATTCCCTGATCGCTGGTGCAAGTGTTGCCACGTTGATCGGTGCGGCAATGAGAGCGCCGACGCGGTCGGCGATTGCCCGACGGACGTGGCCAACCATTGCGTTTGGATCGTTGTCGGCCAGCGCGATCTCAAAAGCGAGACCCCGTTGTTGGGCAGCCCGCGCCATCCCGCGCGCGGCGCTCTGCACGAACTCGCGCTGATTGTCCTGCGCGAAGACAAGGACCTTCCTGAGCGCGGGCGGAGCCGCGCAGCTCGCGGCATCCGCGTTGAAGCTGCCGAATTTTTTTGGCGTGGTAATGCCGAGAGGAGCATCTTGCGACCGGCCTATGGAAGGCATCGCAGCGCTCAGACCCAGTCCCCCTAAAACCGCTCTGCGCGATAGTGTCATGAGAGCGCTCCGAGGAACCTGAGTGAAATTGGGGCCATCGCTAGGCGGGATCGAGCGACATCATCAGACGGGCTTCCGTGCCCGGATTACGGCTGACGTAATCGACCTCGGCCTTGAGCGACCGCGCGATCGTCGTGACGATCTTGGAGCCCACGCCAGTGCCCCGCGTCGCTTCTCCGATCGACATGCCGACACCATCATCTTCGACCGCGACGAGAAGCTTGTCATCGAGCTTGCGCGCGAGGACGCGCACTTGGCCGGTCTGCCCGCCATAGGCGTACTTGAAGGCGTTGGTGACCCACTCGGTGATGATGATACCCAAGCTGATACTTGCGCTGGTCGAAACGCGGATCGGTTCGATCGCGTGCGTGATCGAGGCGCCGAATCCCCCTGAAGCAAGTGTTTGCTCGAGCTGCGTCAACAGCGCGGTCATGTAGGTGTCCAGAGCGACCGACGTGACGTCGCCGGTCGTATAGAGGTGCTTGTGAATCTCTGCGACGGCTTGGATGCGTGAGCTAGTCTCGTCCAAGGCGTCCTTTGCGGCTTTGTCCGGGATCGCCTGGCGTTGCAGGCGGATAAGCGCGCCGACGAACGACAGGTTGTTGGCAACGCGGTGATTGACTTCGGTGAGCAGTACCTCGGCTCGATCTCGTGCCCGAAGAAGATCGTCAGTGCGTTCTTCCACCCTGATCTCGAGGCTGGCATTCGCCCTTGATAGGTCATCGCGCGCTTGCATGATTTCGCGGGTATAGCGCGTGAAGGTGACCACGACCCCGCCGACTACGCCCAAAATCAGCAGACTTGCCAGGATGGTCCCGACGCGAAGCGCCAGGATATTCGTAGTCTGAGTCAGAAGGCGGTCGGTCAGGGTATCCTCAGCTTCGATTACAATGGCCGAGAGAAAAACTTCGACCTCGTCCATTAAAGCTTTGCCCTGATTAGTGGCGATGATCCTCAAAGCGTCCGCGGCGCTGCCTTTATTTTTTGCCAGCATCGAGCTGTCGAGATCAGTGATCCTCTGATCGACCAAGCCTTTGAGCTGTGGCAGCATGGTTTGGAACCGGCCGCTTTCAGCGAGATCTGACGTCAGTTTGGAAATTTCCTCCTGCGCAACGAGCTTGGCGTTTTCATACGGCGCCAAATATATTTCGTTGCTCGTGAGGATGAAACCTCTTTGGCTTGATTCCGCCGCAAGCAGGGCCTCCCGCACGCCGACTGCTCGATTCCTTAGCAGCCGCTGGCTATCGACAATCGACGCGTCGGTCTGGGCTCGTTGGCTTAACCACACGGTCGCAACGACCAGACACAATAGCGCGGCAGCCGCAGTAAGCAGGAAAATCAGCGTAGACGTGACGAGAAATCGTTGTGAGATCGGCATTCTGTCACGCCTCGATCCAAGCGCGGCTATCCAGAATGGCAATACGAGGGATCACCCGTCCCACGATCAACAGCGCAGCAAAACTGTAGCGGAAACAGGCCAGCGAGCAATGTCATTTCACTACGAATACGGGCGGCAGTCGTCAGAGTTTCTGAGCGGCCTGACCCTCAGATTTGATAAGCTCAGGCTGACTAATGGCCGCGATAGAACGAGCCGTCGCGTCCTCCAGACAGTGTTCGACTGCCTCGCGGAACGTAACGGCGACGCGATCGGGTTTCGTCGCCTGCATGAGGTTCTCGCCAGTTTCGCTGGGAGCGAGCGTCAGCGCAACAATCATGATCTTCGCCTCGGGCATTTTCCGGCGAAGCCGCTTCACGGCGTAACGCATGTTCGCGATGCTGTTCCCGTCGAGATAGCAAAGGCAGACGAGCGCCACTCCATCACCGCTGAGCTTGAAAATATTGCGTGTCGATAGGCTGTCGGAAGGTTCGACGCGTGCTGCGACCCCATGTTTTTCGACGATTTGCGCCAACATCAGTGCGATGGCTTCGTCGAGCTTGTTTTGCCCTGCTAGGAATAGGATAGGCTGCGGCGTCCTATAGCCCTCGGCCAACTCGTTGGCGGTCAAGACAGGTAGATCCGCCGTGCCCTGCAACTCGTTTGTCTCGTCGATGGTCGCTTCGGTCTCGGCGTCCGTCTGTGTTTTGCCGTCAAGCGGTTTCCTGTCGTCGTGATCGGCCAGATCGTCGATAACCTCGCGAACAGTTTCGAGGATGCCTGCCATTCTGGCGTCGTCGAGAACGCCGCGGATGCAGTCGGCCGAGGCCAGTCGCAATCCCTCCAGGGCGACGGTCTCGTAGTAGGCCGATAGCGATCTCTCCTTCAAAACCTGCTCGGCCTTGTCGGCTGCCTCGGCGGGGTCGCCGGCCAAAATGCGCTGGTAGAAAATTTCTGGCGCCGACAGCGCTGGACGGTCACCCAGAAGTACGTCGAGGAACTCGAGTCGCTCGACGTGCCGGCCAAGGACGACAAGACAGACCGTCAACGGCGTGGCGAGGACGAGGCCGATCGGTCCCCAGATCCATGTCCAAAACGTCGCGGCGACGACGATCGCGACGGGGGACATGCCCGTCGATTGTCCATAGATCAGCGGCTCGATCACATGCCCTGCGACAGGTTCAGCGATCATGAACAAGGCTGCGGTCCAAAGCAGCATTGTCCAGCCCGGATCGACCGCAGCGGCGATAGCCAATGGAAAAGCCGCGGAGAAGATCGCGCCGATGTATGGGATGAACCTCAGAACTGCCGTCAGGATGCCCCATAACGCTGGACTTGGCACGCCGATTGCCCAAAGACCAAGGCCGATGACTACGCCAAAACCCGCATTCACCGCCAGCTGGGTCAAAAAGAGTCGGCTCAGGCGCTTGGCGGCATCGTTGAACGCGGCCGTTGTCTTCTGCAGATCATAGGTGCCCGTCAGCCGGATGAAGCGGTTTCTGAGATCCTCCCGCTGGAGCAAGATGAATATGACAAAAATCACCACGATTCCCGTCGTCGCCAAAGGGTGTATCAACGGGACCAGAAACGCCCTTAGCGTTTCAAGTGCGCCAGGGTCGGGCTGATGAACCTCGACGGGGATAGGGCGCTGCTCCGGAGCCGCCTTCGGCGTTCCAAAGACCTCGGGAACGACGGGCTCAGGCGACTTGTCCAACTCTTTGCTGAGGTCTTGCAAGACGTCTGCCGCTCGCGACAGGACCCCACCGCCAGGACCGGAGCCGCGCAAAGATGCGATTTTTTCGCGGATTGTGTTTTGATATTGCGGAAGATCAGACGCCAATTGCGTCGCCTGGGTGGCCATCATCATCGCCAGAGCGCTGACCCCTGCGAATGCGACGACGACCACGGTTACGACGGCCAGCGAGCGCGGTATCTTCAGGCGCTGCAGGACCTTCACCAAAGGTGCGAGCACAAAACTGAACAGGATCGCCAAGGCTACGGGGACGAACACGTCGCGACCGACGTAAAGAGCGGTCACGATCAACGCGATGACGCCAAAGGTCGCAAGACCGGCGCCGATAGGTAAGAGCATCTTCGTGTCCTGGCTTGGACCAGGCCTGGCCGGAAGCGTCATCGAATTCCCCCTCGTGCCGTTGGCTCAGTCGCCGGCGCCGCTCCTGCTGAACGGCAGGTGGTGATCGATGTTCCCTTCGACAGGCGTGGGCGCGATCGCGCAGATCGCTCAGTTGAAACCGCCGGAACATTAAAGCCCCGAGCCAGTTCTCGTCGCATGTTGGCGATTGGGGTAAGATTATGAAAACTCGTATTGTTTTCCTGGCCGCCGTTGCGATCGTCGGCTTTTCGGGTGTGGCCGTTTCGCAGGTCGATCGGCCTATTGCACAGGCAAAGCGAATATCGGTCGTTTTGGTCGACCAGCCTGTCCGCGCCCTTGTCCCATCATCGCCGGTTCAGCGACAGGTCGTCGCGCCGATTTCAACGGATACGTCGAGCATAGCCACCGACGCTCGCACAGTCCGGGTCGTTCTACCGTCACCGTTTGCGCGATGACATCGTCTATCCTGACAGAGGATGCGGCTCGGCGCGGTTCTCTCACTGCTACGCGAAATTCGAGCGAACGATTGCTATCGCGTAGATCGGCGTTGGCTCTGCTTGCGTCGACCGCCTTCGTCAGCGCGCCTGATCGCGGCCACGCCGTCCCAACCGGGGCCAATCGCGGCGGCAAATTCAGCTACGAGGACGTCGTCAGCCAGGCGCGCGCATTGGGCGAGCGACCCTTCGATGCAGAGGGTCTCAAAATCCCCGCAGAGCTGACGCGATTGACATATGACAGCTATCGAGAAATCCGGTTTCGGCGCGAAAAGGCATTGTGGCGTGATGGTGGATCTGACTATCGCCTCCACCCGTTTCACCTCGGATTTCTCCACGACAAGCCTGTCCAACTGCACATCATTAGGGAGGGCATCGCAACGCCGATCCCCTTCACGACGGGCCTCTTCGAATACGGCAAGGTCCCGGTCCCCGAGCGATTGTCGCCCTCTTTGGGGTTTGCCGGGTTTGCCGTCACGACGACGCTGAATAACCCGACCGTTCAGGACGAGCTGATCGCATTTCTCGGCGCCAGCTATTTCCGCCTCATCGGCCGAGGTCACCGATATGGGCTGTCGGCCCGTTCACTCGCACTCGATGTCGGCGGCAAGGAACCCGAGGAATTTCCGTTTTTCCGCTCGCTTTGGCTGGAAGAGCCGACACCCGGCAGCCCGGAGCTCGTGATCTACGGTTTGGTTGATTCCCCGTCAGTCGTAGCGGCATATCGCTATGTCGTCTCGCCGGGAAAGCAGACCACCATGACGGTCACAGCGACGATCGTGCCGCGTAGCGTGATACCCCGGATCGGTCTGGCGCCGTTGACGTCAATGTTCCTTGCTGGCGAGGGCGACCTTGGACAACGAGCGGATTTTCGCCCCGAAATCCATGATTCGGATGGTCTGCTGCTCAAGACTGGCGTGGGAGAGTGGATCTGGCGACCGATCCGAAATCCGAAGTCTTTGCAAATCTCAAGTTTCGCCGATCGTAGCCCGGGCGGCTTCGGCTTGATGCAACGCGACCGCGAGTTCGGCCACTACCAGGATCTCGAAGCGCAATATCACGCCCGACCAGGATACTGGATCGAACCCTTAGGCGACTGGGGTGAAGGCCGCGTCGATCTGATCGAAATCCCGACCGACGGGGAAGCGTTTGACAATATCGTCGCCTGCTGGACACCAAGCAAGCCGATCGAACCAGGAAAGCCTGCGCAGTTCGTCTATCGCCTATCTGCTTTGTCGACGACCGAGGCCCTGCATCCGCAGGGGCAGGTTCGCAGCAGCTTCGGCGCCTCCGATACCCAGGATGCCGGCTCCAACGGCACCGGCACGCGCCGGTTTATCGTCGATTTCGCCGATGGCGATCTTGAGCATTATCTGGCTGATCCGAAGCGCGTCGAGCTGCACGCCTCTGTCACTGCCGGAACGATAGCGGCAAAAAGCATCGACCCCCATCCCGCGATCAAGGGATTTCGGGTGATGGTCGATGCAACCCTCAATGCTGGCGAAACAGCTCAGATGCGTATTGTCTTGAAATCGCGGTCGCAAACCCTGACCGAAACATGGACGAGTTCATGGTCAGTCGCGGCGGTGCCGAAGAGCGGACCAGGAACCGACACCGTCAGCAAAAACTGACGATCCCCGAAGCCCGATCGGGCAAGCGTGACAAACGTATTGAACCCCAGATCACGAGCCGAAAACAGAACGAATAAGCCGGCCTCTCTGCGATACTTAGGCATCAAAACTGTGAATAGGCGTTGAGGAACTAGGACTGCGGCACGGCGTTGATTGCGCGAGGAGGAACAGCCATGTCCGACAAACCCATCAATGAGGCCACGTCCGGTCAGCCACGCAGAGCCAGCGACAGCCGCCCGCGACCCGGCACCGGAACGCCGTCATCCGATCATAGCGGAACCGGCGAGGCTAAAACCCGAACAACAACAGAGAGCGATCCGAAGCCGTCCGCTTCAGAGAGCGCGCTTGATCCAGGGCGAAAGGTCAAGAAGTAGAACGCTCTCTTGCAGATCGAGCGGCGAAACAGATGCACGGACAACTGCGTCGCAGATCACTGGAGATCGTCACCTGCACGGAACGCGCGCTGCATTGAAAGGTCGCCAGCGATCATGAGCGGTCCGACTTCAGCCGCATGACATTCCCGCCACGCGAGCCTTCTACGCTCGGAGCGCGTATCGCACTCGGCAACGAGAGGCTCCTGCGATTGAGATTGGCGGAAGCGGAGTGACGGTGTCGGCATCGCCATGATCGACAAGGTAGGCTCGGCCGCGCGCACCTTGGCATCGTCACGCCGACCAATGTCTTTTGCCATTGCTTGGCCAGGCGTGGCCGTGCTCATCGACCCAGTACACATCAAACGCTAACATCGAAATTGGGCGACGCATCGTTGGCTCGCCTCGATCGAGCGTTGCATCTTGAACGAAAGCGGAGTCGAGCGTGTTGGAGCCATTGGATAAGCAGGCCCCAACTGGGGTCGCCGGATTAGACGACGTGCTCGGCGGCGGGCTCGAAAGGCACCGGCTCTTCCTGCTGGAGGGCAACCCAGGCACCGGCAAGACAACCATCTCGATCCAGTTCCTGGTGGCCGGCGCGATGGCGGGCGAGCGCTCGCTCTACATCACGCTGGCCGAGACGGAGGAGGAGCTGCGCGCGGGCGCGACCTCGCACGGCTGGGACCTCACCGGGATCGACATATTCGAGCTGGTCCCTCCCGAGACCCTCCTCGACGATGACCAGCAGCAGAGCCTGCTCTACTCCTCCGACCTTGAGCTCGGGGAGACCACCAAGCGAATTTTCGAGGCGTTCGAGCGGGTGCGGCCCGACCGCGTGGTGCTGGACAGCCTATCGGAGATCCGGCTGCTCGCGCAGAGCTCGCTGCGCTACCGGCGCCAAATCCTGGCTCTGAAGCACTACTTCGCCAGACAGGGCGCGACGGTGCTGATGCTCGACGACCTCACGACCGACGTCAACGACAAGACCGTTCATAGCGTCGCCCACGGGGTTATCCGATTGGAGGAGACTTCGCCTGAGTACGGCGGCGACCGTCGTCGCCTTCGCGTCGCGAAGTATCGCGGGCGACGCTATCGTGGCGGCTACCACGACTTCGCCATCCTGACCGGGGGCGTGCGCGTCTTCCCCCGCCTGGTCTCGGCGGAGCACAGAACGCAGTTCGCTCGGGACGTCGTGAAGAGCGAGATGACGGAACTTGACGCGCTGCTCGGGGGTGGGGTCGAGCGCGGATCGAGCGTGCTTATCCTGGGTCCTGCCGGCACGGGCAAATCCCTGCTTACGCTGACGTTCGTCCAGGGCGCCGTCGGCCGCAGAGAAAAGGCGGCGCTGTTCGTCTTCGACGAGGAACTTGGCCTCCTGTTCGCACGGGCCGCCAAACTTGGCATCGACCTGCAGGAGATGATTGATGCCGGCGACCTGTTCGTCGAGCAGGTCGATGCCGCCGAGTTGAGCCCTGGAGAGTTCTCCGAGCGGGTGCGCCGCTGCGTCGAGGCGCACGGGGTTGGGACAGTGGTCGTCGACAGCCTCAACGGCTACCAGGCCTCCATGCCGCACGAACAGGCGCTGGTCCTGCACATCCACGAACTGCTGCAATACCTCAATCGGCAGGGCGCGACGACCTTCCTGACCGTCGCCCAGCACGGCCTCGTCGGCGACATGAAGTCCCCGGTCGACGTCACCTACCTTGCCGACACCGTTATCCTACTGCGCTATTTCGAGGCGCTTGGCCGCGTGAGGCGCGCGATCTCGGTCGTCAAGAAGCGCACGGGCGCGCATGAGGATACGATCCGCGAGTACCGGATCGGCGGTCGGGGGATGACGCTCGGCGAGCCTCTCGTCAACTTCCAAGGCGTGTTGCGAGGGATCCCGACCTTGGTAGGCGACGGCCCGGAGCTTTTGCGGGCAGGCCAGGCGTGAAGCGTACGACCGTTTCCAATCGTGCGCTGGTCCTGGCCCCGCGGGGAAGGGACTCGGTTATTGCCGTCGCCGTGCTCGGTGAGGCGGGACTGGCCGCTGATGCCTGCGCATCGCTCCCCGACCTAATCGGCGAACTGGATGTCGGCGCGGCGGTGGTCGTGGTCACGGAAGAGGCTCTGGCGACAGCCGATCTGAATCCGCTCGCCGCGTGGATCGCGGATCAGCAGGAATGGTCGGACCTGCCCTTCGTGTTCCTCACGGGCCATGGCGGCGGGCTTGAGCGAAACCCGGCAGCGCGCCGTTATCTCGACGTGCTCGGCAACACGACCTTCCTTGAGCGCCCGTTCCATCCCACCACCCTGGTCAGTCTGGTCCGCGCCGCGTTGCGCGGTCGGATGCGGCAGTACGAGGCTCGTGCGCGAGTTGAGGAGCTCCGTTTCCTGAGCGAACTCGACGAGGCCATGCGACACGCACACGACGCCCCGGGGGCGATGCTGACGGCGGCCACGCGCCTTGCGAACCGGCTCGGCGCCTCAAGATGCGCCTACGCCGACGTGGACGCCGACAACGACCGCTTCTTCATTCGCGACGACTACACCGTGCCAGGCGTCGCGAGTTCTGCCGGTACGTATAGCCTCGACCTGTTCGGTCCCCGCGCTGCGGCCGACATGCGAGGCGGGCACACGCTGGTGGTTCGCGATGTCGCCACCGAACTCGCTCCTGGCGAAGGACGCGAGATGTTCCTGGCGATCGGTATCCGCGCGATCGTGTGCCGCCCGCTAGTCAAGGCAGGTCGCCTAGTGGCCATGATGGCCCTCCATCAAAGCGACCCGCGAGACTGGCAGGCCAACGAACTTGCCATCATAGGGACAGCCGTCGAGCGCTGCTGGTCGCATGTCGAGCGGGTGGGCGCCGAGGCCCGCCTCCGCGAGAGCGAGGAGCGCTTGCGTTTGGCAACCGAGAATGCGGACATCGGCTTCTGGGACGTGGACACCATCCACGACGTGCTGGTCTGGCCACCCCGGGTCAAAGCGATGTTCGGGATCTCCCCCGACGTCCCGGTGTCGATGCAGGATTTTTACGACGGTCTCCATCCGGACGATCGGGAGGCCACGGCCGCGGCCTACGCCGCCGCCGCCGACCCGATGCGCCGGGCGCTCTACGACGTGGAGTACCGAACGATCGGCAAGGAGGACGGCCTCGTTCGCTGGGTGGCAGCGAAGGGCCGTGGCGTTTTTGAGGGCGACCGCTGCGTGCGGCTGCTCGGCACCGCCATCGACGTCACGGCCCGCAAGGCGATCGAGGAGCGGATACGCGACCTCAACGAGACCCTGGAGCGCCGCGTTGTCGACGAGGTGGCCGAACGGACCAAGGCCGAGGACGCGCTTCGCCAGGCGCAGAAGATGGAGGCGGTCGGCCAGCTGACGGGAGGTGTCGCGCACGACTTCAACAACCTGCTGACCATCATCAAGAGCTCAACCGAACTGCTCCGTAAGCCCAATCTCGCGGAGGAACGCCGCCGGCGCTATGTCGATGCCATCTCCGATACCGTGGACCGCGCGGCCAAACTCACCGGGCAGCTCCTGGCCTTCGCCCGTCGCCAACCCCTGAAGCCGGAGGTCTTCGAGCCGTCTGCGCGCGTCGGCTCCATCGCCGAGATGCTCCGCAGCATCGTCGGGTCGCGGGTCGAGATCGTGGCCGACATCCGCGCGAAGGCATGCTTTGTGGAGGCCGACGTCAGCCAGTTCGAAACGGCGCTCGTCAACATGGCCGTGAACGCCCGCGACGCCATGGAAAGCGAAGGTACGCTGACGATCGCGGTCGAGGACCTGTCGCGGATGCCGCCGATCCGCGGCCATGCCGGCGGCACGGGCCCCTTCGTCGCCATCTCGCTGGCCGATACCGGCGCGGGAATCCCGTCCGACAGGCTCACGCAGATCTTCGAGCCGTTCTACACCACGAAGGAGGTCGGCAAGGGAACCGGGCTGGGTCTCTCGCAGGTCTTCGGCTTCGCCAAGCAGTCGGGAGGAGATATCGCGGTCGAGAGCGAGTTCGGCCGCGGCTCCCGCTTCACGCTTTACCTTCCCCGCGTCGAACGCAAGCCGGTCGTCCCGAGCAAAATCGAGGCTTCCAGTCCCGAGACCATCGACGGCGGCAGCGGCCGGCGCGTGCTGGTCGTCGAGGACAACGTCGACGTCGGGACGTTCTCGACCCAGCTCCTGCGCGACCTCGGCTACGAGACCACTTGGGCGGCCAACGGCAACGAGGCTTTGAACGTCTTGTCCGGGACAGATGGCTTCGACGTGGTGTTCTCCGACGTCGTCATGCCCGGAATGAGCGGCATCGAGCTGGGCCTGGAAATCCGGAGGCGGTATCCCGGCCTCCCGGTCATCCTCACCTCCGGCTACAGCCACGTCCTCGCGGATGAAGGCCACCACGGTTTCGAGCTTCTGAAGAAGCCCTATGCCGTCGAGGACCTGTCCCGAATCCTGCGCTCGGCGACGCGCGGTAAGACGGTTAGGAGATCGGAAGGTCCTTGAGCTTACGGTTCGCCGACCTCGCCTCCAGCCGCCGTCAATGGCCGAGGCATGCCCTGAGCGCTTCCTCTACATGCTGGATCGCGTAAGGCTTCGCCAGCATCCGGCAGCCGTCAGGCAGATCGGATACGTCACTGCCATAGCCCGTCGCAACGATGACCGGCACGCCCCTGGCGCGGAGAGTTTCGACCAACGGATGCGCCATAGTGCCATTCAGGTTCAGGTCCACGATGGCGGCGTCGCAGGTTCCCCGCTCTAGCAGCGACTGTGCCTGGACGAGGTTCATGGCCGGCCCAATGACCCGGCAGCCGAGATCGGTGAGGAGGTCGTCGAGCATCATCGCGATCATCGGCTCGTCCTCCACGACGAGGATCGCCTTGTCTTGCAGCATAGGTTCGCCCCCCGCGCGGCGTGTTGACCATGCGGCGAAAGCGCCGCCTGTAATCGTGTCTTGCACGGGACGCAGCCCGACGTCCACGGTTCGAACGCAGGAAACGAAAAGCCCCGGGCGGTGAATTCTGGGCCGTTCGATCATAAGATGGCGGTAGGCCGGCTGGCGGCCGGGCCCCGCTGATAAGGATCGGCTTTCTTATTTAACCGCGTCCGGCCGTTATGACGATACTGGGCGGTAGGGGGCGTCACGGTTGATCGGCGTCGCGCGGTCGATGTCGCTTCACTGAACAAACGCAATGCGAATACCCGAACTGGGACACTCGATGCCCGCCGCTTCGCACGGCAGTAACCATCTCACATAAAATTGAAGCTCGACTGTCTGCTCCAGCGAACTAATTGAGAAGCGCGACGTTGTGACGTCTGCTGTATGGGAGACTGGCATATGACGCCGCTGCGCGTTTTGGTAATCGAAGACGAGCCGCTGATCTTGATGGATGTGGAAGCAGCGCTTGCCGAAGCCGGTTTTGAGGTTGTCACCTCTGCGAGCGCAGCTCAGGGCATCGCTGTTTTCGATGAGCGCAGTGCCGAAATCTGTGCCGTCGTAACTGACATTCGCCTCGGCAAGGGGGCGAGCGGTTGGGATGTCGCCAGGCATATCCGTGAGAACATCCCGACACTGCCGGTCGTCTACATGAGCGGTGACAGCTCAGGTGAGTGGACGGCGCAAGGCGTTCCAAATAGCATCATGATCGCCAAGCCGTTCGCGTTTCCGCAGCTCATCACCGCGATTTCGACCCTGCTCAACAAGGCGGATAGCCGACGCTGTGGAGTTACCCCTCAAAGTCCGGATACGTCCCACGCGGTTTAGCGGTTTGCGATGAGCTCTCGCAGTGAGGGTACCCGCGCGCGTTTTGCGGGTGACCACGCTGGAAGCGGGACTGTTCGAAGAACGTCATTTTCCGTTCGTGCTCAGCATTCCCGGCGTAGGATAGAGGTCGGTGGTCAGAGGTCGGCTCGGCCTTGAGGCGTGCAGTCCGCGTGTTGGGGGCGTCTGACGTCGCTTAGGCCACTGCTGTTCGGTTAAGCCAGACGAGCCGGCGGATGTTGTAGGCGAGATTGGCGATGCCGATCTTGGTTTTGGCCCTGGCGATGCCGATGGTGCGCACGAAGAGGCCCATTCTCGCCTTCTGCTGCGCGAAGACATGTTCGACGCGGGAGCGGACCTTCGACTTCGCGTTGTTGGCGTGCCGTGTCGCCTCTGGCATGGGCCTGCCCTTGGGCTTCTTGCGATGGATCTTGCTGACGAAGCCGTGCTTGTCGAGGAAGGCCTCGTTGGCTGCGGAGCGATAGGCGCTATCGGCCCAGACGGCCTTGGACGTGTTGATGGGATCGAGCAGGCCCTCGCGTAGCCGCGCGCCCTCATAGGCGGCTGCATCCGTCACCAGCCAGCGCCGGATCAGGCCATGCTCGCGGTCGATCGCGATATGGTTTTGATAGCCGAAGGCGGGAATGGCGATGTCGACCGGCGGCATTGTGCCGTCCGCCTGCGGCCTGGCCTTGGCGAACTTGACGGTCCAACGCGCGTCACGATCCTTCTGCCTGAGCTTGGCCGGGCGTTCCTTCCAGGCCTGGGGAATACGCCTGGCCTTGATCTCGTCCTTCTCCTCTTTGGTGTTGCGCTGCCTTGGTGCCGCAACCAGGCTGGAAACGACAATCTGTCTGTGTTTCGGCGTGCAAGTTTGGACGCCGATCGGGGGGCAAAATATTGCGCGCCGTTTGACACCGTCGAACGAAAAATGGCGCCCGACGTTAAACTCGCGGCAGATCACGAAGCGGGAGAGAGAGACATGACGGAGAAGGGCAAGCCGAGGCTGGTCGGCATCAACCATGTCACGCTCGAGGTCGGCGACGTGGCTGCAGCGCTCGATTTCTATGGCGCGATCTTCACGTTCAGCCATCTCGACGATGCGGTGGTCTCGCCATGGCGTTCATCGACATGGGCGACCAGTTCCTTGCTCTGGCCCGCGGGCGCCGCCTAGGGCCGGACGAGCAGCGCCATTTCGGCTTGGTGGTCGATGACCGCGCGCATGTACTGGAACTGGCTTCAGCCGCCGGCGCGACGATGGTCGAGGGCCCGTTCTGCGATGTCCTCGATCCTTGGGGCAATCGCATCGCGGTCGTTGCCTACGGCGATGTCCAGTTCTCCAGGACGCCGGCGGTGCTGAGTTCCATGGGCCTTTCGCGGGAAAAGTACGACAGCGCGAAAGCCCAGCTGCGCGACAAGGGCATGGCCTAAAGGCGCGCGCTACGCTGTAGGCATCGACCTCAATCCTTGTAGAGCTTGCCGAGATTGCCGGGAAGCCCCGAGATCGAGAGGTCGTCGGGGCGGGTCAGGCTCGATGCGTCCTCGATGCCGTTTGCGTTCTCGCCTTTATGGGCCTCCTCCCATGCGCGGATGGCACCGACCAATCCGGCGAGTTCGCGCGCCGCGGGCGTTCCTTCCGGTGCGTCGCTTATAGCGTTGGCCCGCTTCGCTGCGGCGTCGTAGTCGGCCTTGTCCTTAATCTTCACGAGACGTTCTCCTCCGTTGGCTGAGCCTCCGCGTAACGGAGAGGTGCCCCCATGAGTTCCGCCACCTCGGCCTGGAGTCTGAAACGTCGGAAAATCTGGGATCAAATGCGTGGCATGCAGCGTTACGGCCAGCATCCCAACTTTGAGGTGTAAAAGGAGCGCCCGCGATGAACGCCTATCCTAAGCCGCCATTTTCCGAACAGCAGCAAACGATGCCGGGACAGACGGAAGCGATGGACCCGCGCCCCGACCATGGCGAGGAAAGCTATCGCGGCTCGGGGCGCCTGCAAGGCAAGCGTGCGCTCATCACCGGCGGCGACAGCGGCATCGGGCGCGCGGTGGCGATCGCATTTGCCCGAGAGGGGGCGGACATCTTGATCTCCTATCTCAACGAGGACGAGGATGCCCGCGAAACCGCCCAATGGGTCGAGAAGGCAGGCCGCAAGGCCGTGCTCGTGTCAGGCGACATCCAGTCGCCCGAGCATTGCCGCAAGCTCGTCGAGCAGACGGTCTCGGATCTCGGCGGAATCGATATCCTGGTGAACAATGCCGCCCATCAGGCGACGTTCGACGACATCGCCGACATCAGCGACGATGAGTGGCAGCTGACCTTCGCCGTAAACATCCACGCGATGTTCTATCTAACCAAGGCTGCGGTCGCGCATATGCCGGAGGGCAGCGCGATCATCAACACGGCGTCGGTCAATTCCGACATGCCCAACCCGACGCTGCTAGCCTATGCCACGACGAAGGGCGCGATCCAAAATTTCACCGGCGGGCTGGCCCAGATGCTGGCGGAGAAAGGCATCCGCGCCAATGCCGTGGCGCCGGGCCCGATCTGGACACCGCTGATCCCCTCGACCATGTCGCCCGACCGGGTTTCGAACTTCGGCAAGCAGGTGCCGATGAAACGGCCGGGCCAGCCTGCGGAACTGGCGACCGCCTACGTCATGCTCGCCGATCCGCTCTCGAGCTATGTGTCTGGCGCCACGATCGCGGTGACCGGCGGCAAGCCGATCCTCTGAACGAGCGTCGGCATGGGGAACACTCCGGGGGACCGACGATCACGGGAGCGGCGATGGGCCTGTCGTGCCACCCCTAGCGATTTTTACCGCTCTTTCGTGCCGGGCGTGAGAGAATTCAGCAGGGAGCGCGCCGTACTCACGATCACATTTCCCGCCTCGAGATCGCCGCTTGCCAAGGCTGACGCGAACCCGCCGGCCTGCGCCAGCGTGATGTGAGGCGGCAGGGGCGGCACATTGGGGTCGGTCGCCATATCTAGGACGAAGGGTCGCGACAGGTCCGCATCCGCCTTATGAGCCAGATGACCCCGAGGGCCTGGCGGCCGGCAAGCACTCCGGAACAGAGGGGCCTGCAGGTGCCCACAAGACGCCCGAGACCGGTCTCATGGGCCCGAATTTCTCGATAATCGGCGGCAATTGAAACTGCCTTACGATCAGGCGAAGGAAGGACAAGCCGATGCCCGCTTACAACGATTATCTCAAGAAGCCCGAGGACCGCGACGAAGCAAAGCTCGACGTGGCAAACGCTCAAGGTGGCCAAGTCTCCAAAGCCACGAACATTCATGACGAAGGCAGTGACGCCAACGATTCGAGCGATGGCCTGACGGAGTCGGAAGAGGCTGTGCGAAAGGCGGCTGAAGATGTCCCTGCCGGGCAATCGCCGACTGGAAAAGTGGATTCGGTGCCGGTCTTCGATCGCGGATCATTGCCGCCGAAGGTCTGACATCGGGATCGCCGGAGCCACGGCCACGGCGTTCGGGACCGGCCGGATCCGGTGTAGAGCCCTGATTGGGCGTTTCCTCCTAAACTWGGGCCGCCGCTCCCAGAGGAACGACGGCCCTTTTTCGTCGKGGGGAACCACGTCCGATTGGCCAGCGTTATCCGCGTGGCACAATAGGGAGGTTGATYATGCGCTCGATGGGACTTTGGCTTTTAGGCGTKCCGATCCCGATCATYATCCTGCTCTGGTTTTTCATGCGGTAGATACCGCCGTCTTCGCTCGACAGTCATCTGGCCCGACGCTCCGAAAGGGGTGCCGGGCCTTTTGCGTTTGGGCGCGCAGCGTGTCTAAATCCTRATCATGCCGTTCCGATCGWTSACMGCTGATCCTCAGGAACTCGCCARGTTAGGCGATGCGTTCGACGCTGCTTGGATTKCGGTAAGCGAGATCGAGCCGGTGGACGTTTTGGCAGCCTCCGGAGCGCGAGAACGCCTCGCGCATATCRTCGCCGGATTATGGCAGACCAACCCAACCGGCCCGTTGATCGGGCCGGCTGTCGAACTCTACCTAAACACCAAAACGGTTCTGCCCACCGAAACCCAAAGTGAGACTGCGCTAGGCTAAATCGGCAAATTGAGGCCGCCACTCTAGAGGCCGGCCCGAAGCGTTCTGATCTCGTCGTCGCTCAGCGGCACCTGGCCAACGGTGATTGTCTCGACCCGGCCCGCTCGGAGGTCATCGCCGACCCCCGCCAGCGCCTCCCTAAGAGACGCATAATCCATGCGATAGGTCGCCAGCATCTCGCCACCGCGCTTTACATTCTGGCGCAGCATCACCGAACATTCTCCGGTATGGCGCGCGAGGATGTCTTCACCGGTCACTGTGACGGATTCCATCGTTTTTCTCCCAGCGTCCAAAAGCCGACAGCAGTTCGTCCAACTCGCTCTCGTCGGTCGAACCAGCGCATCAGTTGTCGCAGCGCGTGAGTTCCCTGCCGGTATCGACAACCGTAAACCCGCACTCATCGTCGTAATGGACTTCCGAGCCGTCCTCCAGCGTGTAGCTGGTGAACGGCATCGGTGGCTGGTCCTGCCAAACGATAACCGTGTAGGGATTGCCGTCTGCGTCCTGGCAAGCCTCGCGCCGGAGCACGCAACGTGTAGGCGCCCTCTCGCTGCTGACGACGCTCATCGGCTGGTCCCCTGTTCGTCTCGAATGACGATGGTGCAGCCTTCGCGCAGCTTGGCCATTTTCGCGGCGGTCGCTTCCGCTTCGGATCGCTTATCCGTCTGACCCCAGAACGCCCCGGTCCGGTCTTTGACGGCCCAATCGCGGCCGAGGCGACACACCTTCAGCACTTCACCCATGACGCCACCTGACAAACGCTACAATGGCGACTCAACGATAATTGGGTGAGACGGTTCCCTGCAGCCCTATGCCGTCCATAAAGCCGCTGAGATGATCCGAGACGATGCAGATTGTCATCAAAGCGAGCCAGATTCTCCAGAACAGCCGCGCGTCAAAGCCACCGCGTTGCGTCGTCGTGCAGCTTGTCCCATTCCATGACAGCCGCGACGAGCCAAGCAAGCTCTTCGGCTTCTGGGGTCCCTTCTTTGGCATCGCTTAGCTCGCGAATGCGCTGCGTCGCCTTTTCATATTCGTCGAGAGACGAAATGGCATTGTCATCGGTCATGTCGGCCTCCTGAGGGTCTCAACAGACCGCCGAGGCGTCAGGTTCCAAAGGTGGGGCAGGCCCGCAAGCCAGTTTGGCGTAGGCGGCCGACGCCGCCCTCCTTGGCGAATGTCGCGCCGCCACCGATTCGCTTTAGCCCAGGCAATAACGTGCGGCATGACGAACTGCCGTGGCACGTCGCGGCCCAGCCAAGACGCGGAGCCGGTACGCTCACTGAACCGGATTGTTTTTGGCCTGCTCCATGCTTGCCTGCGCCAGCATGGCTTCGAGCTTGGCCAAAAGCTCGGGAGCAAGGATCACGTGCAGGTCGGAGTTCCCGTCCAGTTCGAAGGCAATCTCCGCCACGGCGAGGCCATCGCCGCTGACCGTGATCTGCTTGATATCCCGCGCCGCGACTTTTACCGCTGTACTTTTTCGATCTGGCATTTTCGCCCTACGCTTAAAGACGGCGGGAATAGAAACTCGATTTTTTCGGCCACGCAACAGGGTTCGGCATTCGCCCCCGTGCGTATGATAAGCGGTAAGAAATTGGAAAGATTTCTGCTGTC
>NZ_JBFUCS010000020.1:0-74791 GCF_056405115.1 Allobosea sp. P2_A10 | reverse complement strand
CGGCTGGGGCCTCAACCTCGCCGAAAACCTGATCCCCGCCGACACCGAGAAGTTCGAGACGTCCGTTCCCGGCATCTTCGCCATCGGCGACATCAACACCTATCCAGGCAAGCTCAAGCTGATCCTGTCAGGCTTCCACGAGGCCGCGCTCGCAGCCCAGAAGATCCACCGCTACGTCTACCCGGACAAGCGACTGACCTTCCAGTACACGACCTCCTCGACCAGCCTCCAGAAAAAGCTCGGAGTGGCGTGATGCATGTCCGCGTCGTCGATCGCGAAGGCGAAGAGCGCGAACTGGAGGCGCTCGAGGGCTGGCGGCTGATGGAAATCATCCGCGACTGGGGTTTGCCGATCAAGGCCGAATGCGGCGGCGCCTGCGCCTGCGCGACCTGCCATGTCTATGTCGACCAGGACTGGGTCGGGAAATTGCATCCCCCGCTGGACGAAGAGCTCGACCGGCTGGACGATGCCTTCGATGTCAGGCCGAATTCGCGCCTCGCCTGCCAGATCCTGTTCGCGCCCGAGCTCGACGGGCTGACGGTCGTGCTGGCGCCGGAACTGGGCTGAATCGAACATCGTAACAGGTGCCGCGCGAGACGACATGCCACGCTATCATCGCCCGCAGACCTTGACGGACGCGCTCGCCTTGCGCGCCGAGACCGTGACGACGCCGCTGGTCGTGCTCGCGGGCGGCACCGACATCTACCCCGTCCGCACCCAGCGCGCCGCCTGGTTCGAAGCCTATGACTGCGACGTGCTCGATCTCGGCGCGCTGGCCGAACTCGGCGGCATCAGCCACGGCCCCAATGGCACGGAGATCGGAGCGGGAGCGACCTGGAGCACGCTCGTCGGCACGGACCTGCCGCCGGCTTTCGACGCGCTGAAGCAGGCGAGCCGTCAGGTCGGCGGCGTGCAGATCCAGAATCGCGGCACGATCGCGGGCAATCTCTGCAACGCCTCGCCGGCAGCCGATGGCGTACCGCCCCTGCTGGCGCTCGGCGCCGAGGTCGAACTGGCGAGCCTGCACGGCCGCCGCCGGCTGCCGCTTGCCGCCTTCGTCCTCGGCAACCGCAAGACGGCGCTGGCGGCCGACGAACTGCTGGTCGCTATCCATATTCCTCCGCAGCCCGAAGCCTCGCGCGCGGCATTCCTGAAGCTCGGCGCACGCGCCTATCTGGTGATCTCGATCGCGTCGGTCGCGGCCAATCTCGCGCTCGACCAGAATGGCCGCATCGCCATGGCGCGGATCGCGGTGGGGGCCTGTTCGGCCGCGCCGCAACGCCTGACCGGGCTTGAACCGCGCCTGCTCGGGCAGACGCCATCGCCGGCGCTGATGGCTGGAATTGCCGCCGCCGACCTCGCCATGCTTGCGCCGATCGACGATGTCCGCGCGACCGCCGCCTATCGCCGCCATGCCGCGCTCGTGCTGGTACGGCGCGCGCTGACTGAGCTGCTTTCATCCTCGCTGGAGGTCGCCGCGTGAATGTCCATGATCGCACCGTGCTGACCGCCTCGACGGCCCATCCGGCCGGCATATCTTTTCGTCTCAACGGCGCGGGCGTCACGCTGACCGATGCGCCCGATACCCGTCTCAGCGAAGCGTTGCGCGGCAGTCTTGATGCGAAAGGTACCAAAAGCGGCTGCGACGCCGGCGATTGCGGCGCCTGCACCGTGCTGCTCGACGGCGCACAGGCCTGCGCCTGCCTGATCCCGGTCGCGCAGGTCGAGGGTCGCGAGGTCGTCACGATCGAGGGGTTGGCCGATGATGCGCTCGGCCTTGGTCTGCAACGCGCCTTTCACGCGCTCGGCGCGGCCCAATGCGGTATCTGCACGCCCGGCATGCTGATGGCCGGCTACGACCTGCTCAGGCGCACGCCGCAACCTGACGAAAGTGAGACGCTGGATGCGCTCGGCGGCGTGCTCTGCCGCTGCACCGGCTATCTCAAGATCGTCGAGGCCGTGCGCGCGGCGCATCTTTATGTCAGKACGCAGAGCCCGCCCGTCGTCTCGCCGAAGACCGCCGCCATCGGCGCGCGCATCGCCCGGCTCGACGGCGAGCCCAAGGTCTGCGGCACGGAAATCTACGGCGCCGACGCCATGCCGGCCGACGCACTCTGGCTGCGCGCGCTGCGCTCGCCCCATCCCCGCGCCCGCTTCGCGCTGGGCGATCTCGACGGCTTCATCGCGGCGCGGCCGGGGCTCGTGCACATCTTCACGGCTAAGGACGTGCCGGGCGAAAACTCCTTCGGCATCTATCCGCATCTCAAGGACCAGCCGGTGTTCTCGACGGTTGAAACCCGTTATCGCGGCGAATGCGTTCTCGCGATCGTCGGCGAAAGGGCGGCCGTCGAGGCCGTCCGGATGAGCGAGTTCCCGATCGAGTGGGAGCCGCTGCCGCCGATGGTCGGCAGCAAGGCGGCGCTGGCCGACAGCGCCTTCACCCTGCATGATTTCGCGCCAGACAATGTCCTGACACGCGGCCGCGTCGAATGCGGCGATGTCGAGGCGGGTTTCGCGGCCGCGGCACATACGGCGTCGGGCGCTTTCGAGACCGGCTTCGTCGAGCATGCCTATATCGAACCCGAAGCCGGCTATGCAAAGCGCGTCGGCGATACCATCGAGGTCTTCGCCTGCACGCAGGCGCCCTATATGGACCGCGACGAGGTCGCGCGCGTGCTCGGCCTGAAGCTGGACGATGTCCGCATCATCCCCTCCGCCTGCGGCGGCGGCTTCGGCGGCAAGCTCGACGTCTCCTTGCAACCGATGCTGGCAGTCGCGGCCTGGGTGCTGGGCCGCCCCGTCGCCTGCGTCTTCAGCCGCATCGAATCCATGGTCTCCTCGACCAAGCGCCACCCGTCCTCGATCGAGGCGACAGCCGCCTGCGCCGAAGACGGCAAGCTCGTCGCCTTCGCCATGGACGGCGATTTCGACACCGGAGCCTATTCGTCCTGGGGACCGACCGTTGCGGGCCGCGTGCCCGTCCATGCGACCGGGCCCTACAGGGTGCCCAACGTCCGAAACCTGTCGCGCGCGATCTACACCAACGGGCCGCCCTCGGGCGCGTTTCGCGGCTTCGGCGTGCCGCAGGCCGCGATCGCGCAGGAAAGCCTGTTCGACGATCTCGCAGCGGCGGCCGGCATCGACCGGCTCGAATTCCGCCTGATCAACGCCATCCGCGCCGGCGACGCGACGCCGACCGGCCATGTCCTGCAGGGCAGCGCCGGCCTCGCCGAATGCCTCGAAAAGCTCAAGCCCCACTGGCAGTCGCTGCTGGCGGACGCCGCCGCCTTCAACGCCACCGAGGGCCGGGCACGGCGCGGCGTCGGCATCGGGTGCATGTGGTACGGCATCGGCAATACCGGTATGTCGAACCCCTCGACCATGCGGATCACGCTCGATACGGCCGGCGCCCTCACCTTCTGGAACGGCGCGGTCGATATCGGCCAGGGCTCGACCACCGTGCTGACCCAGATCGCCGCCGACGCGCTTGGTTTGCCCGTCGAGGCCTTCACACTGGTCGTCGGCGACACCTTCAGGACGCTCGATGCGGGCAAGACCTCTGCTTCGCGCCAGACCTTCGTTTCGGGCCGGGCCGCGGAGGCGGCCGCCGCTGCTTTGCGCACGCAGATCCTGCGTCTGACCAATGCCGGCCCCGGCGCTGAACTCAGGCTCGAGGCTGCGAGCCTGCTCGTCGCCGAAAACGGCGTGACCTCGCGCATCGATCTGTCCTCCCTCCCCGCCAGGCCAGGCGGCATCGTGCTGGAGGGCATCGGAACCTTCGATCCGCCGACCGTGCCACTCGACGAAAAGGGCCAGGGCATTCCCTATGCCACTTATGGCTTTGCAGCGCAGATCGCCTCGCTCGACGTCGATCTCGACCTCGGCACCATCAAGCTCAACCGCATCGTCGCCGCCCACGATGTCGGCCGCGCGATCAACCCGATGCTGGTCGAGGGCCAGATCCATGGCGGCATCGCCCAGGGCATCGGGCTGGCGCTGCTGGAGGAATATCTGCCCGGCCGGACCGAGAACCTGCACGACTATCTGATCCCGACCGCCGGCGACGTGCCGCCGATCGACATCATCCTGGTCGAGGATGCAGAGCCGCTCGGCCCGTCGGGCGCAAAGGGCATCGGCGAGCCGGCGCTGGTGCCGACCGCGCCGGCCATCCTCGGCGCGATCCGCCATGCGACGGGGGTCACGCCGAGGCAGGTGCCGGTGCTGCCGCATCGCCTCTGGGAGTTGCTGCGGCAGAAGGAGAGCCGGTCATGAACGAGCTCAATCCCATGCCCGCGCAGGAGACCGCGCTCGCCGAACGCTCGCGCAAGTTCGGCGCGTCCGAAGGCAGCGAGGGCATCGTACGCTGCGACGCCTGCCCGGTGCTGTGCCGAATCAGGCCCGGGCGATCGGGCGCCTGCTCGCGCTACGCCAACGAGAACGGCCTGCTGGTGCGCACCGACCCGGTCGTGCTGCTGGCGGAAGCGGTCGAGGGCGGAGAGCCAGTCGTGCCCTTCGCCGAGAATGCGCAGGACTGGGACGGAAAAATCCTGCCGGCGCAGCGCACATTCGTCACCGGGATCGGCTCGGGCACGACCTATCCCGACTACAAGCCCGCGCCCTTCATCGTCTCCTCGCAGCATGAGGGCGTCGATACCGTCACGGTCGTGACCGAGGGCATTTTTTCGTATTGCGGCGTCAAGGTGAAGATCGACACCGACCGACATCTCGGCCCGGAAACGGCCGCGGTCCGCAGCCATGGCGAACAGGTCGGCCATGTCACCACGGCCGAATACGGCTCGCAGATGCTCTCGCTCGGCGGCGTGCGCCACCTCACCGGCGGCTCCAAGAAGGAGGGCAACGCGACCTGCGAAGCGATGCTGAAGCTCGCCAATGGCGAGGCGGTTGAACTCACGATCGATGGCGGCCATAGCGTCGTCGTCCAGGCGGGGCAGGCCCCGATCGTCGATGGCAAGCCCGAGACGCGGATGCGCGTGGGCTGCGGCTCGGCGACGGTCGGCATCTTCGCGCGGCAATGGCTGGGCCATGTCGACGAGGTCATCGTCGTCGACGACCACATCACCGGCGTTCTGACCGAGCATCAGGCCGGGCGCGTGCTCGACATGAAGCCCGCCGGCATCCGCGTGCGCGGCCGCAAATCGACGCCCGGCCGCTATTTCCAGGTGGCGCAGCCCGGCATGGGCTGGGGCGGCACGGACATCACCGAGCCGCTCTCGATTATCCAGAAGATCGACGAGAAATTGGCCTGGCCCGGCATGCGCCTGCTGATGACATCGACCACGGGCGAAGATTCCCTCTACTGCGTGCTCGACGAGAATCTCGTGCCTGTGGAGGCGCAGATGCCCGCGCCAGTCCGGCAGGTCGTCGACCGCATCGGCGAGAACTGCGAACCCTCGCTCTGTACCGTGACCTTCATGGCCGGCGCCGGTGGTTCGCTGCGGGCGGGCGTCACCGAAAATCCGGTGCTGCTGACGCGCTCGGTCCAGAATGGCACCACCCGCGTCACCATGGGCGGTGCGCCGGTCTATGTCTGGCCGGGCGGCGGCATCACGGTGATGGTCGACGTGCTGCGCATGCCGAAAAACGCCTTCGGCTACGTGCCCACGCCTGCGATCGTGGCCCCGATCGAGTTCACCCTGTCGCGCGAACTCTACCTCGCCTCCGGCGGCCATGCCGACGAGATCGTCCCGATGGAAGAGGTCCTGCGCGCCCATGGCGGCCAGGCCCGGATAGAAAACGGCGCAGCCGAGAATCCGTGGCCTCTCAGGCGAAATATCGGCGCATGACACCCGCAACCCTCATCCTGAGGAGTGCCGCAGGCACGTCTCGAAGGATGTTCCAGCGTACTCTGGAGCATCCTTCGAGACGCCGCTGCGCGGCTCCTCAGGATGAGGGCTGAAAGAGGCGGTCCGGCGCGTGGGCGCGCACCGCACCGCCCGCCTGCCTGGCAACCGGCTGCATCTGCAGGAAGGGCCGAGCGATCTCGTCATCGCCGCGTTCGGCGGGCCACGGGCGGTTGAGCGCGCCTATGCCGCCGCCGAAGACGCTTTCGATGGCCTGCTGGCAGAACTTGCCGGCGAACTCTGGACCTTGCGCCAGCCGCTCACCTCCCAACCGCCGTCGTTGAAAGGCCTGACGGCGCAGCGCATGGCCCGCGCCTGCTGGCCTTTTCGCACGCAATACATCACGCCGATGGCGGCGGTCGCGGGCGCCGTCGCCGACATGGTGCTCGCCGCCATGGTCGCCGCTTCACCGCAGCTGGAGCGCGCCTATGTCAACAATGGCGGCGACATCGCCGTGCATCTCACGCCAGGCCATCCGATCGATATCGGGGTCGTGCCCTCGCTCGCCCGCGCCCGCCCGGAAGGCTTTTTGCGGCTCGATGCTGCGCAGCATGTGCGCGGCATCGCGACCAGCGGCTGGCGCGGGCGCTCGTTCTCGCGCGGCATCGCGGACGCCGTGACGGTGCTGGCGCGATCGGCCGTGGAGGCTGACGCCGCGGCCACTATTATCGCTAATGCGACTGATGTGCAGGAAGCCGCCATCAGCCGCAGGCCAGCCCGCGAGCTCGATCCCGACAGCGATCTCGGGCAGCTCAATGTTACTGTGGATGTCGGACCGCTGTCGCCCGAGGCCGTGGCGAAGGCGCTGTCCAGCGGCGTCGCGGTTGCTGACAGATTACTCGAAGAGGGCCTGATCGAAGGCGCGCTGCTGGCGCTGGCGGACGAGTGGCGCAGCGTCGGCGGAGCCGCAAGGCAGATCGCGGGCCGGTGAAACGCGCCGTCGTCCCGGGCGCAGCGAAGCGGAGACCCGGGACCCATTCCTGAACCTTTCTGACAAAGGGTCAGGAATGGATCCCGGATCAGCGCGGCTTCGCCGCTTGTCCGGGATGACTATGAATTGCAAACCGCTATTCTTTACACCGACAGATACTGCGCCCTGACCGCCTCGTTGGCTTTCAGCTCATCCATGGTTCCGGTGAAGCGGATCGCTCCCTTCTCGATGATCGCTGCGCGATCGGCGACATTGCCGGCAAAGTGGAGGTTCTGTTCCGAGATCAGCACGCTCAGCCCCTCGGCCTTGAGCGCCAGAATCGTCCTGGCCATCTCTTCGACGATGACGGGGGCCAGCCCCTCGGAGGGCTCGTCCAGCAGGACGAGGCTGGGATTGCCCATCAGGGTGCGTGCAATCGTCAGCATCTGCTGCTCGCCGCCCGACATCGCCCCGCCCGGCCGGTCGCGCATGCGCCCGAGATTGGGGAAAAGCGCAAACAGCCGCTCGGGCGTCCAGTGTGGTGTGCCCTCGCGCGGCGGGCGCTGGCCGACCGAGAGGTTCTCCATCACGCTGAGCTCGGAAAACACGCGCCGGTCCTCCGGGACATAGCCGATCCCGAGCCGGGCGATCTCGAAGGGCTCGCGCCCCTGCACGGCCTGGCCCTCGAAGCTGACCGTGCCGCCCGCCGGCGGGACCAGCCCCATGATCGCCTTCATGGTGGTCGATTTTCCGGCGCCGTTGCGGCCCATCAGCGCAAGAACTTCACCGCGCTTCATCGCGAAGGTGACGCCCTGCAGGATATGGGCGCGGCCGTAATAGGCGTCGAGCCCGGCAATCTCCAGCATCGCGCTCACGCTAGTGCCCTCCCGACGTCGCGCCGGAGCCGAGATAGACGGCGCGCACGTTAGGATCGAAGCGAACCTGCTCGGCCGTGCCATGTGCGATCAGCCGGCCGCGATCGAGCACGATGACGCTGTCGGAATGGGTGAAGACGACGTCCATGTCGTGCTCGGTGAAGAGCACCGCGATCCCCTTCGCGGCAGCGATCCGCGCGGTAAGCGCCATCAGTTCGATGCGCTCGCGTGGGGCCATGCCGGCGGTCGGCTCGTCCATCAGCAGAAGCTTGGGCTCATTGGCGAGCGCGACCGCGAGTTCGACGCGCTTGAGATCGCCATAGGCCAGCACGCCACAGGCGCGATCAGCCTGCTCGACCATGCCGACCTGCGCGAGCAGCGCGTCGGCCGCTTCCCTGTACCTGTCGCGGGCGCGCCCGAACGGGCTGAAGATTTCGCCGGCATGCGAGATCAGCGCCATCTGGACGTTCTCGCGCACCGTCATCGAGGTGAAGGTCGCGGTGATCTGGAAGGTCCGGCCGACGCCCATGCGCCAGACCGTACGCGGCTTCATGCCGGTGATCGCCCGGCCGGCCAGCAGGACCTCGCCACCATCGGGCTTGAGCTGGCCGTTGAGCATGTTGAAGCAGGTCGTCTTGCCGGCCCCGTTGGGGCCGATCAGCGCCAGCATCGTGCCGGCCTCGACCGAGAACGAGACGCCGTCAACGGCGCGCACGCCGCCAAAGGACTTCTGCAGATCGCGGACGACGAGCACCGGCGCGGATGCAGCCGTCGTGGCGGGAGGCATATGCTGAACGACGGCGCTCATCGCCCGGCCTCGGTCGCGAGAACGGCGGCGGGTTCTGGCGTCGACCTCTTGCCCCAACGCTCGCGCAGGGCCTGCGAGGCCCCCACCAGACCGCGCGGGAACAGGATGACGAGCAGCACGATCGACAGGCCCAGCACGAAGCGCCAGTACATCGTCGCCTTCATCAATTGCTCGCTCAGGCCGGCGAAGGCAAACGCGCCGACGACCGGCCCCGCCACAGTCTGGACGCCGCCCAGCAGCACCATCAGCAGCGCGTCGACAGAGCGCGGGATCGCCATATAGGTCGGGAAGACCGAGCCCTTGAAGAAGGCGAACAGCGCACCCGCGATACCGGCGGCGAAGGCCGCGACCGCAAACGCGATCCACTGGATGCGCATCACGTCGAGGCCGATCGCCTCGGCCCGCAGCGGGTTGTCGCGCGCGGCGCGCAACGCGTAGCCCAAAGGCGAGAAGATCGTCAGGCGCAGCGCCAGGATGCAGGTGGCGCAGATGACGAGCGCCAGATAGTAGAAGCTCAGCTTCGGCGCGGCCCAGGCCGAGGGCCAGACGCCGAGAATGCCGTTGTCGCCGCCGGTCAACTCGACCCACTGGAACGCGGTCGCCCAGGCGATCTGCGCGAATGCCAGCGTCAGCATGGCGAGATAGACGCCCGACAGCCGCACGCAGAACCAGCCGAAGACGATGCCGGCGATGCCGGCAAGGAACGGCGCGAAGATCAGCGCCGGCTCCATCGACGCGCCGAGCCATTTGACCGCAAGCGCCGCGCCATAGGCTCCAAGCCCGAAATAGGCGGCGTGGCCGAAGGAGGCCATACCGCCGGGCCCCATCATGAAATGCAGGGACGCGGCAAACAGCGCGAAGATCAGAAGTTCGGTCAGCGTCAGCAGGATGTGGTCTGGCGCGACGAGAGGAGCCAGCGCCAGCAGGACGAGCGCGATCAGGCCGGCGAGCTTCGTCGCATTATCGGCCGGCAGCAGCAGCGGCTCGGCTGGCCCATGCGCCCTGGCATGGCCGACCGGGGCCTTGCCCATCAACCCGTAGGGCTTCACCACCAGCACGACCGCCATCACCAGAAAAACCAGCACCAGCGTGATCTTGGGGAAGATCAGGATGCCGAAGGCGTGCAGGATGCCGATCAGCACGGCGGCGAGATAGGCGCCCGTGACGCTGCCGAGCCCGCCGACGACCACGACCACGAAGGCCTCGGAGATCATGGCGAGGTCCATATGCAGGTTGACGGCCTCGCGCGGCAGTTGCAGCGCGCCGCCAAGCCCCGCCAGCATCGACCCGAAAAAGAACACCGAGGTAAAGAGCCAGCGCTGGTTGACGCCGAGCGCGCCGACCATTTCGCGGTCCTGCGTCGCGGCGCGCACGAGAGTGCCCCAGCGCGTCTTCTGGAACAGCAGCCAGAGGATCAGCAGCACCACGGGACCAACCGCGATCAGGAACAGCTCATAGGTTGGGAAGCGGTTGTCGAACAGGATCACAAAGCTCTTGAATCCTGGTGCGCGCGGCCCGAGCTTGTCCTCGGCTCCCCAGACACCCAGCGCCAGATCCTGCAGCATCAGCACGACGCCGAAGGTCGCCAGCAACTGGAACAGCTCCGGCGCCTGATAGATCCGGCGCAGGATCGCAACCTCGATCACAACGCCGACGAGCCCGGTCACCAGCGCCGCGAGCGCCACCCCGCCCCAGAATCCGAGCGCGTCGGCTGGGCCGAACCGGCTGACCAGCGTCCAGGCGAGATAAGCGCCCAGCATGTAAAGCGAGCCATGCGCGAAATTCACGATCCGCGTCACGCCGAAGATGATCGACAGCCCCGACGCGACAAGGAACAGCGACGAGGCCGAGGCCAGCCCGTTCAGCGTCTGGGTGAGGATGAGGTCGATCATTGAGGAACCGCCTGGGGCCAAAGCTCTGCCGTCATTCCGGGCGCGGCGAAGCTGCGACCCGGAATCCATCATAGAGCACCGTCGAGCCCTCCGATGATCCCGGATCAGCGCCGCTTCGCGGCTTGTCCGGGATGACGGAGGTTCACCGACAAGCTGTCGGAGAACTCACCCCGCAGGGCGCAGCGTCTTCACCTCGGCATCGCCCGGCAGGTATTTCGCGCCGTCGCGATAGGACCAGTCGACCATCACGCCCTTGCCATCCTTCAGCGCGGTCTTGCCGACATAGGCGCCCAGCGTCGACTGGTGGTCGATGGCGCGGTATTCGGCCGAGCCGAAGGCCGAGGAGAATTTCAGACCCTTCAGTGCGTCGACCAGTTTCTCGGTGTCGGTCGAGCCCGCCTTGGCGAGGCCAGCCGCGATCGAGTTCATCGTGTCGAAGCCAACGACCGAGCCCAGGCGCGGATAGTCGTTGAACTTCGCCATATAGGCGTCACGGAACTTCACATGCTCGGGCGTCTTGATCTCGGCCTGCGGATAGCCGGTGACGATCCAGCCGACCGGGGCTTCCGCTCCGAGCGGATCGAGATATTCCGGCTCGCCGGTCAGCATCGAGACGACCGCCCTGCCCTCGAACAGCCCGCGCGTATTGCCCTGGCGCACGAAATTGGCGAGGTCGGCGCCGAAGGTGACGTTGAAGATCGCGTCTGGCTTGGAGGCTTCGAGCGCCTGCACGGTCGCGCCGGCGTCGATGCGCCCGAGCGCCGGGAACTGCTCGGCGACGAACTCGACATCGGGCTTGGCCTTCTTCAGCAGTTCCTTGAACCACTTCACGCCGGACTGGCCATATTCGTAATTCGGAGCGACCAGCGCCCATTTCTTCGCCGGAAGCTTGGCGGCCTCCTCCACCAGCATGGCCGCCTGCATATAGGTCGAGGGCCGCAGGCGGAAGGTGTAGCGGTTGCCCTTGGCCCAGACGACGGCGTCCGACAAAGGCTCGGAGGCGACATAGAGCTTCTTGTTCTGGAGAGCGAAATCGCCAATAGCGAGGCCGACATTGGACAAAAAGCCGCCCGAGAGCAGGTCGACCTTCTCGGCGTTGATCAGGTCGCCGGCATGGCGCACCGCGTCCTCGGGCTTGCCGCCATCGTCGCGGAAGATCGTCTCGATCTTGCGTCCGATCGCGCCGCCCGCCGCATTGATCTGCTCCAGCGCCAGCTCCCAGCCCTGGCGATAAGGCTTCAGGAAGGCCGGCTGGGCGGTATAGCTGTTGATCTCGCCCACCTTGATGGGGCCCGCTCCCTGCGCCCGCACCAGAGACGGCGCCGCGATCAGGGTAGCTCCGGCGCTGGCGCCGGCTAGAAAACTCCGACGGTCGATCGTCATCGCTGTTCCCCATGTCTGGCCCGGTGGCGGAGCCCCGGGTCTCTTCGACAGATTGGCTCTTTGACAAATGTCGCATGCCGGCGCCTTTGGGTCAGCCGGCAAATTCATTTGTATACCTATGAATTTGAAGAGGCCCAATTCGCTTGTCAACGCCTAAAAAACGGCAGGCCTTGCGCAAGGGCAAGGCAGCTTTCCTGGCAGCCAGACGGAGGAAATCCGCCCGCCAGAACGCTATTCGGCAGCGCCGAGCGTGATGCGGGGCATGGCGGACTGTGCATCGTGCAGGGTCTGATACGGGCCACCCGCCGTGACGAGCTCGGCATGCGCACCCTGTTCGGCGATGCCCTCCTCGGTGACGACGACGATGCGGTCGGCATGGCGGATGGTCGCCAGCCGGTGCGCGATGACCAGTGTGGTGCGGCCCTGCGCGAGCTCCGACAGCGAGGCCTGGATCGCCTGTTCGGTCTCGGTGTCGAGCGCCGAGGTCGCCTCGTCGAGAATCAGGATCGGCGGGTTCTTCAGGAAGATGCGCGCGATCGCCAGCCGCTGCTTCTGCCCGCCCGAGAGCTTGACGCCGCGCTCACCGACCACCGTGTCGAGGCCCTCGGGCAGATCGGCGATCATCGTATCGAGCCGCGCGCGCCGCGCGGCATCGACGATCTCCGTCTCGCTGGCGTCGAGCCGGCCATAGGCGATGTTCTCGCGGATCGTCCCGGCGAACAGGAAGACGTCCTGCTGCACGATGCCGATCTGACGGCGCAGTGCGGCAAGCTGCATGTCGCGGATATCGATGCCGTCGATCGTGATCGCGCCGGCATCGACCTCATAGAAGCGCGGCAGCAGCGAGAGCAGCGTCGTCTTGCCGGCGCCCGAAGGTCCCACAAAAGCGATGGTCTCGCCGGCTGCGATCGCGAGCTCGATGCCCGACAGCACCGGCCGCTCCAGTGAATAGCCGAAGCCGACCCCTGCAAAACGGATCTCGCCCCTGAGGGTGTCAGGCGCGATCGCTCCCGGACGATCCTCGATATCGGCCTTCGTCGCCAGCAGGTCCTGATAGCGCCGGAAGCCGGCGATGCCCTTGGGATAGGTCTCGATCACGTTGGCGATCTTGTCGAGCGGCCGGTAGAACACGCCCACCAGCAGCAGGAAGCCGACGAACCCGCCGATCGAAAGCGTGCCCTGCACCACGAACCAGGTGCCAGCCAGCATCACGCCGAGTTGGACCACGCGCATGCCGATATAGTTCAGCGCCTGGCTTGCCGCCATGATCCGGTAGCCGTCGAGCTTGGTCGTCCGGTAGAGCTGGTTGTCGCCGGCGAAGAGGCTCTTCTCATGAGCCTCGTTGGCGAAGGCCTGAACCACGCGGATGCCACCGATGTTCTCCTCGAGGCGCGCATTGAACGCGCCGACGCGGCGAAACTGCGCCTGCCAGTTGCGCGTCATCCGCGCGCCGTAGCGCGCCACGATCAGCGCCGCCAGCGGCACCACCAGCGCCGTCATCAGCGCGAGCTGGACATGGACCGTCAGCATCAGCGCAAACGCGCCCAGGAAGGTCATGATCGCGATCAGCAGGTCTTCGGGGCCGTGATGGGCGACCTCGCCGATCTCCTCCAGGTCCTTGGTGACGCGGGCGACGAGATGGCCGGTCTTCTGCTCGTCGTAGAAGCGGAAGGAGAGCTTCTGCAGATGCTCGAAGGCCCGCCGGCGCAGTTCGGTCTCGATGTTGATACCGAGCACATGACCCCAATAGGTCACCACCGCCATCAGCCCGGAGTTCAGCACATAGATCGCCAGCAGCCCCCCGCCGGCGAGCAGGATCAGCGGCCAGTCGCCGCGCGGCAGGAGTTGGTCGACGAAACCCCGCACCGCCAGCGGAAAGCACAGCTCGAGCAGCCCCGACAGCACGGCGCAGCCGAAATCGATCAGGAACAGCGTCCGGTGCGGACGATAATAGGCGGCGAAGGCTCTCAACATGGCGCCGTCATAGCAGTTTGCTGGTGCTGCGCGCCTGTCTTTCGCGCTGGTCCGTCATGATGCATCTGGAGCCGGCCCGGCCCATCCGGCGCAAGCGATGCTGAAAGATGCAGAATCATGGCCGATGCTTAAAATCCGCAGCCATGCTGTCCTTTCGCGCTTGTGCAAAGCCCGGCGAATCTCTATCGCTTGTGCACCGCAGCAGAGATGTTGCGTCGCCCTCCTTGGGCGTTTTCTCCCTAGACTTCGGGCTGCGCTTCGGCGTAGCCCTTTTTCTTTTCCGGATCTGCTTCGGCTCGCATTCGGCCGCGCCGGAAGCGTGCTAGGGCTGGCTTTGCCGCGCAAAGCGGCGATCCCGATGACGATCCGATCCCGGCATGACCAGCGACGCCGCCTTGCATGACATCGTCCTCGTCGGCGGCGGCCACACCCATGTGCTGGTGATGACCGCATTGGCGCGGCGACCGCTGCCCGGCATCAGGCTGACGCTGGTGAGCGACCGGCGCGAGGCGCCCTATTCCGGCATGCTGCCGGGCCACGTTGCCGGCTTCTACCGGCATGACGAGATGCATATCGACCTCGTCAGGCTGGCTCAGGCGACCGGCACGCGTCTGATCGAAGCGCAGGCCACTGGCCTCGACCGGCAGGCGCGCAGGCTCCTCATGCATGGCCACGAGCCCCTGCCCTACGATACGCTCTCGCTCGACATCGGCATCACGCCGGATCTGTCGGCGATCGAAGGCGCGGCGACGCACGCCATCGCCGTCAAGCCGATCAGCGCCTTTCTCGCCAAGTTCGACACCCTGCTCGCCGCCGCCCGACACCCCGGCGGCCCGCGCCGCATCGCCGTTGTCGGCGGCGGCGCGGCCGGCGTCGAACTCGCCTTCGCCCTGCGCACGCGGATGAGCGCCGAGGCAAGGCAGGCAGGCCGCGATCCGCACGCCTTCACGATCACGCTGGTCGGCGACGCGCCGTTGCTGCCGACGTTGAACGCCGGCGTCCGCAGCCGGGTCGCCGCCAGTCTGGCGCGCCGGAACATCGCGACTGTAACCGGCTTTCGCGTCGCAAAGATCGATTCGACCGACTTGACCTCGCGGGACGGCAGGACGCTGGCAAGCGACGCGATCCTCCTTGCAACGGCCGCTCGGGCAGCCTCCTGGCTGGCGCAGGCGGGGTTGCCGGTCGCGCCCGACGGCTCCGTCCTGACCGGCCAAACGCTCCAACTCCTCGACGACGACGCCGTCTTCGCCGTCGGCGACTGCGCCGTGGTGGCCGACGATCCCCGCCCGAAGGCCGGCGTCTTCGCGGTGCGTCAGGCTCCGACGCTGGCTGCGAACCTGCGCGCCCGAATCGGTGGCGCGGCGATGACGCCCCATCGCGCCCAGCGGGTCTATCTGACCCTGCTGGCGACGGGCGATGGTCGCGCCATCGCCGGACGCGGCGACTGGCTGGCGTACGAAAGTCCGCTGGTCTGGCGCTGGAAGGACTGGATCGACCGCCGCTTCATGCAGCGCTTTTCGCGGATCGAGCAGCCTTGACCGGGACTGTAGCGGCCTGCGGGCTTCATCTTGCCACGCCCTGGCCCGAAGCCGGCAAGCCGGCGCAATCGGCGCTTGCCATCCGGCCGCGGTTTGATTAGACCCCCGCTCACCAACGCGAGCGCACCAGACAGCGCCCTTTGCCGTTGGGGGATCGTCTAACGGTAGGACCCCAGACTCTGACTCTGGTTGTCTAGGTTCGAATCCTAGTCCCCCAGCCATTTTGCTCTCTTTCTGAGACAAATGGCCCTAGGTCTCTAAGCTAAACGCTGATTTCATTGATCGTTTCGCGCCCTGTTTTTTGGGCCGGCGATGCACTGTCCACAGAGCAGGTCCACCGCACAGCGTCGGGATGGGTCCTCAAAAAAATGTTTCCCAAGTGTTCTCGCAGGCGCGGGTCTGCAATTTCCTTCGGTCGCAGGGTGAAGGCGGAGACAACGCGCCGCCCGCTCCGGCCGGCATGGGCGAGGGCATTGCGCATGAAGTGAACGCGGCAGCGCTGCCAGGTCGCGGTGAGGACCTTCGAGACCGCCGCCTTGATGCCCTCATGGCTGTCTGAGACGACGAGCTTGACGCCGCGCAGGCCGCGCCGGGCCAGCTTGCGCAGGAAGGCGGTCCAGAAGGTCTCGGCCTCGGAAGGGCCGATATCCATGCCCAGGACCTCGCGCCGACCATCGCTGTTGACGCAGACCGCGACGATCACTGCCACCGAGACGATCCGGCCGGCCTGGCGCACCTTCACATAGGTCGCGTCGATCCAGAGATAGGGCCAGTCGCCCTCGATCGGCCAGTCGAGGAAGGCCTGTACGCGCTCGTCGATCTCCTCGCAGAGCGGAGAGACCTGGCTCTTGGAGATGCCGTTCATGCCCATCGCCTTGACCAGGTCGTCGACCGAGCGGGTCGAGATGCCCTGGATGTAGGCCTCCTGGATTACAGCGGTGAGCGCCGTCTCGGCCATGCGGCGCGGCTCAAGAAAGCCGGGGAAGTAGCTGCCCTTCCTGAGCTTGGGGATGCGCAGCTCGACCGTGCCGGCGCGCCTCTCCCAGTCGCGCTCGCGATAGCCGTTGCGCTGCGCCCGGCGCTCCGGGCTCTTCTCGCCAAAGCCGGCGCCAGTCAGGCCGCCGACCTCCAGCTCCATCAGACGCTGCGCCGCAAAGCCGATCATCTCGCGCAGCACATCCGCGTCGGGGCTCTTCTCCAGTAGCCCGCGAAGGGTCATCATCTCATCGGTGATCTCTTGGGTCAGGGTTTGCGTTCGCAACCCAAACCTAACCGGCAATCGCCGATGACCACCTCAGCTACACCACGCTATGGGACACGACCCATTACCGCCGCATCGTGGTTACAGGCATCTACGGCCGAACCCGACCCGCGTCAGATGTCCCCCGGCTGACCAAAAATAAGCAGATTGCTTGGGCAAATTCCTGCAACTTGAGGGGGACTTCTCCGCTTTGCCATCCGAGACCGAGAGCGTTGCAGAACGGGCGACATCTGTGGCTGGCTGGCACCCAAACTGAGAAGGCGACTTTGCGGACGCCGCCCCGCAGGGTGTCGATGCGCCGGCATCCTGCACGCCAAAGGAAAAGCCATCGTCAATGTCGCCGCCTTCGCCTCGATTGCCAACTGAAAGAGTCGCCACGTCCGCGTTCAATATGATTGAATCGATTAAGCGGTGCCGTGTCGTGACGAGCATCTAGATGGTTGGAGCCGGCAGAAATTCAGCGTCTGGTCTCGGACAACGACCCTATGTCGGGAGATGGCGCATGGCTGTCTCAAGCGCTCCTGGCTCAAACAGTTGCGGACTGCATCGCGCCGGCCAATTCTCCCATCGCGAGCTCAGAGCCGCTCTTGTCGGGCTGGCTCGCGCCAAGATGATCTCAATGGACCTGGTGCCGATAGTTGATGCAACCTTACCTAGATGCGATGACCGGTCGAGCGCGAGAACAAAACAGCCTCCGACAGATCGAGGCCGATAAAAACTGCCGCTCCGGGCTGAAGGTCGCTGTATCCCTGAACCGTCACCATGATCTCTCCGGGCACGGCTCCCTCCTCGTCATGGGCCGTAGCGCCGTCCGACAGCTTCACGGCGACCACGGACTCGGCTCCGACGTGCTCGACAAGACTTACGGTACCGGCGAGGCCGCCGCCGCTGGCAGAAGAATCCGACAGGGTCAGCGCGTTCGGCCGGATGCCGAGAAGGACGTTGTCACCCGCGACATCCGCCAGTGCTCGGGGAAGAGGCAGGCGCGCCGTTCCGACGCAGATCGCTCGGTTGTCGATGCGACCTTCGACCAGGTTCATCGGCGGCGTGCCGATGAAGCGCGCGACATAGGTGTTGGCCGGCGAGGTATAGATCTCACGCGGCGTGCCGAATTGCTGGATCACCCCGTCTCGCATCAGGGCGATGCGCGTCCCCATGGTCATCGCCTCAACCTGGTCGTGCGTAACGTAGGCGAAGGTGCCCCCGACGCGCTGGTGCAGCCGCGTGATCTCCGCCCGCATCGCCGAGCGCAGCTTGGCGTCGAGATTGGAGAGCGGCTCGTCCATCAGGAAGACTTCCGGCTGACGCACCATTGCCCGCCCCAGCGCGACGCGCTGGCGCTGACCGCCCGACAATGTGCGCGGATAGCGGTCGAGCATCTCGGTGAGCGATAATGTCTTCGCGGTCTTCTCGACGAGATCGCGCACGGCGGGCGAGCGCTCGATCTTCCGCTTGGCGAGCCCTCCGAGAAAGGGGATGTGGAACCACCATTTGAACTGCCGCATGATCAACGGGAAGGCGATGTTCCGCCGTACCGTCATATGCGGATAGAGCGCATAGGACTGAAAGACGAAAGCCATGTCGCGCGCGCTCGGCGGCAGCTGGTCGACGCGCCTTCCGCCAAGATGGATCTCGCCTGAGGTCACCGTCTCGAGCCCCGCCAGCATACGCAAAAGCGTGGACTTGCCGCAGCCCGAGGGCCCCAGCAGAACGAGGAATTCGCCGTCCTCGACTTTCAGGTCGACATCGGCGATCGCGACCTTGTTGCCGAAATGCTTGGCGACGTGATTGAGCGTGGTCGAGGCCATTCGTGTTCTTTCTCAGCCCGGTGTTTTTTCAGCCCTTGACGCTGCCGGCGGTCATGCCGGCCACGACATAGCGCTGAACCATCAGGTAGAAGGCGACGGCGGGCAGCGTGTACATCACGCCGATCGCCATGACGGTATGGATCGGGGTCGAGAGTTCGCCAACGAAGCTTGCGAGGCCGACGGAGGCGGTGCGCAGCTCCTGGCTGAGGATCAGCGTCTGGGCGAAGACGTATTCGTTCCAGCCATGGAAGAAGGCGATCACCGAGGCGGCCGCCAGCGTCGGCGCCACCACCGGCAGCACGATGCCGAGAACGATGTCGAGCCGCGAGCAGCCGTCGATGCGTGCCGCCTCCTCGATCTCCAGCGGCACGCCGTCGATCGCGCCCTTCAGGATCCAGGTGATGACCGGCACTGTGAAGGCGGCGTTCGCCAGAATGAGGCCGCCCAGCGTGTCGAGCAGCAGGAGCTTGGCAAAGATCGCATAGAGCGGCACCACCAGCATCGCCTCCGGCAGCATCTGTGTCGCAAACAGCACGAATCCGAGCACGCCCTTGCCATGGAATCTGAAGCGCGAGAGCGCATAAGCCGGAAGGATCGCGAGCAGGATCGACAGCACCATCGTGCCGACCGCCACGATCGCACTGTTCCTGAGCCAGAGCAGCACGCCGGTCTTGGCAAAGGTCTCGGCGTAGTTGAAGGCCTGGGCCGGATCGGGGAGCATCTGCGGCCGGTCGGCGAACAGCTTGGCCGAGGAGGTCAGGGAAGTGACGACCATCCAGTAGATTGGAAACAACGCCGCGCTGAGCAGCACCATGATCAGCGCCATGCGGAGCGCCTGCGATGCGGGCGTCTTCATCAGTGGCGCCCCTGCGCACGCTCGGTGCGCTGCGTGTACCAAAAATAGACGAAGGTCACGACCAGCGCGATGGTGAGACCGATCATGCCGACTGCGGCAGCCTCGCCAAGCTCGCGGGCGACGAAGCCCTTGGTATAGAGCTCGATCACGAGCGTCTTGGTTGCGCCGATCGGACCGCCCTGTGTCATCACCCAGATCAGGTCGAAGCGGCGCAGCGACCAGATGGTGACGAAAAGCGCGAGCAGCGCGACGGTCGGCTGGATCGTCGGCCAGACCGCGACCTTGAAGATGCTGAAGCGGTCGGCGCCGTCCATCTGGGCGGCCTCGCGGACCTCCTCCGACACGCCCTGCAGAGCGGCGAGCAGCACGACGGAGGAGAAGGGGAAGATCTGCCAGACCGTGGTGAACAGGACTGCCGGCAGCGCGAGCTTCGGATTGTCGAGCCAGCTCTCATAGCCGACCTCGAGATCCATCACCTTCAGCACGTGGTTGAAGATTCCGTATTGCGCGTTGAGCATCCAGGCGAAGATGGTCGCGACCGCCACCGGCGGGGCAGCCCACGGCACCGTGACGAGCGCCCGCGCCAGCCCGCGGCCCCGGAACGGCCTGTCGAGCAGCAGTGCCGCGCCGAGACCAAGCAAGATCGCGAAAACGACGCAGGCGACGGTATAGATCGCCGTCGTCCACAGCACCGAGGCGAAATCGCCGGAGGCGGCAAGGTCGCGGTAGTTGCGCAGGCCGACGAAGCGGGCGTCCTGCGGCGCCAGCAGCGAACTTTGCTGGAAGCTGAGAACGAACTCGCTGACCAGCGGGTATCCCTGAAAGACCGCCAGATAGAGCACCACCGGCGCGATGAAGAGATAGGGCGTCCAGCGGCTCTCCCGGTCGCGCCCCCCGTTTCGCGGGGGGCGGCCGATCGACGCCGGCACGGGCCTGGCGGTCGACGTCATCGTCATTGCCGTTCGATACGCCTCAGCGCGAGCGACTGGACTTCGTCGAGCGTCTTCTTGACCTCGGCATTGCCGACCAGGATCTTCAGGACCTGCTCGACGACGATCTGCTGGATCTCCAGCGTCTTGGTCTCGAAGCCGAGCACGAGCTGCGGCAGCGCATACTCGGTCTGCGCATCATAGACGCCGAGCCAGGGAGCGCGCTCCAGATCGGCCTTGGGCCGCTCGACCGGTGTTGCGACGCTGGCCGCGCCGAGAATCCCCTGCAACTCTGCCTGCGACGCCTTCTGCAGCACCCAGTTGATGAAGACACCGCAGGCCGCCTTGTTCTTGGTGTTCGCGTTGACCGAGAGCGCCGTCAGGATCAGCCCCTGCTGGCGGTTCGGGAACGGCGACGGGGCCGCCTTGAAGCCGAGGGTCGGGTTCTGCGCGGCGAAGATGCCGGCGACGCCGCCATTGTCGATGTTCATGGCGATCTTGCCTTCCCAGAACATCCGCCGGTAGGTCGCCGCATCAGCGCCCTTCGGGATCACGCCGGCATCGTAGACCTGCTTGTAGGCGGTGATCGCCTCGACGACCTTGGGGCTGTCGAGAGTCAGCTGCTTGCCGTCCGCCCAGTTACCGCCGAAGCCGTAGACATAGTTCGTCATGTCCTGCCAGAAGCCCGACCGCTCAGGCATCGTCGCGCGGAAGGCGTAGCCGAAATTGCCCTTGCCCGTGGCCTCCTTGGCGGCCGCGAGGAACTCGGGGAAGGTCTTCGGCGGCTCGCCGCCTTTCAGCAGCGCGGGGTTGTAGATCAGCTGGTAGTTGGCCAGCTCGAAGACCACACCGTAACGCTTGCCTTCGACATTAAGGAACTTGTCAGGCGCCTGAAAGGTGTGCTTGCTCGCATCGACGAGGTCGTCGATCGGCAGGATGCGCTTGGCCGGCAGCGCCGCGAAGAAGTCCGTCTGGTCGAAGCGCACGAGGTCCGGACCGCCGCCGCCGCCCATCTGGGTGAACACCGTGTTGGCAAGCTGCGAGAACGGGATCGCGACCGGCTGGACCTCGACCTTATCCTGCGAAGCGTTGAACTTGTCGATCCAGGCCTTGAGCTTGTCGCCACGTCCGGCCTCCGCGAAGGTCGCCGCGGCAAAGGTGATGGTGGTCTTGCCCTGCGCCAAGGCATGCGTGGCGCCGAGGGCGGCGGCAGCGCCAACGCCGGCCAGAACGTCGCGGCGGGTCTGTGTCGTCATGGCTTCCTCCGATTGTCCCGTTGCCCGGGCTAGTTTTGATCGCCGTGAGGATCGTCGCCGCCAAAGCACGCGCAACCGGCGAGGATGGGCGCACGGCGTGGAGCGATGACAGCGAGCAGAGCTCACATGAACAGTCGAGAAGATGGGATTCAGCCGCCAAGCGTCGGCTTCTTCAATCTCCCTGTAACTCCGCGCTTCTTCGCCTTGAAGGCGTGGCGCGGTGAAAGGCAAGCCTAAACATTTTGTAACATTTTACAAGAGCTCAACGAGCGGCGCTGCTGGTCCTCCTGTCTCGACGACCGCAATGAAAATCTGGAGAAGGCGCGAGAAATCGACTCAAGGACCACGACGCCGCGATCTGGATCCATCTGGCATCAGCAACTTCAGCCGGGAGCATCACCTTAAAGGCCTGATGTAGCAGCTGGATTGACCTTGTGGCCTTGAGCCTGTGATCCGCTACGCGAGCGGAGATCGATACGGCGGCACAGCCGCTCTGAATGTCAGGTTCTGGGAAGCTCGGCAGCGTCCGCAGTTGGCGCATGCCGCCCCAAAGGGCTCGTTGCGGTGAGCCTCGGCATCGGGGTAACAACCCGGGTCGCGGCGCGATGCATGTTGGAGCGACGGACTCGTGAACCGATATCCCGGGCCTTGGCGATTGCTGCCGGCGGCGTGCTCCCGCTCGACGAAAGCGGCAAGCGAGCATGGCCCAAGGTCGGGGACGGCGCTGACTTTACGCTGGTCCCGGCAAGCTGCCCTGCCGAAGCCGTGGCAAGGCTGCCGGAGCGCAGCGCGACCTTCCATCGCGGTCGTATGGTATTCGGCAGCATCGGGACCGTCTGACGCGGTCGGGCGAGCCTTAGGAGATGGTCTGATGAAACGCGCTTTCGCCGGCATCGTCGTTTTGGGTCTGGTCGCGGCTTTTACGGCGCTGCCGGTTTCGGCGCAGGAGCCTCCTTCGGACGCCGAGATCAAGAGCTATGTCGGGCTGCAGACAGCTGGCTGGACGGGCGACGTCGCCGCCATCGAAAGACTTGTGGCGGCGGGGGCCGTGATCGATACGAGGGACGGCCACGGCCGCACACCGCTGCACATCGCAGCCCATGCCCGGCAGCGCGAGGCCATGCGGGCGCTGGTCAGACTGGGGGCAGACCCGCGTGCCCTCGACGCTCAGCGCTACGACACTGTCACTATCGCGGCGGTCGCCGACGACATTGAGACTATGCGTGTGGCGCTGGAGATCGGCGGTGATCCGAAGGCGATCACCAGTCCCTATGACGGCACTGCCCTGATCGCCGCCGCGCATCTCGGACACGCCGAGATCGTCAGGGTTCTGATCGATGCCGGCGCTCCGCTCGATCACATCAACAACCTCTCCTGGACCGCGCTCATTGAGGCGGTAATCCTCAGCGATGGTGGAGCGCGGCATCAGCGCACCGTGAATCATCTCATCGTGGCCGGCGCGCGACGCGACCTCGGCGACCGCCGCGGCGTGACACCTATCGAGATGGCGCGCGAACGAGGCTACGACGCCATGGTTCGCATCCTCGACAGCCAATAAAAGCCTTCAGCAAGGCCAAGTGATAACGAGCCGGCGCCCCGGTGCAGTATCATGTCCGGCTTCAGGCAGTGGCCCAATGTCTGGAGATGGCGCATTCCGTTCTAGCGAAATACGAACGGTTGGCGCACGACGTCAGGATGGCCTGCTGCTGGTTTCGTTGACACCGAGATTGGGTGTTTCATGAAGCCGGAGGTGGCATATCTGGCGATCTGGCGCTGGACCAGACCGGGCGGCCGGGCAGCGGATCTTCTCGACGGCCTCGCATCGGTCTGGCGGCGTCGTCTGATGTCAAACCGAAGAGACCTCGGCGCATGCGTCAGCCAGGTACACGAGTCCGTGCAACATGCTGATCGGACTTGAAATCAGGCCCTTCACACCAGCTATGAACGGAGCAACGCCCAATCAGGAAGGACAGGCACGGATGGCCCAGGAATTTACCGGCAAGCGAGTGATCGTGATGGGCGGGAGCCGTGGCATCGGACGCTCCATCGCGCTCGGGTTCGCGGCGGGCGGCGCTTGCGTTTCGATCTGTGCCCGGAGCGCGGGGCCGCTCGAAGCGACACGCAGGGAGATCGAGGCGCTCGGCGTCACGGCCCACGGCGCCAGCGTCGATCTCGCCGACGCGGCTGCGATCGAGGCCTATGTGCCCGAGGCGGTGAAGGCGCTCGGCGGGCTGGACGTCCTGATCAACAACGCTTCTGGCTTCGGCCATTCGGATGACGAAGACGGCTGGGCGGCATCGCTCAACGTCGACATGATGGCCGTCGTCCGCGGCAGCCACGCGGCGATTCCCCACATGAAACCGGGTTCGTCGATCGTGAACATTTCGTCGATCTCGGCTCTGYGGGCCTCGTCGCGTTCGGCGCCTTACGGCGCCGTCAAGGCCGCCGTGATGCACTACACGGCCAGCCAGGCGAAGATGCTGTCGAAAAAGGGCATTCGGGTGAACTGCGTCGCGCCCGGTTCGATCGAGTTTCCGGGCGGCACCTGGGAGGATCGCAAGACCTCGAACCCCGAACTCTACCGGACGACGCTGGCCAGCATCGCCTTCGGCCGGATGGGCAAGCCCGAGGAAGTCGCCGAGGTCGTGCTCTTCCTCGCTTCCGACAAGGCGAGCTGGGTCACCGCCCAGAGCATCGTGGTCGATGGCGGGCAACTCGTCGGGCCCTGATCCGTGTCACCGGCTGGGCCATGCGCCGCGACGATTTTGCCGCGGGCTGACGCGTCAACGCATCATCAGCCCGGCGGCAGAATCACCGTCGGGCTCGCCGAAAATGTTCAGCTGCGCAGGCCGGGCGCTTCCTGGCCGGTGCGCGCGACATATTCCGTGTAGCCGCCGCCATAGGCCTGGACGCCCTCTGGCGTCAGTTCCAGCAGGCGGTTGGAGAGCGCGGCGAGGAAATGGCGGTCATGCGAGACGAAGAGCATGGTGCCCTCGTATTGCGAGAGCGCCGTGATCAGCATCTCCTTGGTGGCGATGTCGAGATGGTTCGTCGGCTCGTCCAGCACGAGGAAATTCGGCGGATCGTAAAGCATCGTCGCCATCACGAGCCGCGCCTTCTCGCCGCCCGATAGCACGCGGCAGCGCTTCTCGACATCGTCTCCCGAGAAACCGAAGCAACCGGCCAGCGCCCGCAAGGAGCCCTGCCCGGCCTGGGGAAACATGTCCTCCAGCGACTGGAACACGGTTCGGTCGCCGTCGAGCACCTCCATGGCGTGCTGCGCAAAATAGCCCATCTTGATGCTGCCGCCGAGCGCGACCGTGCCCTCGTCGGCGTCGGTCGCCCCCGTCACCAGTTTCAGCAGGGTCGATTTGCCGGCGCCGTTGATGCCCATGACGCACCAGCGCTCCTTGCGGCGCACCTGGAAGTCCAGCCCCTCATAGATCGCGCGGCTGCCATAGCGCTTGTGCACGCCCCTGAGCGTGACGACATCCTCGCCCGAGCGCGGGGCCGGCATGAACTCGAACGACACCGTCTGGCGGCGCTTGGGCGGCTCGACCTTTTCGATCTTGTCGAGCTTCTTGACGCGGCTTTGCACCTGGGCTGCATGCGAGGCGCGCGCCTTGAAGCGCTCGATGAAGGCGATCTCCTTGGCGAGCATCGCCTGCTGGCGCTCGAACTGCGCCTGCTGCTGCTTTTCGGCGAGCGCGCGCTGCTGCTGGTAGAACTCGTAATCGCCGGAGTAGGAGGTCAGCGCGCCGCCATCGATCTCGATGACCTTGCCGACGATGCGGTTCATGAACTCGCGATCATGCGAGGTCATCAGCAGCGCGCCCTCATAGCCCTTCAGGAAGGATTCCAGCCAGATCAGGCTTTCGAGATCGAGATGGTTCGACGGCTCGTCGAGCAGCATCGCGTCGGGCCGCATCAGCAGGATGCGGGCGAGCGCGACGCGCATCTTCCAGCCGCCTGACAGCGCGCCGACATCGCCGTCCATCATCTCCTGGCTGAAGCCGAGGCCCGCCAGAACCTCGCGCGCCCGGCCGTCGAGCGCATAACCGTCGAGCTCCTCGAAGCGACCCTGCACCTCGCCATAGCGCGTGATGATCGCGTCCATCTCGTCGGCCCGGTCGGGATCGCCCATCGCGGTTTCGAGTTCGCGCAGTTCGGCGGCGACCGTGCTGACCGGCCCGGCCCCGTCCATCACCGCCGTCACCGCGCTGATACCGGCCATGTCGCCGACATCCTGGCTGAAGTAGCCGATGGTTACGCCGCGATCGACACCGACCTGACCCTCGTCGGGTTGCTCCTCGCCCGTGATCATCCGGAACAGCGTCGTCTTGCCGGCGCCATTGGGGCCGACGAGGCCGACCTTCTCGCCCTTTTGCAGCGCGGCCGACGCCTCGATGAAGACGATCTGCTGGCCGTTCTGCTTGCTGATGTTTTCGAGGCGTATCATGCTGCGACGCGAACCTTCGGCGGGTGATCGCGCGGCAATAAGCCAATGTTCGCACCTGCGAAAGAGGCTGCCCGGCAATCACGGGCTTTTAGGCAACCTCGCAGGACTGACGATGCCGACACCGCAACGCGTTTATCTCGTCACGGGCGCAGGCAGCGGCATCGGCCGCGCCACCGCCCGACTGCTGGCTGCACCTGGCGTTGGGCTGATGCTGCACACCCGCGCCAACCAGTCCGGGCTTCAGGAGGTCGCAACGGACGCGAAGGACCGGGGCGCGGAGGTCGCGACCGTCCTCGGCGACCTCGCCGAGGACGGTTTGGGCGCGCGGGCCGTGGCGATCGCGGGCGAAACCTTCGGCCGGCTCGACGGCCTGATCGCGGTCGCGGGCGCGGCCTATCGCGGCGGCATCATGGACCTCGCCGATGCCGATCTGCGCCGGGTCATGGAGGGCTCCGTCATCGCCTTCACCCATCTCGTGCGCGCGGCGCAGCTTTTGTTGAAGCAGGGCGGCAGCGGGCGCGTCGTCGCCGTCTCGTCCTTCGTCGCCCATGCGCTGCGAACCGATCTCCAGCCCTTCGCCGCCACAGCGACGAGCCGCGCCGCACTGGAGACGGTTGTCAGGCTGATGGCGCATGAACTCGCGGCGGACGGCATCACCGTCAACGCGGTCGCGCCGGGGCTGATCCGCAAGGACGAGGGGCGCGGCAGCAAACTCGACCCCGATGCGATCGCCAAGATGGAGGCGATCATCCCGCTCGCAAGGCGCGGCGCGCCCGAGGAGGTCGCGGCGGTGATCGCCTTCCTGGCGTCGCCGGCTGCGTCCTACGTCACCGGCCAGATCTGGCACGTCAATGGCGGGCTGGTCTGACGCAGGCCGAGGTCGAGCGGTTGGGGCCGTTCTTCAGGGAGAGTCCGGCTCGGGCCGACGTCTGTCGCCCTCCGCATGGACCAGGAACAGCGCCGCCAGCGCCAGCAGGCCAAGCCCGCTTGTCAGCCAGATCGCGTTGACGCCGTAACGGTCGAGCGCATAGCCGAAGATCAGCGGCGAGGCCGCCTGAAGCGCCCTGCCCGGCCCCCCGATCAATCCTTGCGTCAGCCCGTAGCCGACCGGCCCAAACAGCGCCAGCGGCAGCGTGCCCTTGGCGATGGTCAGCACGCCGTTGCCCGCCCCGTGCAGGAAGGCGAAGGCATAGGCGCCAGGCGCGCCGAACCAGAGCAGAACCATGGCGCCGATCGGATGCGTCAGCGTCGCAAGCCGCGTCGAGACCAGCGGATGGAACTGCTTGAGCAGCGTGAACTCGACGATCCGGGCCGCGACCTGCGCCGGCCCGATCAGCGCGCCTGCCGCAACCGCCATCGCCGTCGTCGCGCCCGCGGCCTCCAGCAGGCGCGGCAGATGCGCCGCCATCGCCGTGCTGCTGAACCAGGTCACGGCGAAGACGAAGGCGAGCAGCAGCATGGTCAGCCGCGTCCGGCCGGCGACCACGCCGCTCGCCGCCGCATCGGGCGTGGCGGTCACGGGTACCGCAAGGTTGCCCGCAGGCAGCCAGGCATTGAGCGGCAGCGCCAGCAGGCAGTGCAGCCCGGCCCAGCCGAGGCAGGCGAAGCGCCAGCCATAGCGCGCCTCCATCAACGCCGAGAGCGGCCAGCCGACCGTGCTGGCGAAACCGGCGATCAGCGTGATGCCGGTGATCGGCGAACGCGCCGCCTTGCCGTAGATGCAGGCCAGCGCCGCGAAGGCCGCCTCATAGAGCCCGATGCCCATGCCGACACCGATCACGAGCCAGCCGACCCAGAGCAGGACGGGCCCCTGCGCCAGCGCCATGCAGGCGAGGCCACTCGCGAAGATGAGATTGGATCCGATCAGGATGCCGCGCCCGCCATGGCGGTCGATCATCGCGCCAGCCCAGGGACCGACGATGGCAGATACCACCATTGCGGCCGAGAAGGCGGCGAAGACCATCACCGGGTTGACGCCTAGATCGCGCGCCATCGGCGTCGCCAGCACGGCCGGCAGGTAATAGGTCGAGGCCCAGGACACGGTCTGCGCCGTGCCGAGAGCGATGACGATCCCCGTCTGCGAACGGCCGGCCGGACTCATGCGCAGCAGCTTGCCTTTGCGACGACCGCAATCGACTGGGCCGTCGGTCCGCAGCCACAGCCCGGTTCGCCGGCAGCCCTGACCTGCGCATCCTCAAGACAGCAGGCGTCGACCTCCGCCGGGGCCGGCCCGCCACAGCAGACCGACGCAGCATTGCCCGGCGCAGCATTGCCTGCGCCGCCGGGCGTGGAACTGCAGACGCCGGTCTCGGGCAGGACGAGCTCGACCCGGCGGGCCGCCTCATGGTCGCCGGCGATCGCGGCCATGATCGAGCGCACCTGTTCGTGCCCGGTCGCCAACAGGAAGGTCGGCGCGCGGCCATAGGCTTTCATGCCCGCAATGTAGAAGTCCTTTTCCGGATGGGCCAGTTCGGCCGCGCCATGGGGCCGCACCGTGCCGCAGGAATGCTCGTTGGGGTCGATCAGGGGCGCCAGCGCCGGCGTGCACTCCAGCGCGGGATCGAGCTGGACGCGCAATTCCCTGACCATGTCGAGATCGGGCCTGAAGCCGGTCGCGACGACGAGTTCGTCGGCCGCGACATCGCGCCCGTCGCCGCCGACGAGCCGGAGGCCCGCCGCGTCCGTCTCCATCCGCTCCAGCCGGAAGCCCGTCTCGGCCGTGACGAGCCCGCGCGCAACCAGATCGGCGATGCGCGTTCCAAGCTCGCCGCGCGCGCTCAACTGGTCGGCCGCGCCACCGCCGAATGCCTTGGCGAGCACCGGCCCGCGATAGAGCCAGGCGATACGCGTCCGCGGCGCGCGCCGCTGCAAATCCGCCAGCGCGATCAGCGTGCCGATGGCGGAATGGCCGCCGCCGATGACGGCGACCCGCCGGCCGGCATAGCGCGCCTCGTCCGCGCCGGCCACGTCCGGCATGCCGTAGTTCACATGCGCGGCGGCCTGGCTTTCCCCGATCGCCGGCAACCCGCCGGAACCGGCGGGATTGGGCGAAAACCAGGTGCCGGAGGCGTCGATCACGGCGTCGGCCTGGATCGTCGCGTCGCCAGCGCCATTGCGATAACGCAGCGTGAAGGGCGCGGCGTCCCGGCCGGCCGTCCTGACCTTGTCGAAGCCGGCGCGCGAGACGGAGACGACCCTGGTCTCGAGGCGGATCGCCGCGCCGACCGCCGTTCGCTCTGCCAGCGGCGTCAGATAGCGGCCGACCAGATCGCCGCCGGTGGGATAAGCCTCCGGGTCGGGGCGGTTCCAGCCCGTCGCGGCCAGCAGGCGTCCGGCGGCGGCGTCGATGTTGAAGCCCCAGGGCGAGAACATCGGCACATGCGCCCAGCGCCGCACAGCATGGCCGATCGCGGGGCCCTGCTCCAGCACGACCGGATCGAGCCCGCGCTCGATGGCGTGAGCCGCCGCCGCCAGACCCACTGGCCCTGCTCCGATGATCGCGATCGATCTGCGCTGTTCCATGTCGATCTCCATCCGGTCGAAACGGCTGTCAGGCCGCGCTCGTCCGTTCCCCGTCGCAACAGCTTTCGACGCAGCATTCGGCCACCAGGAATGCGACCAGCGCGTTCATCAGCTCGAAATTCGCCCGGCAGATCAGCGTCGTGCCGCGCCGCTCCTGTCGGACCAGATCGACGATCACCAGCGACTTGATGTGATGCGACAGCGTCGACTGCGCGATCTGCAAACGCTGTTGGCATTCGCCGACCGACAGGCCGGAATGGCCGGCCCGGACAAGTTGGCGATACAGGGCGAGCCGGGTGGGATTGCCCAGGGCCTCAAGGCGTGCGGCGGCGTCGTTCGTGTCCATGAAGCATGGCGTCACAGATGCCATCGCGCGAGTCAAACGATATTTCTAGAATATTCGATATTATGTCTGTGCCGCTTTGATTTCCTCTGCCATTCAGCCGGCTCAATCGACGGAAGCGCGCGCGCCGATGACGAAGCCGTCGTCCACTGCGGCCATCGCAACGGCAGCTTCCAGATCGGGCGCGGCGGCGGCATGGACGACATAAAGCGCCTCGCCGATGCCGACATCGTCGCCGATCGAGCGCAGCAGGTCGATCCCGGCGCTCTTGTCATAGGGCGCGCCGGCGCGGCGCGCGATGCCGCTGACGCGCCATCCGTCGATCTCGCCGACCGGGCCGGCCCGTCTCGCCCGCACCATATGGGTCAGCGGGCCCGGCAGCGCCATCGGCGAGCGCGCGCCCTGCGTCGTGACGATCCGCTGCAACGCTTCGCGCGCCGTACCGGAATCGAGCAGTCGTTCGGCGCGCGCGCGGCCCTGCATATGCGTCGCAATAGCAGGATCCCAGGCGAGGATGCGCGCGGCAAAATTCAGCGCCTTCTCGCGCAGGTCGCGCGGCGCATCGCGATGGCCCTCCAGCACGAGCAGCACATCGCGCACCTCCAGAGCCGGCCCGATGCCGCGACCGATCGGCCCGTCGCCGCAGGTCGGGCAGGCTTCGAGATGCAGACCGACGCCCGCTCCCGCGCGCTCGAACAGCGCCGCGAGTTCGTCGGCGTCCGCCCGCGTGTGTAGCTTGGCGCGCCGGCCATAGGGCAGATCGACGACGACATGGCTCGCGCCCGCCGTCAGCTTCTTCGAGATGATCGAGGCGACCGACCAGCGGTTGGAATCGATCCCGAGGGGCCGCGTGATCGCGTTCATCACATCGTCCACGGCGGAGTGGTTCAGCCGGCCGTTCCAGGCGATGCAGCCGCGCGCAACCTCGACCGCGCGCCTGACCTCGGCGACGCTCAGATCGACCCGCGCCAGCGCCTCCATCGCGTCGGCGGTGCCGGCCGCCGAGGTGATGGCGCGCGACGAGGTCTTCGGCATCGCGATGCCATGGGCCGCCACGATCGGCGTGACGATCAGTGTGATCCGGCTGCCGGGAATGCCGCCCATCGAATGCTTGTCGGCGACGATCGGCTCGTCCCAGACGAGCGGCGTCGAGAAGCCTGCGCGGACCTGCGACAGCGCCACCACTTCGGCGTCGCTCAGCGAGCGTGTCGCGGCGACGAGGAAGGCCGCGATCTCGCCTTCGGGATAACGCCCCTCGACGATGTCGCGCAGCACGGTCTCGTATTGCGCGGCGTCGAGTTCGTCGCCCTGGATTTTTGCCCGCAGCGCGTCGCGGCTGTGCTGCGGCGGCGTCCGTGTCAGCGCGATCTCGCTGCCCTCCGGCAGCCCAAGCGCCGCGAAGGCCTCGCGCGACAGGCCGATCTCATGAGGGGCGAGCAGCCAGCCGGCATCGACGAGATTGATGCGCGCCCGGATGCTGCGGCCGGCGCCGGCGATATCGACCTTGCCCGGCCCGTCGAAATCATCGGCGCCGATCACGCTGTCGCGTGGAAGATAGGCGATATTGTCGCGCCAACCGTCGATCGGCAGCGGCTTCAGCGCGAGCCGGCGCGTTGCGGCGTCGATTACCGCAAGGACATGCTCGACGCCCTCCTCCACAGTGCCGTCATTGCTGACGACGAGCGTCTCGATGCCCGGCGGCAGCGCCAGCACCGAGCGCTCCAGCCGCGCCGCGATATCCTCCGCGCTTTCCCGTCCGCGCGCCGAAAGCCGTGCCGCGAGCGTCGCCGGAGAGGCGGTGACGACGAGCGCGATCAGGCGCGGCGCCTTGCCGGCGAGTTCGGTGAGCGCACCGCGCGAGCCGTTGGCGACGACATGCCGTCCGGCTGCGAGTTCGTCCAGCAGACCGGCACGCAGGCCGTAGCGCAGACCATGCGCCCGCCATGAGACCAAAAGCCTGCCGGCCTGTTCGAGTTCGGCGAAACCGGCCTCGTCGATCGCCTCATGCGCTTCGCCGCCGGCATCGGCCGGGCGGGTGATCAGGCGCGTCGCGAATTGAAACCGGCCCTGCCCCGCAAGCGCGGCCCGCGCACCGTCGATCAGCGTGTCCTTGCCCGCCCCGCTCGGCCCGACGACGACGAACAGAATGCCTGGCCGGATGCCCGCCATTCCGCCTCTAGGCCTCGTCAAGCCCGATATCGACCGCCGGGGCCGACTGGGTGATCTTGCTGGTCGAGATATAGTCGACGCCGGTCTCGGCGATGGCGCGGATCGTCTCGAATCGGATGCCGCCCGACGCCTCGACCTTGGCGCGGCCTGCGATATGGGCGACCGCCTCGCGCATCACCGGCACGGGCATGTTGTCGAGCATGATCACATCGGCCCCGGCGATGACCGCTTCGCGGACCTGGTCGAGGCTGTCGCACTCGACCTCGATCTTGGTGAGAACCGGCAGCTTCCGGCGCGCACGCTCGACCGCGGGCCCGATGCCGCCGCAGACCGCGATATGGTTGTCCTTGATCATCACGCCGCCATCGAGGCCGAGCCGGTGATTGAGTCCGCCGCCACAGGTGACCGCATGTTTTTCGAGCATGCGCAACCCCGGCGTCGTCTTGCGCGTATCGATCAGGCGCGCCGGCGTGCCCTTGATGATGTCGACATAGCGCGCCGTCTCGGTGGCGATGCCCGACAGCCGCTGCACGATGTTCAAGGCCGTGCGCTCTGCAGTCAGAAAGCCCTGCGCCGGCCCCCTGACGAACAGCAGCGTCGCGCCGGTCTCGACCCGGTCGCCATCCTTCGCCGCGACCTCGATCGACAGCGCCGGCTCATAGCGCTGGAACACAGCGGCCGCGACATCGAGCCCCGCAACGACCATCGGCTCGCGCGCATTCATGCGAAAAGCGCCCTGCTCGCCGGGTTCGATCATGACCTGCACGGTCAGGTCGCAGGATCCGATATCTTCCGTGAGCCAGAGATCGATCAGCCTCTGCGTGGCGAAACTGTCATACATGCCTTCGGCCTCTGGCGGCGATGTCTTCAGCGCTGTCGCGGGCCTCGCCAGGACGCTTGCGGCAGACGGCGTCTCGCGGACATGATGCAGTGCAAGCGTCGCAGCGCCGACGTTTAAGCCGATAGCAGATTCTTTCAAGGGAGAGCTTCCGATGAAGCCGATCGCCATCGCCGCCATGCTGACGGCCGCACTTGCCCTGGGGGCCGGCGGCGTCGCCCTGGCGCAGACGGGCGGCCTGAAGAAGATCACGCTCTCTGGCGGCTCGGTCGGCGGCGCCTGGAGCGCGGTCGGCAGCGCCATCGGCGAGACGATCCGGCGCGAATCGCCCGGCGTGGCCTTCGGCTACGAACCCGGCCGCGAGGCCGCCAACATCCAGCTCGTTTCGCAGGGCAAGGTCGAGCTCGGCATCGCCCATTCGCAGCTCGCCAAGCGGGCCCAGTCCGGCGAGGATCCGTTCAGGACGCCGATCGCCAATCTGCGCGCGATCGCCCTGATCGACCCGCAGGCCGCCGTCCAGATCCTGACCCGCGACGATTCCGGCATCGATTCGTTCGAGGCGATCCTGGCTGCGAAGAAGCCGGTGCGTGTGGCGCTGAACCAGCGCGGCACGCTGATGGCCGTGACCGGCGAAGAGGTCTTCAAGGCCTATGGCATCACGGCCAAGGACATCGAAGCCTGGGGCGGCCGCGTCCATAACGTCGACTACAACGCCGGCCTCGAGATGATGAAGAACGGTCAGGTCGACATCATCATCAACATGCTGGCCTTCCCGTCGGGCCAGATCAGCAGCGCCACCCGCGAGATGAAGGTCCGGATGCTCGGCATCGGCCCCGACGCAACGGCCAAGCTCAACGCCCTGCTCGGCACGGCGGCCGTAACCGTGCCCGCCGGCACCTATGGCTTCCAGCCGCAGGCGATCCCGACCGTGACCGGCAGCGTCGTGCTGTTTGCGTCGAGCGAGATGAAGGACGAGGACGCCGCCACCATTGTCGATGGTCTGCTGAAGAACTTCGCCTACCTCAAGCAGGCCCACGCCATGCTGGCCAAGCTCGAACCCGCCGACCTGACCAATGTCGCGCCGCTGGCCCTGCATCCGGGCGCGGCCGCCGCCTACCGCAAGGCCGGCCTGCTGAAGTGAGGCGCTGACGCAGCCGCTGAACCGCCGCAAGGGGACGTCCATGCTCAGCCTGCTCAGCCGCCTCGCTCCCGGACAGTCGCGGCGGCTGGAAGCCCCCGAACAATGGCTCGTCCACGGTGTCGGCTTTGCGACCGCGCTGTTGCTGCTGGCGATATCGTTCGGCTGGTATGTCAGCCGCGAGATCGCGCTGTTCCTGTTCCTTGGCGCGGTGCTCGGGCTGGCCTTCCTGACCACGACGGCACACCCGCTGCGCCCGCGCGGACGCTCCTGGTGGGCGATCGGCATGGCCGCATTGTCGTTTGCGGCCTGCGGTTATTTCGTCGCGATGCGGCCGGTGCACGAACTGCGCCTGCCGATGATCGACGAACTTTCGGTGTTGGACATCGCAGCCTCTGTCGTCCTGATCGCGCTGGTGCTGGAGGCGACGCGTCGCTGCATCGGCTTGACGCTGGTGACGCTGGTCGTTGTCTTCCTGGCCTATGCGGTCTTCGGCAACCGGCTGACCGGCTCCTTCGCCCATCGCGGTTTCACCGGGCAGGAGATCGTCGACCACCTCGTCTTCTCGACCAATGGGCTGTTTGGACCGGCGCTCGACGTCGCGGCGTTCCTCGTCTTCGTCTTCGTGATCTTCGGAGCGCTGCTCGACCGTTTCGGCGGCGCGGATTTCTTCTACGACATGGCCAACAGCCTGGTCGGCCGGCAGGTCGGCGGCGCGAGCAAGGTCGCGGTGGTGTCGTCGGGTCTCTACGGCTCGATCTCGGGCTCGCCGACGGCCGATGTCGTCACCACCGGCTCCTTCAGCATCCCGCTGATGATCCGCACCGGCATGAGCCGGACCTATGCGGGCGCAATCGAATCGGCAGCCTCGACCGGCGGGGCGCTGCTGCCGCCCGTGATGGGCTCGGCCGCCTTCCTGATGACGGACTTCACCGGCATCCCCTACGCCACGATCGCGCTCTCGGCGCTGATCCCGGCCCTGCTTTACTACCTCTCGGTCTTCCTCGCCGTGCATTTCAAGGCCCATCATGACGGCATGGCGCCGATGTCGACCGTCGCGACGCCCTCCGTCCTTTCGGTGCTGCGGCGCGACTGGATTTATCTTGTGCCAATCGGCCTGCTGGTCTGGGGCGTGCTCAGCCTGAACCGCCCGTCATTTGCCGGCGCCATCGCCTGCGCGGCACTGCTGCCAATCGCCGTGCTGCGCGAGAAGACGCCGCTCAAACTGGGCAAGGCGATCTTCTTTGGCCTCAGCGACGGCATGAAGGGCATGATCGGCGTCGGCGTCGCCTGCGCCATAGCCGGCCTCGTCGTCGGCACGCTCTCGATGACCGACCTTACCGGCAAGATCAGCTCGGGGCTCTTCGTGTTGGCCGCCGGCAGCCCGCTGCTCACCATCGTCACGGCCGCCATCGTCATCATCGTGCTCGGCATGGGCATGCCGACGCCGGCCGTCTATGCGCTCTCGGCCGTCCTGGCCGCGCCCGCGCTGATCGCGCTCGGCATTCCGATGCTGCCGGCCCATCTCTTCATCGTCTATATCGCCTCGATGTCGGCGATCACCCCGCCCGTCGCGGTCGCGGCTTTCGCCGCCGCCTCCATTGCGCAGGCGAATCCGGTCCGGATCGCGCTGCTCGCCTGCCGGGTCGCGATGGTCGCCTTCGTCCTGCCCTTCGTCTTCATCTACCATCCAGCGCTGCTCCTGATCGGCTCGTTATCCGAGACGGCCGCCATCACGGCGCTGGTCGCGATCGGGGTCGTCGCGCTCAATGCAGCAATAGAGGGCTACTGCATGGTCAGGTTGGGCAAGGTGCAGCGTGTGCTGCTTCTCGCCGGCGGAATCCTGCTTTTCCTGCCGTTCACGCCAGCGCATTGGGCTGGCGTGGCGCTCTTCGCCGTGATGATGGCCTGGCTCTGGAACAGCCGCAAATCCCTGCGCGCGCCGGCGCTGGTCGCGTCGGGCGGCTGATTGGCGGCTCTATCATCGCTATGATTTCGACACTCCGTGGTGGCAAGCGCTCCGGCGCCTGACATAAGCTTGTGCCGTTGCCGCCTTCCGGAGACCGCCATGCCGACCACGCCCCGCACCATCACTGTCGCCACCACGCCCTTTTCCGACCAGGAGCCAGGCACCTCGGGCCTGCGCAAGGCGGTCCCGGTCTTCCAGCAGCCGCATTATCTCGAGAACTTCGTCCAGGCGATCTTCGACGCCGTGCCGGAGCTCAAGGGCGGCGCGCTCGTCGTCGGCGGCGACGGGCGCTTCCACAACGATGTCGCGACCGCCGTCATCGTCGCCATGGCGCTGGCCAACGGCGTCGCGCGCGTCATCGTCGGCCAAAGAGGCCTGCTTTCGACACCGGCCGCCTCCGCCGTCATCCGCAAACGCGCGACGCAAGGCGGCATCATCCTTTCGGCCAGCCACAATCCCGGCGGCCCCGACGGCGATTTCGGCATCAAGTTCAACGCCGCCAATGGCGGGCCGGCCGCGCCCGCCATCACCACGGCGATCTTCGACCGCACCAAGGCGATGACCGAATACAGGACCACTGAAGGGCTCGAACTGGATCTCGGCACAGTCGGCGCGACGACGCTGCCATCGGGCCAGATCGTCGAAATCATCGACCCCGTCGACGACTACCTCGCGCTGATGGAGACGCTGTTCGACTTCGAGGCGCTCGGCGCCCTGCTGCGTTCCGGCTTCAAGATGCGCTTCGACGCGATGAACGCCATCACCGGCCCCTATGCGAAACGCATCTTCGAGGGGCGCCTGGGCGCAGCCGCCGGCACTGTGATGAACGCGACGCCCCTGCCCGATTTCGGCGGCCTGCATCCCGATCCCAACCCGGTTTATGCAGCCGAGCTGATCGCGGCGATGGCAGGCCCCGGCAAGCTCGATTTCGGCGCGGCTTCCGACGGCGACGGCGACCGCAACCTGATCGTAGGCCCCGGCGGTCAGGTCGTCGCGCCCAGCGACAGCGTCGCGATCCTGGCGGCGAACGCGCAATCCGCGCCCGCTTATGCCGCCGGCCTCAAGGGGGTCGCGCGCTCGATGCCGACGAGCCGCGCGCTCGACCGCGTCGCGACCGGCCTGAAGCTGCCCTTCTACGAAACGCCGACAGGCTGGAAGTTCTTCGGCTCGCTGCTCGACGCCGGCATGATTTCGATCTGCGGCGAGGAGAGCGCCGGCACGGGCTCCAGCCACATCCGCGAGAAGGATGGCGTCTGGGCCGTGCTGCTCTGGCTCTCGATCGTCGCGGCGCGCAAACAGTCCGTGACGCAGATCGTCTCTGGGCACTGGCAGCGCTTCGGACGCGACTATTACCAGCGCCACGATCATGAGGAGATCGACAGCGCGGTCGCAGCCGAGCTGATGAACGCGGCCCGCGAACGGCTCAAGGATATGCCGGGCAAGATCGTCGCCGGCATGACCGTCGCGAGCGCCGACGATTTCAGCTACACCGACCCGGTCGACGGCTCAGTCACCGCGCGGCAGGGCATCCGGGTGCTGTTCGAGAACGACGCCCGCATCGTCTTCCGCCTGTCAGGCACCGGCACCAAGGGCGCGACGCTGCGCATCTACCTCGAACGATACGAGCCCGATCTGGCCCGCCACGGCCTCGACCCCGCCGCCATCCTCAAGCCTCTCGCGGAAGCGGCGGCGGCGCTTTCGGAGCTGAAGCAGCGCACGGGCCGCACCGAACCGACCGTCATCGCCTAAGCGGCAGCCGCCCGACGCCCCGGCACGCCGAGCACGCCCGGCGCCACCGTCAGGGCCTCATGCTGGCCGGTCTCCGCGATGTCGGCCGAGAACGTCTCGACCTCGCGGCGGATCGCGGCGGTCTGCTCGGCGATCTCCAGCGCGGCCGAGCGCAGCAGCCCGGCGCCCTCAGCCGTCTCGCCGGCGACGGCTTCGATCGCCGTGATCGCGGAGGTGACCTGGTTCACATTGGCGGCGGCGTGGCCGACGCTGCCGGCGATGTCGGCCGCGGCCCGGACGCGCTCGTCGACCGCGCCCGAAATATCGCCTGCCGCGGCATTCAGGCTCTCGATCGCGCCCGCGACCGAGGACAGCGCCACTGCCGAACGCGCCGTCGATTTGCGGATGGTCTCGACCATGGCGGTGATCGTGCCGACCGCGCGCGTCGTCTGGCCCGAGAGATCCTTGACCTCGTTGGCGACGACGGCGAAGCCGCGCCCGTGCTCGCCGGCGCGCGCCGCCTCGATCGTGGCGTTCAGCGCCAGCAGGTTGGTCTGCGCGGCGATCGTGGCGATGATCGCGGTCACCTCGCCGATCTGCTGCGAGACCAGTTCGAGCTCGTCGATCGTCTGAGTCGTCGCCTCGGCTTCCGAGACGGCCTGCGCGCCCATTGCGGCCGAGCGCGCGGCATGCGTGCCGATCTGCGAGATCGTATCGAGGAATTCCTGGCCCAGCACGGCGACGGTCTCGACCTTGCGGCTGGCCGCATCGGCTGCGACGGAGGCCGCGTTTGTCTGCGCCGTCGTCCGCAACGCGGCCTTGGAGAAGGTCTCGGCGGTCTGTTCCAGCGTCGCCGAGGCCCCACCCAGGCGCTGCAGTCGCTGCGCGATCTCGCTTCTGAAGCTGTCGAGCGCGGCGCCCAGATGATCGGCCAGCGCCTTGGTCGACTCGAGACGCTCCTCCAGCATCGTGCCTGCGAGCTTCAGCTGCCCGACCGATTCCTGCGCCAGCCGGTCCGAGCGCTCGGCCTCGTCGAAGCTGCGCTTGATGACGAGGCTGATCGACACCAGCATCGCCGTCTCGATGATCACCACGACGGCATGGACCAGAACGCGGCCGAGATCGCCCCCGCCGGGATAGAGCAGCTCAGGCAGAAAGCCGTTGAAGACGAGGTGGTGCACCGCGATCGCACCCGCCGCGCCGAGCAGCAGGCGCACGTCGCAAAAGCCTGCCAGCATCGCCAGCACGGCAAAGAAGTAGAAATGCATCTCGACCTGCCAGAGGTGCCCCTTGAACAGGCAGACCAGCAGGATCGACTGCGTCACGAGTGCAATCGTCAGCGCGGTCGCGATCACCTGTGTCGGCCGCCCGAGCAGATAAAGCATCAGCGGCACGAGCGCGGCTGCGGCGGCGGCCAGGCTGATCGCGCCGTGGTCGACGTCGCGCAAATTCCCGAGCGTTACGAAGATCGGCACATGCGCGATGACGAGCCCGAGCAGCACCCGGGCGACCTTGTGCCGGAGATCGGCGAGCCGGCTGTTCACGACGTCGCTCCCGGAACTTGCACCAGGCAGCCGCCCAACGCATCGGCGTCGAGCGTCGCGACCGCACCGGCATCCCGCGCGCGCCTTGAATAATCGTCGGCCTCGGGCGCGACGATGACGACGAAGGGATAGCGCCCCGTTCCGATCAGCCTCGCGCCGGCCATGGCAGCCCGCGCGACCGCATCGCCGGTCTCGACCCATGGCGGAAACACGACGGCGAGATGATGTCCGGGGGCTGGAGAGCCTGCKGACGCAAGCGAGACCGAAATCACACCGGCAAGCGCAAAGGCTGCAAGCACGAAGCGGTCACTGAAAGGAACGATTCGGAGTGTCGAACGCAAGATCCAAGACATGATCCCAGCGCTACAAGCGACTGGTAAATGAAGGCTTTCGCGCACCGCTTCGTGAACAACAATCTCGACAGCACAGAATATCGCCAGTTGCTTCCCTAAGGAAATTCAACCCACGGACAAGGTCCGCCGGACGCTATCGCGCCAGCCCGCCACCTTGCGCTCGCGCTCGCTCGCCGCCATCGCCGGCGAGAAGCGCCGTTCCAGCCGCCACAAATCGGCGAAACGGTCGGGCTGCGGCAGCAGGCCGGCATCGAGCCCGGCGAGATAGGCCGCTCCGAGCGCGGTCGTCTCCAGCACGGAGGGGCGATCGACCGGCAAGCCGAGGATGTCGGCGAGGCGCTGCATCGTCCAGTCGGAGGCGACCATGCCGCCATCCACCCGCAGGATCGCCTCGCCCTGCCCCGCGCCCGGCCAGTCGGCATGCATCGCCTCGATCAGGTCGAGCGTCTGGTAGCAGACGCTCTCCAGCGCGGCGCGGGCGAATTCGCGCGGGCCGGTATTGCGCGTCAGCCCGAACATCGCACCGCGTGCATCGGCGTCCCAATGCGGTGCGCCCAAGCCGACGAAAGCCGGCACGAGATAGACGTGCTGGGCGGGGTCGGCCGATTGCGCCAGAGGCCCGGTCTCATCGGCCTTTTCGATGATGCCGAGCCCATCGCGCAGCCATTGCACCGCCGCGCCCGCGATGAAGATCGAACCCTCCAGCGCATAGGTCCGCTCGCCGCCGAACTGATAGGCGATCGTGGAAAGCAACCGGTTCTGCGAGTGGACCATCGCGGTCCCCGTGTTGAGCAGGGCAAAGCAGCCGGTGCCATAGGTCGATTTCACCATGCCCGGTGCAAAGCAGGCCTGCCCGATCGTCGCCGCCTGCTGGTCACCCGCCATGCCGCGCACCGGGATCGCCGCCCCAAAAAGCTCCGGCGTCGTCTGGCCGAACAGCCCGGCGCAATCCCTGACTTCGGGCAGGATGGCGGCGGGGATGTTCATCAGCGCCAGCAGGTCAGCGTCCCAGACGCCGCGCCTGATGTCGAACAGCATGGTGCGCGCCGCATTGGTCGCGTCGGTCGCATGCACCGCCCCGCCGGTCAGCCGCCAGAGCAGGAACGAATCGACCGTGCCGAAGGCGAGTTCGCCGGCCTCCGCCCGACGCCGCGCACCGGGAACATTATCGAGCAGCCAGGCGATCTTCGTCGCCGAGAAATACGGGTCTAGCCGCAGGCCGGTGCGCTCCGACACCAGCGCCTCACGCCCTGCCGCGACGAGCGCGGCGCATTGCGCCGCCGTGCGCCGGTCCTGCCAGACGATGGCGCGGTGGATCGCCTTGCCGGTGGCCCGGTCCCAGACCAGCGTCGTCTCGCGCTGGTTGGTGATGCCGATCGCGGCGATATCCGTCGCCGAGAGCCCGGCCTTGCCGAGCGCCTGCCGGCAGGTCGTCAGAACGCTCTCCCAAAGATCCTCCGGCTCGTGCTCAACCCAGCCTGACGCTGGAAAATGCTGCGGAAACTCCTGCTGCGCGCTCGCGATCACCCGCAGATCGGAATCGAACAGCAATGCCCGCGAAGAGGTCGTACCCTGGTCGATCGCGAGAATATGGCGTGCCGTGGCCATGCTGGTCTTTCGTCCCTGCCCTGCCGGCCGGCTCGTCCCGCGGCCCTGCCGCGAGAGTTGCCGGAAGCCGCATGGCGGGGCAAGCGCCGCGTGCCGGCGGACGCCGTGGAAGGTTCCGCTTGGCACCGCTATCGCGCTGTTGGTACGCTCAGCACGAAAGCAAGCAGCCGGGCCTGTCGCCCGGCTCCCGTCGCGGCGCGAAAAAGCGCAGCGAGCGGTCAGAGGATCAAGAGCGGTGACGGTCGAGGACCGGCAGGAGCGGGACGTCGCGGATGCGCCGTCGATGCAGGGGAATTGCGCCAGTCCGCATGCGGCAGGCGTGGCGGTTCTCCGTGCCGAATCCGCCCCATGCGCTACCACGCCGCGTCCGCCCCTGGCGACCTATGCCGCGCTCGATCTCGGCACCAACAACTGCCGCCTGCTGATCGCAAGGCCGGCGCAGCACGGCTTTCGCGTCGTCGACGCCTTCTCGCGGATCGTGCGCCTCGGCGAGGGGCTGGCCGCCAGCGGCCGGCTGGCCGAACCCGCCATGGACCGGGCCGTCGAGGCCCTGAAGATCTGCCGCAGCAAGATGGCCAATCGCGGCGTCACCCGTGCCAGGCTGGTCACGACCGAGGCCTGCCGCGCCGCCACCAACGGGCTCGAATTCGTCCGCCGCGTCTCGGCCGAGGCCGAGCTCGATCTCGAGATCGTCGACCAGCGCACCGAGGCCTCGCTCGCGGTCTCGGGCTGCGCGGCGCTGGCCGACCCGGCGGCGGAGGGCGTCATCGTCTTCGACATCGGCGGCGGCTCGACCGAGATAGTCTGGATGGGTGGGCGCAACGAGGCGCGCGATCCCGCCGCGCGCATCCGCGAATGGGCCTCCCTGCCGATCGGCGTCGTCACGGTGGCCGAGCGCTATGGCGGCGTCGATGTCGGTCGCGAGCTGTTCGAGCGCATGGTGAGCGATTGCAGCGAGGCGCTGGCGCCATTCGCGAAGAAGGCCGCCGGTGCGCGTGGCGCCCGCAGCTTCCATCTGCTGGGCACCTCGGGCACGGTCACCACCGTCGCAGGCATTCATCTTGGCCTGCCGCGCTACGACCGGCGCGTCGTCGACGGTTTGTGGATGCGGCAGGAGGATATCTGCACGGTCATCGACCAATTGGTCGCGATGGACTATGACGCCCGGGCGGCGAATGCCTGCATCGGCCGCGAGCGCGCCGATCTGGTGCTGGCGGGCTGCGCCATCTTCGAGGCGATCCGCCGGGCTTTTCCGAGCGACCGGGTCAGAATCGCCGATCGCGGCCTGCGCGAAGGCATCCTGCTGCGGATGATGCATGAGGACCGCGCCTGGTGGCGACGCCGGCAGGCCTGACAGGAATTTGAGCGGACCATCATGAGCGTAGGGAAATCGGGCAGCGGCAAGACGAGCGGCGTGCGGACGCCGGGCAAGCAGGGCGCGCCCGGCAAGCCGGCGGGCGCGCGCGATATGCGGGTCAAGGTCAAGAAGGCCGGCAAGCTCAAGCACTCGTCCCAGCTCTGGCTCGAGCGGCAGCTCAACGACCCCTATGTCAAGCGCGCCCGCGAGCTCGGCTACCGCTCGCGCGCCGCCTTCAAGATCGAGGAGATGGACGACCGCTACCATTTCCTGAAAGTCGGCCAGAAGCTGATCGATCTCGGCTGCGCGCCAGGCGGCTGGTGCCAGATCGCGGGCCAGCGCGTCGGCCTCGAACGCGGCAAGGGCAGGATCGTCGGCATCGACCTGCTCCCCGTCGATCCGATTCCCCATGTCGATCTGATCGAAATGGATTTCATGGCGGACGACGCGCCGGCCCTGCTCACGCAGCGCCTCGGCGGCCTCGCCCATGGCGTGATGTCGGACATGGCCGCCAACACCACCGGCCACAAGAAGACCGACCATCTCAAGATCATCGCACTGGCCGAAGCGGCGCTGGAATTCGCCAACGGCATTCTGGCGCCGGGCGGGTTCTTCCTCGCCAAGCTCTTCCAGGGTGGCGAGAGCGCCGAATTGCTGGCGCAGCTGAAGCGCGACTTCACGACGGTGCGCAACGTCAAGCCGGCGGCGAGCCGCTCGGATTCGTCGGAGCTCTACGTGCTGGCCACGGGGTTTCGGCGGAAGGCCGAAGCGGGTGTGGAAGACTGAAAGTCAGAGCAGTCTCGTCGGCCAGCCGCAACCTGCAAGCAGGGCGATGGCGTGACGGTCGAATGAGGCGAACTCTTCGCCGCCAAGCCACCGGCCCTCGAAGCAGATGACGCCATCGGCGAAATCGCCACCCGCATCCATCATCGCGAGGCCTGCTTCCACCGCTGGCCGGTTCATCTCGACATTGGCGGTCCCGAGCAATGCGCGGATAGCGCGCGAAATATCGGCCTGTTCGATACGGTAGAGACGCCTGAGCACCCAGACGAATTCGCACAGGCACGGCAATGCGACTGCTATGATCGATGCGCGTTTCAGGATTTCGTCGGCAGCGGCAGCTTGTACAGGGTCATCCCGGATAACCGCGCGAACGAGAATATTCGTATCGACGGTGATGTTCATGTTTTGCCGGCCCAGCCCTCAGCCGCGGCCATATTCATTTCGTCAATCGTTGCGACGACATGCGTCCGCTCGGATAGCAGCCCGATGAAGCCGTCTATATGCCCGATTTGCCGAGCAGCCCTAAGCGCGGCCCGGCCGTCTGGCAGCAGGTCGATCTCGATTTTTTCACCGGGTTTGATGCCGAGATGTTGCAGGACATCCTTGCGAAACGTCACCTGCCCGCGCGTCGTTACCGTCAAAATTGTCATGGCTTCATCGCTCCCTGACGTCGGAAGATAATGGAATTTTACATTATCGACAACGCGGAACCCCCACTCACTCCAGCGGCTTCTGGTCCGCGATCGCCTCTGCCGTCGCCTTTCGCATGCTGACCGGCGCGTGGCCGGAGACCTCCGCGCCGGCATCGGGCGCAAGCCGCGCCATCCAGAACACCGAAGTGGCCGAGATCAGCCCGACAATGGCGAAGGCGGGCCAGAAATCGCCGGCGCCCAGCGCCTTGCCGCCGTTGAAGGCATTGGCGCTCTCCAGCGCAAAGGCGCCGAGCGTGACGCCGATGCTGAGCGACAATTGCTGGGCGACGCTCGACAGGCTGGTCGCGCTCGACATCTCGCGATTGGAGACGTCGGCATAGCTCAACGCGTTGATGCCGGTGAACTGCAGCGAACGGAAGCAGCCGCCGACCAAAAGCACGCCGAGCATCAGCCAGTGCGGCGTCAGCGGCGTGAACAGTCCCGATGCCGCCAGAAACGCCGCCCCGACCAGCGCGTTGAACGTCAGCACATTGCGAAAGCCGAAGCGCGCCAGGATCGTCCTCGCCAGCGTCTTCATGATCAGCGCGCCCGCAGCCGAAGCAAAGGTGATCAGTCCCGATTGCAGCGCGTCGAGCCCGAAGCCCAGTTGCAGCATCAGCGGCAGCAGAAAGGGAATAGCGCCGATGCCGGTCCGGAAGACCGAGCCGCCGATCACGCCGATCCGGTAGGTCGGGATACGCAGCAGCGACAGGTTGAGAACCGGATAGGGGATCCGGCGCGCGTGAAACCAGTAGGCGACCAGCGCAGCGATGCCGGCGGCGACGCAGGCATAGGACACCGCTTCCGGCACGAGGTGGCGCCCGCCGGTGGCGAGACCCAGCATCAGGCTGGCGAAGCCGAAGGAAGACAGCACGAATCCCCCGATATCGAGCGGCGCGACATCCTCCTCCCGGATGTCCTCGAAGAACAGGCTCGACAGCACGATCCMGATCAGGCCGATCGGGATGTTGATGAAGAAGATCCAGCGCCAGTCGAAATAGGTCGTGATGAAGCCGCCGAGCGGCGGCCCGACGACCGGCCCGACCAGCGCCGGCACCGTCAGGTAGGCCAGCGCCGAGACAAGCTGCGATTTCTCGACGCTGCGCAGGATCACCAGCCGCCCGACCGGCACCATCATCGCTCCGCCCATGCCCTGGACGAAGCGCGCACCGACAAAGGCCCCAAGCGAGTTCGACAGCGCACACAGGATCGAGCCGCACATGAAGACGCCGAGCGCCGCACGGAAAATCGTGCGCGCGCCATAGCGGTCGGCCATCCAGCCGGAAATCGGAATGAAAACCGCCAGGCTGACGAGATAGGAGGTCAGCGCGAGCTTGAGCGCGATCGGATCCTCGCCGAGCGACTGCGCGATCACCGGCAGCGAGGTCGCGATCACCGTCGAATCGGTGTTTTCCATGAACAGCGCGCAGGCGACGATCAGGGGCAGGAGTTTGGAGCGCTGCAGCAAGGCGGAGGGCTTTCGGACGGTTGCCGGCTTCGAGCCATAGTCAAGCGCGCACGCGATGGCGAGAGCGCAGCGGCGGCTAACGCCAAACCGGAGATCAGGGTTGCTTCGGCGGCATGGCTATCGGCAATTCGCCTGCCGCCGGGCCGTTTACACGGCCAATCCACTCTCGCCCGGACGCAGCCATGCCGCAGCGCATCGCAGACCTGCGCGCCAGCATGGGATTTTTGTCGATCGGGCCTAGCGGCGTCGCCGCACGCATGCTATCGGGCCTCGTCAACCCGATCCTGGGCGTCCCCGCCCCGATCACGAACAGGCCGCCCCGATCGGCCGTGGAGTTGACGATGGCATTCCCGACAGACGGCCTGATTCGCGACGGCTTGACCTTCGACGATGTGCTGCTCGAACCCGGTCCCTCGGAGGTCATGCCGGCCGATGTCGATATCTCCACCAAGCTGACCAAGACGATCTCGCTCAACCTGCCGATCATCGCCTCGGCGATGGACACGGTGACGGAAGCCCGCATGGCGATCGCCATGGCGCAGGCTGGCGGCATGGGGGTCATCCACCGCAATCTCGAAGCCGATCAGCAGGCCGCCGAGGTCCGCCTCGTCAAGAAATTCGAATCGGGCATGATCCTCAACCCGATCACGATCTTCCCCGACGAGACGCTGGCCGACGCGCTCGGGCTGATGAAGCAGAACGGCATCTCCGGCATCCCGGTGGTCGAGCGTGGCGCGCAGGGGCACAAGGGCAAGCTCGTCGGCATCCTGACCAATCGCGACGTCCGCTTTGCCGCCAATCCGCAGCAGCCCGTCTCCGAGTTGATGACCAAGGACCGCCTGATCACAGTGCGCGAGGGCGTGGCGCAGGACGAGGCCCGCCGCCTGCTGCACCAGTTCCGCATCGAGAAGCTGCTGGTCGTCGACGACCATTACCGCTGCATCGGCCTGATCACCGTCAAGGACATGGAAAAGCAGGTCACCCACCCCAACGCAGCCAAGGATTCCCATGGCCGGCTTTTGGTGGCGGCTGCGACCACGACCGGCGATCTCGGCTTCGAGCGCTCGCAGATGCTGATCGACGCCGGCGTCGACATCATCGTGGTCGATACCGCCCACGGCCATTCCGCCAAGGTGCTGGAGGCGGTGACGCGGGTGAAGAAGCTCTCCAACGCCGTGCAGATCATCGCCGGCAATGTCGCGACAGCCGGCGGCGCGCAGGCGCTGATCGACGCCGGCGCCGACGCGATCAAGGTCGGCATCGGCCCGGGCTCGATCTGCACCACCCGCATCGTCGCGGGCGTCGGCGTGCCGCAGCTCACCGCCGTGATGGACGCAGCCTCGGCCGCGCAGAAGCAGGGCATCCCGGTCATCGCCGACGGCGGAATCAAATACTCAGGCGATCTCGCCAAGGCCTTGGCGGCAGGGGCTTCCTGCGCGATGGTCGGTTCGCTTTTGGCCGGCACCGACGAGACGCCCGGCGAGAGCTTTCTCTACCAGGGCCGCTCCTACAAATCCTATCGCGGCATGGGCTCTGTCGGGGCGATGGCGCGCGGCTCGGCCGATCGCTACTTCCAGCAGGACATCAAGGACGCGCTGAAGCTGGTGCCCGAGGGCATCGAGGGCCAGGTCGCCTACAAGGGCCCGGTTTCCGCCGTGCTGCACCAGCTCGCCGGCGGCTTGCGCGCCGCGATGGGCTATGTCGGCGGCAAGGATCTCGCCGATTATCAGGCCAAGGCGCGCTTCATCCGCATCACCAGCGCGGGTCTGCGCGAGAGCCACGTCCACGACGTGACGATCGTGCGCGAGAGCCCCAACTACCCGACCCGCTCTTGAGCGCCGACGTAGTCTGTGCGGTAGTCGCGCCAAAGGCTGCGCCGGGGGAACGGGCATGACGTTGAAACTGGTCTATCCGGCGCTGGCGATGATCCTTTGGATCTTCGTCGTGCTCGGCATCATGTTCATGCGCCGCAAGGCTGCATTCGCCAGCAAGGATGTCCGGCTCGCCGACGTCGCGGTTTCGTCCGAGCGTTATCCTGAGCCGGCGCGCCTGGCGGCAGCGAATTTCTCCAACCAGTTCGAGATGCCGGTCGTCTTCTTCGCCATCATCATGCTGGCGATGGAGGTGGCGGCCGCAAGCTACATCATGGCCGGTCTGGCCTGGGCCTTCGTCGCGACCCGCGTGATCCACACGCTGGTCCATGTCGGCTCGAACAACATGAAGCAGCGCGCCGGCGTCTTCGCGCTCGGCTGCCTCATCCTGCTGCTGATGTGGATCGGCGTCGTCATCGCCGTCATCTGACGGACGCAGGCCTTCATCTGACGCGCGCATAACCGCCATCTCCCCGGCGCACGCCTGAGGCGGCCTACCCGGCCTGATATATCCTTCCGGGACGCATGTCACATCCCCGCTACATCGGCCGATAAACCGTGTTTGATGCTTGCGCCCGCAACCTGCCCTCGGCATGCTAAATGCTTGCGGCAGGCGCGGTTTAGGGGACAACCGCTCATGATGGGGTTCAGAGGCGGGTCCTCCCTCTGGCGCAAGGTACGACATGGCGATTCTGACTTTCGGGCGTGTGGCGCTTTTGGCTGTCGTCGGCGTCGTCGGCACGGGCGCCGGGCTGCATTACACTGGGCGTCCCGTCCCCGCCCCGCTCGACAAGATTCCCTACGGCAAGGTGATCCCGCCCTATAGCGAGACCAAGCCGTCCGCCGAGGCGCAGCAGCGCGCCACACCGCCGCAGCGTCCCCCGGTCACCATCGTGACGGCCAAGGCCGAGCGCCGCGCCATGCCGGTCCGGATCGATGCGATCGGCACTGTGCAGACCCTGTCGGCGGTGACCGTGCGCTCGCGCGTCGAAAGCCAGATCATGGAGGTCGGCTTCAAGGACGGCGACACGGTCAAGAAGGGCGACCTGCTCTTCCGGCTGGATTCGCGCCAGCTCGAGACGCAGCTGCGCCAGGCCGAGGCCAACGTCATCCGGGACAAGGCCGCGCTCGTCTCGGCGGAGGCCGATCTGCGTCGCGCCGAGGAACTCGCCAAGCGCGAATTCGCCACCGATCAGCGCCTCGAGACGGCTCGCGCAGCCGCAGCTACACTGCGCGCCACGATCCGCGCCGGAGACGCCGCCGTCGACGGGCTCAAGGTGCAGTTGACCTACTACACCATCACCTCCCCGGTGAACGGCCGCATGGGTGTCGCCATGCTGAAGGAAGGCAACATCTCCAAGACCGGCGACAACTCCGGCGCGCTCGCCACGATCAACCAGATCGACCCGATCTATGTCGCCTTCGCGCTGCCGCAGCGCTACCTCCCGGAAATCCGCGCCGCCATGGCGGGCGGCTCGTCGAGCGTGCTGGCGACGCAGCAGGGCGCACCGGCCGGCGTCGAGGGCAAGTTCGCGGTGATCGACAATATCGTCGACGCTACGACGGGCACCATCCAGATGCGCGCCATCTTCGAAAACGCGGCCGAGGCCCTCTGGCCCGGCGCGCTCTGCCAGGTCCGCGTCACACTGCGCGTCGATGCCGACGCGATGACGGTTCCGCGCGAAGCGATCCAGAACGGCCAGAACGGCGCATTCGTCTTCATCATCGAGGAGAATGTCGCCAGGACGCGCCAGGTTGTCGTCGACCGGACGGTCGATGGTCGCGTCGTCCTCGCCTCCGGGCTCAAGGGCGGCGAGGCCGTCGTGGTCGATGGCGCGCTGCTCCTGACCGAAGGCACGCGGACGATCGAGCGCAGTCGCGGCGGCGGCGCGCCGCCGCCCAATCTGACGTCGCAGCGCGGGAGCGTAAGCGGATGAACCTTCCCGAGGCCTGTATCCGTCGTCCGGTCATGACGACGCTGATCATGGCGACCTTCCTGATCTTCGGATTGTTTGCCTTCAAGCAATTGCCCGTCGCGGCGCTGCCGCGCGTCGACTTCCCGACCATCAACGTCAGCGCCCGTCTGCCAGGCGCAAGTCCCGAGACGATGGCGTCCTCGGTCGCCGCTCCGCTCGAGCGCGAATTCGCCTCGATCTCCGGCATCACCTCGATGTCCTCGGTCTCGCAGCAGGGCTCGACTTCGATCACCCTGCAGTTCGACCTCAACCGCAACATCGACGGCGCGGCGCTCGACGTGCAGGCGGCGCTCAGCGCCACCGCCCGGCGCCTGCCGCCGGAACTGCCGACGCCGCCGAGCTTCCGCAAGGTCAATCCGGCCGATACGCCGATCCTGTTCATGGTCCTGACCTCGGCGACCAAGCCGCTCTACGAGGTCCATGAATTCGGCGAGAACGTGCTGCAGCAGCAGATCTCGCAGCTCAACGGCGTCGCCCAGGTCAACGTCTTCGGCGCGCAGAAATACGCCGTCCGGATCAAGATCAATCCCGACGCCGTCTCTTCGCGCGGCCTTGCGCTGTCGGATGTCCGCACCGCGGTCGCCGCCGCCAATTCGAACTCTCCGGTCGGCACGCTCAACGGCGAGAACCAGCGCCTGACGCTGGGCGCGACCGGCCAGCTCGAACGCGCCGCCGAATACGGCAACCTGATCGTCGCCCAAAAGAACGGCGTGCCGATCCGGCTGCAGGACATGGCGACGGTCTATGATTCCGTCGAGAACGACCAGACCGCAAGCTGGTACAACGGCCAGCGCTCGATCATCCTGGCCGTCTATCGCCAATCCGACGCCAACACCGTCGAGGTGGTCGACAGCATCAAGAGCAGGCTGGATGCCTACCGCGCCCAGCTTCCCGCCGCCATCGAACTGCACGCCCTAAACGACCGGTCGATCCCGATCCGCGAGGCGGTGGAGGACGTCGAGTTCTCGCTCGTCGTCGCCATCACGCTCGTGATCATGGTGATCTTCCTGTTCCTCAAGAATCTGGCCGCGACCGTCATCCCGACGCTGGCGCTGCCGATTTCGCTCGTCGGCACTTTCGCGGCGATGCATGCGCTCGGCTATTCGCTCGACAACATCTCGCTGCTGGCGCTGACGCTTGCCGTCGGTTTCGTCGTCGACGACGCCATCGTCATGCTGGAGAACATCATCCGGCATATCGAGATGGGCAAGAAACCGTTCCAGGCCGCGTTGGACGGTTCGCGCGAGATCGGCTTCACGATTCTCTCGATCACCATCTCGCTGATCGCGGTCTTCATCCCCGTCTTCTTCATGGGCGGCGTCGTCGGCAAGGTCTTCGTCGAGTTCGCCGGCACGATCTCGGCTGCGATCATCGTCTCGGGCTTCGTCTCGCTGACGCTGACGCCGATGCTGTGCGCCCGCTTCCTCAAGGCGCATGACCACCACAAGAAGCCCAACATCGTCGAGCGCGTCTTCGAGGCCGGCTTCCAGGGCATGCTCGACTTCTATCGCTGGAGCCTGGACTGGGTGCTGAAGGCGCGCGTGCTGATGCTGATCTTCACGCTCGGCACGGTCTGGTACTCCGCCCATCTCTACACGATCGTCCCGAAGGGCTTCTTCCCGACCGAGGATACGGGGCTGCTGCGCGGCTCGACTGAAGGCCCGCCCGACACCTCCTTCGAGGCGATGGCGGCCCGCCAGCAACGGGTCGCGGCGATCGTCAAGGCCGATCCGGCCGTCGACTACCTCAATTCCAACATCGGCGGCTTCAACGCCACCAGCAACGGCTTCATGTTCATCTCGCTGAAGCCGAAGGAGGAGCGCGACAAGGCCGAGGTCATCATCGCCCGGCTCAGACGCGCGACCTCGGAAGTGCCGGGCATCACGGCGGTGTTCCAGCAGGTCCAGAACATCAATCTCAATGCCGGCCGCTCCTCGCGTGCGCAGTATCTCTATTCGCTGCAGGGGCCTGACCTGAACCAGCTTTATGTCTACGCCCCGCTGATGCAGCAGCGGCTCGCCCAGATTCCGCAACTGCGTGACGCCAATATCGACCTGCAATTGCGCAATCCGCAGCTCTCGATCGACATCGACCGCGAGCGCGCCGCCAGTCTCGGCATCTCCAGCGACCAGATTCGTCAGGCGCTGGGCAACGCCTTCGGCTCGCGCCAGATCGCCACGATCTTCACGCCGGCGACCGACTATCAGGTCATCATGGAGGCCGACCGGGTCTTCCAGCAGGATCCCGGCGTGCTTTCGCGGCTCCAGCTCAAGGCAGCCAACGGCCTGAACGTCCCGCTCGAATCGGTGGCGACGATCAAGCCGAGCGTCGGCCCGCTCGCGGTCAACCGCATTTCGCAGCAGCCGGCGGTCACGATCTCGTTCAACACGGCGCCGGGCGTTTCGCTCGGCGAGGCCGTCAACGCGATCCGCGCCGCCGAACGCGATATCAACCTTCCCGCCACGATCGCGACCACCTTCGCCGGTTCGGCGCAGCTCTTCCAGGACGCGCTCAAGGGCCAGGGCCTGTTGATCTTCGCCGCGATCCTCGTGATCTACATCATTTTGGGCATCCTCTACGAGAGCTTCATCCACCCGATCACGATTCTCTCAGGGCTTCCCTCGGCAGGCCTCGGCGCCCTGCTCGCGCTCCAGTATTTTAACCTCGACCTGTCGGTGATCGCGATCATCGGCATTCTGATGCTTGTGGGCATCGTCAAGAAGAACGCCATCATGATGGTCGATTTCGCCATCGAGCGGCGCAAGATGGGCGACGACGCGCTCTCGGCCATCCGCGAGGCGGCGCTCGTCCGCTTCCGGCCGATCATGATGACGAGCTTCGCGGCGGTCTTCGGCGTGCTGCCGATCGCGCTCGGGCATGGCGCGGGCGCGGAACTGCGCCAGCCGCTCGGCATCGCCGTCGTCGGCGGTCTGATCGTCTCGCAGCTGCTGACGCTCTACATCACGCCCGTCGTGTACTTCTATCTCGACAAGGTCGACAGCTGGCTCTCGGGCCGCAACCGTCGCGAGGAAGCCGACATTCCGGTTTCGGGCATCCCGATCGCGGTGCCACAGGCCGTGCACAAGCCGGAGCTGTAAGACCGGCCCAAACCGCGGGCTCCCCGCTCGGCAACCTTGTCATCGAACCGAAAGACGCCCGGCGCCAAAGCGCCGGGCGTCTTGCATTAAGCATCCCGTGACTTTGGCCGACGCAAGCCGTGCAGGCCGTTGAATCTTAACGAAAAGTAAATTACACCGATGGGGCGGCGGACGGGTAAACAAGCGTAGAGTGGAGTCGACGCGAGATGTTGCGTGTCCGTGAAGTTCCGACGCGTGGGTCATCCCGCGACGAAAATCCTGTGGCTATGAGCGCTCCTTCAGCGAGCGTCGCGGCGGGAAGTCGTCCGGCCAAGCTTGCAGCGATGGCCGCTCTCGGTCTGGCGCTTGGCGCCGGCGGCGCGATTTTCACAGTTTCGCTGGTTCAGGCTGAATCAGACGACGCCAGCGCGCGGGCTTTTTATCAGCAGGAAGCCGCCAGCCGCCGCACCCAACGGGTCTCGCAGCAGGCCGCCTACGCCTCCGTCGCGCCAACTGCCTATGCACCTTCGCGTGGCTCCTGGTCGCTTCCGGTCCTGAACATGCAGTCTAACGGCCGCATCGCCCATCCTCCGATCGAACTCAATCCCTTCCGACCTCGCAACGGGGCCACCGGTGCAGCCGCCAAGCCGAAAGCGGCCCGCAGCCACACCACCGCAGCCCGGGTCGACACCGTCTCCGGGTCGGCCGATGTCGCCCGCACCATCTGCGTGCGCCTCTGCGACGGCTTCCACGCGCCGATCGGCTATCTCGGCGCAAAATCCGACATGAAAGGCCATGAGGCGCTCTGTCAGGCGATGAACCCCGGCATTCCCGTCAAGGTCTTCCGCGTCGCAGCCGGCGCCGACACCATCGACGACGCGCAGGCGGCCGACGGCAAGCGCTACTCCGCCTTGCCGGTCGCCTACAGTCACGAAAAATCGGCCGACCCGGCCTGCCGCCCGGCGATCGTCAAGGCCGGCGAGCGCCGCGTCTCCCTGCTGCGCGACTTCACTTTGCGACCCGGCGACAGCGTCGTGCTCGACGGCAAGGTCCGCACCTTCGCCGGCGGCTCGTCCTGGCCCTACAGCACGCGCGATTTCCGCGACTTCCGTAGTTCGGCCGATCTGAGCAAGGGCCAGCGCCAGCAGATCGACGAGCGCGTCGGCATTTCGCGTCTGGAAGCGGAAGCGCGCGTCCTGCGTCGCCAGATGCGGCTGCGCGAGGCCAGCCTGCATGACGACACCATCGCCAGCGATGCCATCACGCTGCGCGGCACGCTGGATCCCGCTTGGCGCGGGCCAATCCGGGTCATCTCGCTGGCGAGGACCAGCGAGTCGGTCAGGTAGCGGCCGTTTCGGCCCAAAACGGGACCTAGAACTACGACTAAAGTTTTACATCGTGCTTGAGCGGAAAAATCCCCTGCCGTTTCCGGGAGATGGCCGGACTATTAGAATTAGTCGAAATTGGATTTGATTTAGAATCGCTACAACATATTGATTCAAAAGGATTATCCGGTTGACGCGTCGATAACGCGTCCCTATCGCTGGCCCGTCATGTCCAGAAGACTACGAGCCGGCGGAGCGAAACCATGATCGGAAAGTCCCATATTCACGCGGTTGCACTGGCGTCCTGCCTGGTTGCCGCGCCGGCCCTGGCGCAGAGCGTGAACCTCTACACCACGCGCGAACCCGGCCTGCTGAACCCGGTACTCACTGCCTTCACCAGGGACACCGGCATCAAGGTCAACGCCGTCTTCCTGAAGGACGGCCTGCAGGAGCGCATCAAGGCGGAGGGCGCCAACAGCCCCGCCGACGTCATGCTCGTGGTCGATGTCGGCGAGATCAGCGCCGCGATGGACGCCGGCATTACCCAGCCGGTCAAATCGGCGGCGGTCGACAAGATCGTCCCGCCGCAGCTGCGCGGCCCCGGCGACAACTGGATCACGCTGACCAAGCGCGCCCGCATCGTCATCGTCTCGAAGGAGCGCGTGAAGCAGGACGCGATCACCTATGAGGACCTCGCCGACCCCAAATGGAAGGGCAAGTTCTGCATCCGCGCCGGCCAGCACCCCTACAACAACGCGCTGTTTGCCGCCTATCTCGCCCATCACGGGCCTGAGAAGACGGAGGCCTGGCTCAAGGCGCTGAAAGCCAACACCGCCCGCAAGCCCGGCGGCGGCGACCGCGAGGTTGCCCGTGACATCCTGTCGGGCCAGTGCGACATCGCCCTGATCAACACCTATTACATCGGCCTGATGAGTCAGGCGAAGAACGAGCAGAAGGGCTGGTACGACGCGATCAAGCCGCTGAAGACGAGCTTCGCCGGCGGCGCGACCCATGTGAACGTCTCGGCTGCCGCCATCGCCAAGAGCGCGCCCAACAAGGACAACGCCGTCAAGCTGATCGAGTACATGCTGACGCCGAAGGCGCAGGAGCTTTATGGCGACGGCAATTTCGAGTTCCCGGTCAATGCCGACGTCAAGGACAGCGCCGCAGTGAAGCTGCTCGGCGCGATCACCCCCGACAAGACGCTGCTGACCGACATCGCGAAGAACCGCAAGGCCGCGTCCGAACTCGTCGACAAGGTCGGCTTCGACAATTGAGCCTGAGCGCTCCTGATCTCGGCTCGCGACGGTCGCCACTCGCGTGGCGGCCGTCGACCCGTTTCGCCCTCGCCTCCCTGCTCGGCGCGGCCCTCGTCGCGACACCCCTGATCGCGCTGGCGCTGACCGCGCTGTCGCCGCAGGCGGCCGAGATCTGGCCGCATCTGGCGAGAAACGTCATCCCGCAGGCGCTGGGCGACACGCTTTTGCTGCTCGCCGGCGTCGGCGCTTTGTCGGGCGCGATCGGCGTCGCGACCGCCTGGCTCGTCACGCAGTATGATTTCCCCGGCCGGCGCGCCTTCGAATGGCTGCTCGTGCTGCCGCTGGCGATCCCGACCTACATCACCGCTTATATCTACGTCGAAATCCTCGGCTTTCAGGGGCCGCTCCAGACCGCGCTGCGCACTGTCACCGGCTGGCGCTCGCTGCGCGACTACTGGTTTCCCGATCCGCGCAACCTCGCCGGCGCGATCTTCGTCATGGCGATCGTGCTCTACCCTTATGTCTATCTCAGCGTCCGGGCGCTGTTTGGCCTGCAGGGCGCGACGATCGTCGAGGCGGCGCGCACGCTGGGCGCTTCGCGCGCGCGCCTGTTCTGGCGCATCGGCCTGCCGATGGCGCGTCCGGCGCTGGCGGCGGGCCTGACGCTGGCTTTGCTCGAAACGCTGAACGATGTCGGCGCCACCGAATATCTCGGCGTCCGCTCGCTGACATTGTCGATCTATACGACATGGCTCAATCGCGGCTCGCTGGCCGGCGCGGCCCAGATCGCCTGCGTCATGCTGCTGATCGTCGTCGCCCTGATCGCCGCCGAAAGACGGCTGCGCGGGCAGCGCCGCTTTACGCTGCCGGTGCGCCAGCCGCGCGCCGTCGGACGCTTGCGGCTCTCGGGCGGCACGGCGCTCGGCGCAGGCGCGGCATGCGCCCTGCCCGTCCTGCTCGGCGCGGCATTGCCGATCGGCTTTCTTGTCGGCGAGGTCCTCTCGCGCGACCTGCTGACCCAGTTCGACGCCGCCTTGCTGCGCAACCTCGCCAATGCGCTGCTGCTTGCAGGGCTGGCGTCCGTGCTAATCGTGGCGCTCGGGCTCGCCATCGTCACGGCGAGCCGGCTCGGACGCGAGCCATGGCTAGCGCCGCTGGCCCGGATCGCTTCGCTCGGCTACGCGCTGCCCGGCACGGTGCTGGCGCTGGGTCTGCTGGTGCCGCTGGCGGCGATCGACAACCGCATCGCCGACGCATTCGCCGCCTGGTTCGGCGTCAAACCCGGACTCGTCCTGATCGGGTCCGGCGCGGCGCTGGTGATCGCTTATGTCGTGCGTTTCCTCTCGATCGCGATATCCGGCATCGAGAGCGGGCTCTCTCGCGTCTCGCCATGCATCGACGACGCCGCGCGCATGCTCGGCGCGGGCGCGCCTGAACTGCTGCGACGCGTGCACTGGCCGCTGATGCGCCCGGCCGTCGCCGCCGCCGCCCTGCTCGTTTTCGTCGATTGCCTGAAGGAGCTCCCCGCCACGCTCCTGCTGCGCCCGCTCAACCTCGACACGCTGGCGACGATCGTCTATGGCCACGCCTCGCGCGGCAGCTTCGAGGACGGCGCGCTCGCCGGCCTTCTGATCGTGCTGGCCGGCCTCTACCCCGCCATCATGCTCGCCCGGTCGCCGGCGTGACGCCAGGCGGCCCCGAACTCGACAAGTCCCGGAACTCGACAAGTATCCGGCATCGTCATAAACCGGACGACAGTTGTCATCCGACCTTCCGGGCCGGATTCGCGCCATGCAAGGGCCCATGACACGCCGTAGCACCATCATCGCCAGTTGCCTCGCCATCGCAATCGCCGTGCTCGGACTGAAATCCTGGAGCATCGCGGTCGGGCAGGTGGAACAGCGCGTCATTGCCGCGATCGAGCAGCGCACCGGCCTGGTCGTGACCGGGCTCGAACGCGCCGAGATCGCGCTGCTGCCCTTGCCGCGCATCAGCCTGTCGAGGGTCAGCTTCACCCAGCGCGACAACCTGCTGACCGGCTCGGCCGCCCGCATCAGGGCGCGGCTACGGCTGCTGCCATTGCTCGCCGGCCGCTTCTCCTTCGACCGGATCGACCTCGCCGGCCCGCAGATCGACGTCGCCGTCTCCGGCTCGGATGATAATCTCGGGGACTGGCTCGCGCCGCCGCTGGCCTATCTCGAGCGCCTGAAGGTCCAGAGCAAGATCGTGATCGCCGGCGGCTCGGTCTTCATGCGAGCCCAGGGATCGATCCGGACGATCCTGCGCGACGTCAATCTCGTGATCGAGGATCGCGAGGCAGCCGACCCCCTCGTCCTGTCCGGCTCGGTCAACTGGCGCGGCGCGGTGACCGAGCTCAGCCTGCTCTGGCCGATGGCCGGCGAGAACGCCCGGCTGACGCTCAGCGCCGTCTCGCCCGTGATGAACCTGCAATTCGACGGCCTGCGCAGCGGCCTGAGCGAGCCCGTCATCAACGGCAAGCTCTCGCTCGCCACCAGATCGCTTGCGGAACTGCTCGGCTGGTTCGACGAGCGGCCGCGCCTGGCCGCCGCGATCGGAGCGCTGACCCTGACGTCCGACGCGCAGATCAAGCCGCATGAGGCGTCACTCAGCAACACCCGCGTCACGCTGGACGGCGATCGTCTCGAAGGCGCGATCAAGCTCGGCGACGCCGGTGGGCGGCTGGCGCTGTCTGGCACGCTGGCGGGCGCCGGTCTTGACCTCGGACGGCTGTTCGGCCGGCTCGACACGGCATCCGGAGGCGTGGTTGCCGCGGCGCCGCTCGATTTCGAGGGCTGGACTGCCCAGGATATCGACCTGCGCATTTCGGTCGACGCGGCGCGCCTCAATGGCGCGAGGCTGGACGACGTCGCGACCTACCTCCTCGTCAAGAAGGGGCGCTTCGAGGCCGGCCTGCTGCGCGCAAGCGCCTATGGTGGCAGCGCCAAGGGCCGGCTGCTGGCGCTGGCCACGCCCGGGGGCATCGACGTCAAGCTTCTTGCGGGGCTCGACAAGGTCAATCTCGCCAAGGCAGCCGTCGATCTGCCGGACCTGCCCCGGGTCACCGGCACCGGCGGCCTCCAGATCGCTCTCGATGGTCTCGGCGAAACCTATGAGGAGATCGTCGCCTCGCTCAGCGGCAAGGCCGGGCTCAACCTGCGCCAGGGCGAGATCGCCGGCGTCTCCTTTGCGGAGATGCTGCGCCGGGTCGAGCGCAATCCCGGCCTGATCCAGCGCGACTGGCGCCAGGGCAGGACGCCCTTCGACAACGCGGCAGTCTCCTTCAATGTCGCAAACGGCGTCGCGACGGTGGCGGATTCCACGGTGACGGGACAGGCCTACCGCCTGTCGCTGGGTGGCGCGATCCTGCTGCCGGCGCGCCGTTTCGAGATGACGGCGGCGCTCCTGCCGGCGAGCGGCCCACTCCGCCTGCCGTTCACCCTGCGCGGACCTCTCGACGCACCCGCCTTCGAGTTCGATGCCGAAAGCCTGATCCGACCGACCGGCGCGACGACCTTCCCGACGCAATTGCTGCGCTGAACGGCAACCGCCCCGGCCACGTCCGGAGTGTCCAAATCTTCGGCTTCCTTTCGCCTGTGAATTCCGCTCTCATGCGTCCCAAGGCCGCTCGACGGCCGTTCGGGGAGAGGACATCCACCATGAAAATTTGGGTCGCGGGCGCGGTTTGCGCGATGGGCATGGCGATGGCGGGCATGATGACGGCAGCGGATGCTCAGGAACTGATCGTCGAGAAGAAGATCTTCGAGATGCCGAGCTACACGACCCAGGGCGGCCGCACCCTCAAGGCCGTCAAGGTCGGCTGGGAAAGCTACGGCACGCTCAACGCCGACAAGTCGAACGCGATCCTGATCTGCCACTTTTTCTCGGCGAACTCGCATGCCGCCGGCAAATATGCGGCGACCGACGCCGCTCCGGGCTATTGGGACGCCATCGTCGGACCCGGCAAGGCGATCGACACCAACAAGTACTTCGTCCTGTCCTCGGACACGCTGGTCAACCTCAACACCGGCGACCCCAAGACCACGACCACCGGCCCGGCCTCGATCAATCCCGACACGGCCAAGCCCTATGCGCTGGATTTCCCGGTCGTGACCATCGGCGAAATGGTCAATGTCCAGAAGGCGCTGGTCGAGAGCCTCGGCATCAGGAAGCTGGCGCTGGTCGCGGGCCCCTCCATGGGCGCGCTCCAGACCTATGAATGGGCGGCGAGCTATCCGGAGATGGTCGCCAAGGCGATGCCGGTGATCGGCGCGGCGGAAGCCGACGCACAGCTCATCGCCTGGCTCGACGTCTGGGCCGCCCCGATCCTGATCGACGCGAACTGGAACAAGGGCGACTATTACGGCAAGACCCCGCCCAATGCCGGCCTCGCCAAGGCGCTGGCGGTGGTGACGCTGCAGGCCAACCATGGCGACTGGACCAACGGCACCTTCGCCCGCAAGCCGGCCAAGGAGGGCGAGGATCCCGCCAAGGCGCTGCCCGTCCGCTATCAGGTCCAGAGCATCCTCGACAATGCCGGCGACGCGCGCGCGAAGGTCTCCGACGCCAACCACTTCCTCTATCTGGTCAAGGCCAACCAGCTCTTCGCCGCCGGTGGCGTCTCGCTCGCCGACGCCGCCACGAAGATCAAGGCGCCGCTGCTGATGATCTCCCAGCCCAAGGACCTCGTCTTCACCGCCGACGCCATCGAACGCACCGCCGAGACGTTGAAGAAGGGCGGCGTCAACGTCACCCAGGCCTATATCCAGGGCACGCGCGGCCATCTCGACGGCGTCATCTCGATGAAGCAGGCCGAAGGCGCGATCCGGGCGTTCCTGGAGAAGTAGGGCCCATCGAAAGCCGCGCCATCTTCCCTTCTCCCCTTGCGGGAGAAGGTGCCCCGGCAGGGGCGGATGAGGGGTCGCGCCGCGCTATCATGTCGACAAGACGCAGTTGCCGGACAGGGTTGTGCGACCCCTCATCCGTCACGGCTTCGCCGTGCCACCTTCCCCCGCAAGGGGGGAAGGGAAGCCCCCCTACCCGCCCCTCACCACCGCCCTCACTCCGTCGATCACGAACTGCACCGCCAGCGCCGCCAGAATGACGCCCAGAAGCCGGGTCAGCACGACATTGCCGGTGACGCCGAGCAGGCGCGCCATCGGCACCGCGAGCCAGAACACCAGCAGGCAGGACGCGATCACGAGGCCGCTGATCACCGCAAGCGCGCCCAGCATCACCAGATCGCCCTCCGCCCGGCCCGCCAGCAGCATCATGGCCGTCAGCGCGCCCGGCCCCGCCATCAGCGGGATCGCCAGCGGAAAGGCCGCGACGTTGCGGATGTGATCCTGGGTGATCGCGGTCTCGACTGTGTTCGCCTTGCGCTCGTTCCTGCGCTCGAAGACCATTTCGAAGGCGATCCAGAACAGCAGAAGCCCGCCGGCGATGCGGAAGGCCGGCAGCGAGACGCCGAGCGCCTTCAGCACGACATCGCCGGCGACGGCGAAGAACGCCATGATCCCGAAGGCGATGATGCAGGCCCGCACCGCGACCTGCCGGCGCTCGCCCTCGGTCATGCCCCGCGTCAGCGACAGGAAGATCGGCGCCAGCCCCGGCGGATCGAGCGTGACCAGCAGGGTGACCAGCGCGGAGGTGAGGAAGTCGAGGTTCATGACGCACAAGCTATGCTAATGTTCCTCCATGGACCACACGGCATCGATAGCCGACGACATGAGGGAGGCGGCCGCCGGCCCCCCGGCTGCTATCGAATTCCGGGCGACGGGAAGCCGATGGGAGGCTCTGGTCGATATCGCTATCGGCGGATGCGCCGTCTACGCGTTTGCTAATGGCGGGGGAACTAGCAGCGTTGTGATCGCCGCCGGTTTGTGCGTGCTCTTCGGACTATCAGCCATAAGAAAGGCCACATCTGAGCCAGATCGATCCGTATATCTGGCGTTTGATCACGCCGTATATTCTGGCTAAGAAAGTGCCTTGGGCGACGGTTATGGCCTACTCGATCGAGATCAGGGCCGAGAGCGAGTCGCAGCTTTTCGTCAGGGTCATCGATCCTGCTCAATACGAACCAAGGCAAACGGGCCCATTGCAAACCTGGCCGGTTACATCGACAGGGTTTCGCGTGGGCCTCGGACGACTTGACTGCAGCTATGACGACATCGAAACGGCCTTCCGGCGCTTTGCGCCTGGCATTCCCAAAATCTGACCATCCGCCCCAACCGCCGTCATTCCGGACAAGCCGCGCCAGCGGCGTCGATCCGGAATCCATCGTCGAGCACGACAGTGCCCTATGATGGATTCCGGGTCTCCGCTTCGCTGCGCCCGGAATGACGGCGGCGGGGATTGTGGCGGCCAGGTGGCAGCTCACGGGCCGAGACCGCGCGCCATGTCGAAATCGACCCACAAGCCCCTGATATCACTCGTCTTTAATTTCACGGGAGAAACGACCGTTTCGCTGGCCTAAAGCCCCGGAATCGGGTAGCCAGAAGCCTGAAAAACAACCGGAATCGGGACCAAATCCCTTGAGCGAAGACGACGACACAAAGCGCCCGGACGAGCCGCATTTCGGCGGCGACATCAAGCCGATCTCGATCACCGACGAGATGAAGAAGAGCTATCTCGATTACGCCATGAGCGTGATCGTGAGCCGCGCTCTTCCCGACGTCCGCGACGGCATGAAGCCGGTCCACCGCCGCATCCTGTATTCGATGTGGGAGAACGGCCAGACACCCGACAAGAAGCACGTCAAATCCGCCAACATCGTCGGCGCCGTGATGGGCCAGTACCATCCCCATGGCGACCAGGCGATCTACGACGCGCTGGTGCGCATGGCGCAGACCTTCTCGATGAGCGTCCCGCTGATCGACGGACAGGGCAATTTCGGCTCGATGGACGGCGATCCGCCAGCGGCGATGCGCTACACCGAAAGCCGCCTCGCCAAGGTCGCCGTGCCGATCCTCGACGATCTCGACCGCGACACCGTCGATTTCCAGTCGAACTACGACGACAGCCGCGCGGAGCCGAAGGTTCTGCCGGCGCGGGTGCCCAATCTGCTCGTCAACGGCGCCGGCGGCATCGCGGTCGGCATGGCGACGAACATCCCGCCGCATAATCTCGGCGAGGTCATCGACGCCTGCATCGCGCTGATCGACAATCCGGAGATCACGATCGACGAGCTGATCGAGATCATCCCCGGCCCCGACTTCCCGACCGGCGCCTCGATCATGGGCCGAAGCGGCATCCATTCGGCCTATCACACCGGCCGCGGCTCGATCGTGATGCGCTCGAAGACGCATATCGAGGAGCTCCGCAAGGAGCGCGAGGCGATCATCGTCACCGAGGTTCCCTATCAGGTGAACAAGGCCTCGATGGTCGAGAAGATCGCCGACATGGTGCGCGAGAAGCGCATCGAGGGCATCTCCGACCTGCGCGACGAATCCAGCCGCGAGGGCGTCCGCGTCGTCATAGAGATCAAGCGCGACGCGCTGGCCGAGGTGGTGCTGAACCAGCTCTATCGCTTCACGCAGCTGCAGACCTCGTTTGGCGCCAACATGGTCGCGCTAACCGGCGGCCGGCCTGAGGTTTTGAACCTCAAGGACTTCATCTCGGCCTTCGTCGAATTCCGCGAGGAGGTCGTCTCCCGGCGCACGCGCTTCCTGCTCAACAAGGCCCGCGAGCGCGCCCATGTGCTGTGCGGGCTCGCCACCGCCGTCGCCAATATCGACGAGGTCATCCGACTGATCCGGACCGCGCCGACGCCGGCAGCCGCGCATGAATCGCTGATGGCGCGCAATTGGCCGGCCGAGGACATCGCGCCGCTGATCGCGCTGGTCGACGATCCGCGCCACCCGATCAATGCCGACGGCAGTTATCGCCTATCGGACGCGCAGGCCAAGGCCATCCTCGAACTGCGCCTCGCCCGCCTGACCGCTCTGGGCCGTGACGAGATCGGCGAGGAACTGCAGAAGCTCGCCACCGAGATCGCCGATTATCTCGACATCCTGCGCTCGCGCATCCGCATCCAGGACATCATCAAGGCCGAGCTGACGCAGATCAAGACCGCCTTCGCCACGCCGCGCCGCACCGTGATCCAGGACTGGGGTTCCGACCTCGACGACGAGGATCTGATCGCGCGCGAGGACATGGTCGTGACCGTCTCGCACGCCGGCTACATCAAGCGCGTGCCGCTCTCGACCTACCGGGCGCAGAAGCGAGGCGGCAAGGGCCGCTCCGGCATGTCGACCCGCGACGAGGATTTCGTCACGCGGCTGTTCGTCGCCAACACGCATACGCCGATCATCTTCTTCTCCTCGCTGGGCCAGGCCTACAAGGAGAAGGTCTGGCGGCTGCCGCTGGCGGCCCCCAATGCGCGCGGCAAGGCGCTGGTCAACATGCTACCGCTGGAGCAGAAGGAGCGCATCACCACGGTGATGCCGCTGCCGGAGGACGAGGAGAGCTGGGACAGGCTTGACGTGATGTTCGCCACGGCGTCTGGCGGCGTCAGGCGCAACAAGCTGTCGGACTTCGTCAACGTCAACCGCGCCGGCAAGATCGCGATGAAGCTCGACGAGGGCGACCAGATCGTCGACGTGCAGATCTGCTCGGAGCATGACGACGTGCTGCTGACCACGGCGGCGGGCCAGTGCATCCGCTTCGAGGTGCCGCAGGTGCGCGTCTTCAAGGGCCGCGATTCAACCGGCGTGCGCGGCATCACCCTGGCCGAGGGCGACACCGTCATCTCGCTGGCGATCCTCAAGCATCTCGATGCGACGCCGGAGGAGCGCGCGACCTATCTCAAGGACGCCGCCGCCGCGCGCCGTGCCGTGAACGGCGACACCGAGGATGCCGTTGTCGAGGTGGCGGCAAGCGCTCCCGATGCCGACGACACGCCGACCGGAGATGTCGAACTTGGTCAGGAAAAGCGCGCGCTGATGGGCGCGACCGAGCAGTTCATTCTGACGGTGTCCGAGAACGGCTACGGCAAGCGCACCTCGTCCTTCGAGTACCGGGTCACCGGGCGCGGCGGCAAGGGCATCGTCGCCATGGTCGTCAACGAGCGCAACGGCAAACTGATCGCCTCCTTCCCCGTGGACGAGAAGGACCAGATCATGCTCGTCACCGATGGCGGGCAGGTTATCCGGCTGCCGGTCGGTGGCAGCAAGCCGATCCGCATCGCCGGCCGCTCGACGCAAGGCGTGACGATCTTCGACACCTCCGGCAAGGAGAAGGTCGTCTCGGTCGAATGCATCGGCGACGATGGCGAGGACGAGAGCGGCGAGGCCGAAGCCGAAGCTCCGGAGGCCGGCGGCGAGTAGTCGCCGGCATCGGGCAAAGCCACTATTCACGACCACGCCGTCATCCCGGACAAGCGGCGAAGCCGCGCCGATCCGGGATCCATCATAGGGCTCGACAGCGCTCTATGATGGATCCCAGGTCAAGCCCGGGATGACGGGGCGTTTCCGGCCACGGAAGCGCGCCCCCTCACACTGTCTCCAGCAACCCCTTGATCAGAGCCCGACGCGGTGCGATCGACGAGATCAGCGCGTATTCCTGCAAGGTGTGCGCACCGCCGCCGTCGATTCCGAGCCCGTCCAGCGTCGGGATGCCGAGCGCGGCGGTGAAGTTGCCGTCGGAGCCGCCGCCGGTCATCGGCACGTCCTCCAGAGTGAAGCCGATGCTTGCCGCGATCTCGCGCGCGGTCTCGAACAGGCCGGCGACTGCCACCGATTTTTCGTAGGGCGGGCGGTTCATGCCGCCGCTGACCTTGATCGAAACGTCCGGGTCGCGCGCCGACAGGCTCAGAACGCGGTTCTCCATCATCACGCCGTCGGCAAGGCTGGTGACCCGGCAATCGACGCTGAACCAGGCGTGCTGCGGGATCACGTTGGCGGCCGTGCCGCCGCCCATCAGCGCGACCGAGGTGGTGATGCCACGCGCGTAATCGGTCATCGCCTCGATCGCGAGGATCTGGTGCGCCGCCTCGCGGATCGCGCTGCGGCCCTCGGCATGGCGCGTACCGGCATGGGAGGGCCGGCCTTCCAGCCTGACCTCGAAGCGACCGACGCCCTTGCGCGCCGTGACGATCCGGCCGCCGTCGCGGGCGGGTTCCGTCACCAGCACCGCGACCGATGTCTTGCCGATGGCCTCGATCACGCCGCGCGTCGTCGGCGAGCCGATCTCCTCGTCGGGCGTGAACAGGAAGGTCATCGGCCGCTTCGCCGAACCGGCGATCGCCACCTCCTTGAACGCCTGCAGGGCAAGCCAGGCGCCGCCCTTCATGTCGCAGACGCCGGGGCCGTAGAGCCTGTCGCCATCGATGCGGATGGGCAGGTCGCTCACGCTCGTGCCGACGGGATGGACGGTGTCGAGATGCGACATCACGGCGATTCCGGGCGCGCCAGTGTCGAGGCCGGCGCGCAGGATCAGCGCGTCGCCAAGGCCGTCCCGCCCCGGAATGCGCTCGACCGCTACGGGTAAGCCTTCGACCTCCCTGGCGACGAGGTCCATCATGCCGTTGACGCCGGGCGCGTGATGGGTCGGGCTCTCCACGGCGAGCCAGACGGACAGGGCGGCGATATCTGAATCTGATGTTGTCATGGCGTCAGCTTCGTCGGGAAGCGTGGCGCGGGCAAGGAGAACGCGCGCGCGGGCCAACTGTGCCGACCGCATAGCACACGCGACAGCCGCCGGCTTGACATCGGCCACTTTATACTTAACCATAAGGTTATGTATTAGAACCTTCCGCCTGCGAAGCGGGCGGCCATAACCGAACCCGGAGGAACAACCATGCGCGTCAACAAGATTTCGCCCTTCCTGTGGTTCGACAATCAGGCGGAAGAGGCTGTTGCCTTCTATCTCTCGGTCTTCGAGAATGCCAAAGCCGGCCCGGTGATGCGGTGCGGCGATGCCGGCCCCGGCCCCAAGGGCAGTGTCCTGTGCGCATCCTTCGAACTCGAAGGCCTGCAGATCACCGCCCTTAATGGCGGGCCGCATTTCAAGCTGACCGAGGCGTTTTCGCTGATGATCCGTTGCGGATCGCAGGAGGAAGTCGATTACTTCTGGGACAAGCTCGGCGAAGGCGGCGAGCACAGCCACTGCGGCTGGCTCAAGGACAAGTTCGGCCTGTCCTGGCAGATCACGCCCGACCGCCTCCTGGAACTCAACATGGATCCGGATCCCGCGAAGGCCGGACGCGTGATGCAGGCAATGATGACGATGCGCAAGATCGACATCGCGGCGCTGGAGGCTGCGGCGGCGGCCGGGTGAGCCATAGCCAAAACGAGGCCAGCTGCATCGGCGTCGGGCTGGCCATAACACCAGGCTCCGGGATTCATCGTCAGGCGCGGTGCTCTACGATGGATCCCGGGTCGAGCTTCGCTCGCCGAGGATGACGGAACTGCATCCGAGCCAGATCGGTAAGCCCTAGAACGGCAGGCCCTAGAACGGAATATCGTCGTCGAGATGGGTCGACGACGAGCGCCCGCCACCGCTGCCCGCCATGGCCGGCTGGCGCGGGGCATTGCCGCCGCCCATCGGGCTCGAACGGCCAAACGATCCGCCGCCGCCCGAGCGATCCTCCATCGAGCCGCCGCTCTCGCCATATTCGTCGGAACCGCCCTGCCCACGGCTGTCGAGCAGCGTCAGCTCGCCACGGAAGCGCTGCAGGACGATCTCGGTGGTATATTTCTCGACGCCGGACTGATCCTGCCATTTGCGGGTCTGGAGCTGGCCCTCGATATAAACCTTGGAGCCCTTCTTCAGGTACTGCTCGGCGACCTTGGCGAGGTTCTCGTTGAAGATCACCACCTGGTGCCACTCGGTCTTTTCCTTGCGCTCGCCCGACTGCTTGTCGCGCCAGTTCTCGGATGTCGCGATGCGCAGCGAGACGACGGGCTCGCCCGAATTGAGCCGACGGACCTCGGGATCCTTGCCCAGATTGCCGACCAGAATGACCTTGTTGACGCTACCAGCCATGAGAGGCTCCATTTCCTGCGCACATCGAAACCGGCCGACGACCGGAGCTGGACCCTAGCCGTCCATAGCGGCACTATCAATGATGTTCCCGTTTTGTTCAAGCTGTTTTCGCGTGGTTGTCCCCTGCTGATTCGGCGGCAGGACCAGCGGCCGACGCGCATCCTGCGAAGGCCCGGAAATTCGACAGGATGTCTGTCACAGCTCTTGCCCGCAGGCAGCAGCAGTGGGGAAGCCGTACGGCGCCGGTTCCAATTCGCTGGACCATGGTTGGCGTCGCTGGCCGGGCCATGCAAGATGGCGTCGGACATTCTGCTCCTGGTGAAGGCGATATGTTGAAGAAGACTCCGAACCCCATTGACCGGCATGTCGGTTCGCGCGTCAGGATGCGCCGGATGCTGGCCGGGATCAGCCAGGAGAAGCTCGGCGAAGCGCTCAGCCTGACATTCCAGCAGATCCAGAAATACGAGAAGGGCGCGAACCGCATCAGCGCCAGCCGGCTGCAGCAGATCGCCAACATACTGGACGTCTCGGTCTCGTTCTTCTTCGACGGCGCGCCGGTCGGAGATGCGCCGGGCGGCGGCTTCTCCGACCATTCATCGAGCGTCTATGTCGCCGATTTCATGGCGACCAGCGAAGGTGTGCAGCTGACCAAGGCGTTCGTTAAAATCAAGGATGCCCGGGTCAGGCGCCGGATCATCGACCTAGTCGAAGCGCTTTCCGACGAGCCGGCGCAGGCCTGAACGGCGGGCGCACGAACGCCTCGATGGCGCGATCGGGCAAGGGCGGCGGCTTGTGGGCGATGCGCTGCGTCAGCGGCTTGTGCAGCAGCACCGAACCGTCGGCGAACTCCACCACCTCGAGCGGCGAGAAGCGCAGCAGCGCCTGCACGATCGAATCCCGCTGGCTCTCGGACAGGCAGAGCGTCTCGACCGCCAGCCAGAGATGGTCCGGCAGGTCGATATCGGCGATCGCGCCGCGCAGCCCTGCCGGGCCAAGCGCTTTCAGATGGCCGTCCAGCGCCAGCAGGGTCTGTTCGAGCGCCTGCTCATGAAACATGGAAATCGCCCTCCCCGAACGGCGTGAGCGGCGTCTCGCGGGATGTGGCGATGACCGGCCCGCTCAGGCCCTTGAAGGCGAGCGTGCGATGATAGGCGGCCTCGTCGACGGCGATGATCGTGCCGATGCAGTTCAGCCCGTCGATCACGGCCGGCAGGCCAAGCGGCTTGACGTCCCAGCCCAGCTCGAGAAAGCGCGGCAGCCACCAGGTCTCCATGACCACCGTAATGGCGGTCAGGTCGTTGCGCAGGCAGTATTCGAACATGCCGGCGAGCACCTGGTGCAACACCTTGCTGTCGGGTCCGCGCCGCTCGGGCACGACGAAGATGCGCGTCCATTCGACGATGTCGGGGCTGCGCTGGACGCCGCGGACATTGGCGAGGAAGGGAAAGACGTCGGCCATCAGATGCGGCCCGAGCGTCGGCACCAGCCGTGTCCCGCCGATCACATGGCCATGCTCGATCGCCAGCAGATAGACCGCATCGTCATTGTCGAACTGGTCGATCTCGCGGCCGTCGGGCTTCTCGAGCGCCATCCAGCGCCTCTCGCCGACATAGATGCGGTGACGGATCTTGAAATGCTCCTCGATCTCCCTGGCGTAGAGATGGCGGTTGTCTCGATCGACGACGTGGATCATCGCATCCTCCCCCTTGCTTTGGTGAAGGAGCTTCCCGGAGGACGCCGCTGGGGGGTATCCCGGAATTCCGGGATAGGGTCGGATTAAGTCGCGGCCTTGCGGCTCGTCGCGGCGTCAGAGCGTGATCTGGCCGCGCCGATGCGCTTCGATCAGCGTGCGCACCCGCCCGCGCACGCCCAGCTTGCGCGCGGCGTTCTCGTAATGCGCCTCGACGGTGCCGGAACTGATCCCAAGCCGCTCGGCCACGCCCTCAGTCGTCCGGCCGATCGCCATCCAGGTCAAAACCTCGCGCTCGCGGATGGTCAGCGGGCGATCGGATTCGGCCGCCACGCCGCGGCTCGATGCGGTGTTGTGCGCGTAGATCGACATGAGATGGATCGCCGAAAGTGAGCGCGGCGAGAGATCGGGCCGGTCTCCCGCCATGGTGACGACGGCGCGAAAGCCGTTCTCGTCATGGATCGGCACGCAAAAGCCGTCGATCATCGTGAAGTCGCGGGCGCGCTGCATCACCTCGCGCTCGCGCGGCTTCGCGGTGTCGTCGCGATAGACGTCAGCCCAGGCGAAGGGGTCGATCGAGCGCTTGCAATGGGCCACGATCGGGTCGTGATCGGAGAAGGACTGCTTCACATAGAGGTCGAACCAGCCGGGCGGCCAGCCATTGAGCATGACCAGCGGATCGATCCGGTCCCCGATATCCGGCAGGCCGGTGATCAGGAACGCATGGAAGCCGTAACTCGCGAGCTTGTCGCGCAGGGACGTAACGATGGCGTCGACACTGCCGAGCCGACCCAACCCGTCGATGAAGTCCAGGGCATCTCGCCCGGTATCGAAGTGCCGCCCCGGCATCGCCCACCCCTGCAGGCTCGATTGTGACCTATCAATCCGGTTTGTTCCACCGAATTCAAGATCGACCTTCGCCCTACTGCGCGCGCGGACATATCGAACCGCTCCGGCTTTAAGGAATTTCCGCCTTTCGCGGCAACCTGCTCGCGCAACTCTGTCTCGATGCGGTTGCCGGCTTCGGCAAACGACGCTCCGAGGACCTGATCGAGGCGCTCTGTCTCCTGCCGTCTCCTGTCAGGAGGGCTTGGCATGAGATCTTGGCCGCGCAGCCGCAACGCATGCTAGTCATGGCCGCTCGCCGCGCCCGAGACTGGCATGGCCCGGCATTTGCCCTATCTCTAGCGCTTCAGCTCAACCGGACGCCCCCATGGCCCGCAAGTCTTCCTCTGTCGGCGAGTCCTCCCCTGTCGGCAAGTCTTCCCCTGTCGGCAAAGCCTCCTCGGGCAAAACCTCGCTCGCCGATCAGGCCGCCTCGCTCGAATTGCTGTTCGACGAGGCGCGCAAGACCGATTCGCGGGTCATCTCCGTGCGCGGCGCCCGCGAGCATAATCTCAAGAACGTCGATCTCGCGATTCCGCGCGACAAGCTCGTCGTCTTCACCGGCCTGTCGGGCTCGGGCAAGTCGTCGCTGGCGTTCGATACGATCTACGCCGAAGGCCAGCGCCGCTATGTCGAGTCGCTCTCGGCCTATGCCCGCCAGTTCCTCGAGATGATGCAGAAGCCCGATGTCGACCAGATCGACGGGCTCTCGCCGGCGATCTCGATCGAGCAGAAGACGACCTCGAAGAACCCGCGCTCGACGGTCGGCACCGTCACCGAGATCCACGACTATATGCGCCTGCTCTGGGCGCGGGCCGGCATTCCCTATTCGCCCGCGACCGGCCTGCCGATCGAGAGCCAGACCGTGCAGCAGATGGTCGACCGGCTGACCGAGCTGCCGGAGAAGACGCGCGGCTATCTGCTTGCACCCGTGGTGCGCGGCCGCAAGGGCGAGTTCCGCAAGGAGATGGCGGACTGGCTCAAGCGTGGCTTCCAGCGCGTCAAGGTCAATGGCGAGTTCGTCGAGATCCCCGACGCGCCCGCGCTCGACAAGAAGTTCAAGCACGACATCGACGTCGTCGTCGACCGCATCGTGATCCGGCCCGATTTAGGCGCGCGGCTGGCGGATTCACTGGAGCAGGCGCTGGAACTCGCCGACGGCATCGCGGTCTTCGAATATGCCGACGAGAAGGAGGAGAACGGCGAGGCCCGCCGCATCACCTTCTCGGCCAAGTTCGCCTGCCCGGTCTCGGGCTTCACCATCCCCGAGATCGAGCCGCGCCTGTTCTCGTTCAACAACCCCTTCGGCGCCTGCCCGGCCTGCGACGGCCTCGGCCACGAGATGCGCATCGACCCCGACATGATCGTGCCGGATTCGTCGCTCTCGCTGAAGAAGGGCGCGATCGCGCCCTGGGCCAAGTCGACCTCGCCCTATTACGGCCAGACGCTGGAGGCGCTGTCGAAGCATTTCGGCTTCTCGATGACGAAGCCCTGGGCCGAGCTGCCCGATAGCGCGAAGCTCTCGATCCTGTTCGGCACCGGCACCGACCCCGTCCGCATGGCCTACAACGACGGCCTGCGCGCCTATGAGGTCAGGAAGCCCTTCGAGGGCGTGATCACCAATATGGAGCGGCGCTGGAAGGAGACCGAGAGCGACTGGGCCCGCGAGGAGATCGGCCGTTTCATGTCGGAGACGCCGTGCAAGGCCTGCGCGGGCTTTCGCCTGAAGCCCGAGGCGCTGGCGGTCAAGCTCGACATGCGCCATATCGGCGAGGTCTCCCGCCTGTCGGTCAAGGATGCGCTCGCCTGGTTCAGCGCCCTGCCCTCGCGGCTGACGCAGAAGCAGAACGAGATCGCCCCGCGCATCCTCAAGGAAATCCGCGACCGGCTGACCTTCCTGCTCGATGTCGGGCTGGAATACCTCACGCTCGCCCGCGCCTCGGGCACGCTGTCTGGCGGCGAGAGCCAGCGCATCCGCCTCGCCTCGCAGATCGGCTCGGGCCTCACCGGCGTGCTCTATGTGCTGGACGAACCCTCGATCGGCCTGCACCAGCGCGACAATGAGCGCCTGCTCGGCACGCTCCGGCGCCTGCGCGATCTCGGCAACACCGTGATCGTGGTCGAGCATGACGAGGACGCGATCCTCACCGCCGACTATGTCGTCGATGTCGGCCCCGGCGCCGGCATCCATGGCGGCGAGATCGTCGCCAAGGGCACGCCGCAGCAGATCCTCGACAACCCCAATTCGCTCACCGGCAAATACCTCACCGGCGAGATGTCGGTCGCGGTGCCCCACAGGCGGCGCAAGGCGCAAAAGGGCCGCTCGCTCAAGATCGTCGGCGCGCGCGGCAACAACCTCAAGGATGTCAGCGTCGAGATTCCGCTCGGCCTGTTCACCTGCATCACCGGCGTCTCGGGTGGCGGCAAGTCGACGCTGGTGATCGACACGCTCTACCGAGCGGTGGCGCGCAAGCTCAACGGCTCGATCGAGCACCCCGCCCCGCATGACCGCATCGAGGGCATGGAGCATCTCGACAAGGTCATCGACATCGACCAGTCGCCGATCGGCCGCACGCCGCGCTCCAACCCCGCGACCTATACCGGCGCCTTCACGCCGATCCGCGAATGGTTCGCGGGCCTGCCCGAGGCCAAGGCGCGCGGCTACCAGGCCGGGCGCTTCTCCTTCAACGTCAAGGGCGGTCGCTGCGAGGCCTGCCAGGGCGACGGCCTGCTCAAGATCGAGATGCACTTCCTGCCCGATGTCTACGTCACCTGCGACGTCTGCAAGGGCAAGCGCTACGACCGCGAGACGCTAGAGGTGAAATACCGCGACAAGTCGATCGCCGACGTGCTCGACATGTCGGTCGAGGAGGCCAAGGGCCTGTTCAAGGCGGTGCCCTCGATCCGCGACAAGATGGAGACGCTGCACCGCGTCGGGCTCGACTACGTCAAGGTCGGCCAGCAGGCGACGACGCTCTCGGGCGGCGAGGCCCAGCGCGTCAAACTCTCGAAGGAGCTCTCCAAGCGCGCCACCGGCCGCACCCTCTACATCCTCGACGAGCCGACCACCGGCCTGCATTTCCACGATGTCGCAAAACTGATGGAGGTGCTGCACGAACTGGTCGACCAGGGCAATTCGGTCGTCGTGATCGAGCACAACCTCGAAGTGGTGAAAACCGCCGACTGGGTGATCGACATGGGCCCCGAAGGCGGCGACGGCGGCGGCGAGGTCGTGGCGGAAGGAACGCCGGAGGACATCGTGCGGATCGGCAAGGGCCACACCGCGCGGTTCCTGCGCGAGGTGCTGGCGCGGCGGCCGATCAAGGGGGCGAAGGGGGTTAGGCAGGCGGAGGCGGCGGAGTAGAGCGCTCGCCGCGATGGTGCTAGGATCGAGCCATGACGACGATCGAGGACATCGAGCGAGCCATCGAACGGCTTCCCGGAACGGAGCTGGTGAAGCTGCGCGACTGGTTCGACGCCTTCGAGGCCGAGCGCTTCGACCGCCGCATCGAGGCCGATGCCGCAGCCGGCAAGCTGGACGGGCTGGCGCAAGCCGCGCTCGCCGAATTTCGCAAGGGCTCGCCCCGCGAGCTATGAGGCATTTCGCCAGCGCTGCCTTCTGGAAGGCCTATCGCGACCTGCCCCCGGCGACGCGCGAAGCGGCCGATGCAGCCTATGCGCTGCTCAACGCCGATCCCCACCATCCCTCGCTTCGCCTCAAGCGCGTCGGCGCCTATTGGTCGCGCGCATCGGCCTGCGCTATCGCGCTCTGGCGGTGGATGTCGAAGGCGGCTTGCTCTGGTTCTGGATCGGCAATCATGCGGAGTATGATCGGCTGATCAAGTGAGCGCCCTGCTTTCGTCATCCCCCGGGGCTCCCGCAAAAACGAATGGGCCGCCCCTCCCCACAGCTGGCAGTTGTTAAGACCACCGACCGGGTGATCGAAATGGACCCCGAAGGCGGCGACGGCGGCCGCGTCGCGGTGGCCGATGGCGCACACGAGGCCATCGTCAAGGTCGGCAAGGGGCACACCGTGCGCTTCGTCAAGGAGGTACTGGAGCGGCGGCCGATCAAGGGGGCGAAGGGCGTGCCGAGGGAGGCGGCGGGGTAAGGCCGGCCGCGAGCTATAGCGCGCTATTTTGGATTCCAGTAAATTAATCCGTCATTCGATTCTAGATAGGCTCTATCGCTCACGCCCATCACGCCACCCAATCAATAAAGGCAATATCTTATGGCACAATTATACCCAAAGAGCGAGAGCGAAATATTAAAAAATATCGGAAACTTTATTCTCAATTCTATCAAAGCATTATTTTGGTTTATACTTATAGTAGCCCTCTTTGTATTTTGTGTTTTCATGATTGTCTTCGCTGATCAGGGCCTAAAATCACTAGGTATTGAGCCGAATCCTATCCTAAGCGTCCCATTTCAATTTATCCAAAGATGGATGGGGTTCAGAGATCCAGATAAACCAGAGTACATGCTATTTACCCTTAATATGATCGGACTATCATTAAGCGTATTTTCGGCAGCGTTGCCACTAGTATATTATTTTATAACGAAAGAAACTACACGACAGCAAATCAGAATCATAGAAAAGAATAACCCATTTACGCGTCATGTCATTAATAGCGATGATGATGATGATCGAATAATGTCACAATATTATCAGAAAGCAAAGAGCGTTACGGTCTATGCCGGAGATTTTGATTGGATAATACGAAATAGCAGAATTCAACACACGATCGATCGACTTATATCAGAAAATAAGATTATATTTGTCAGCTCAAAAAGCTTAAACGAAATTCGGAAGGCGGTAGGAATTGAGCTGTTCAATAAAATTAGCTTAAATATACAACTGACAAATTATAGCGATATGAGGGGTTCAATTATCGAGTATGAAGGATCAAATAAAACTTTTATATATAGATATCACGACCCGAAAGACAATGCTACAATAATTGCATCAATCCGGCATTTTGAACAAGGTCAGTTTCTGCTTGAACAAATTAAGAAAATGTCAAATCAGAACGTAGAAGAATACTCAATTGTAATTATCTGCGGAAGATCAGGGTCCGGAAAAACATGCGCCTCGGAAATATTAAAGCAACTAGGGTATAAGCATATATCTGTTGGAGATTTATTTCGTGATATCGCGAGGGAGAAAGGCTTGGATGAAAGCAGAGAGAGCCTTAATAAAGTCGGTCGAGATTACTTGCAATCAGACGGCCCGGTCGAACTGGCTAACAAAATCATTGAAAAAATGAAAATTGACAGGAAGATTGTCATAGATGGAATTAGACCGAAAGAAACCGCTGAGATTATAAGGAATAAATTCGGCAGATGTATTATTATATACCTGACTGCTAGTGACGAAAGAAGA
>NZ_JBFUCS010000019.1:0-76855 GCF_056405115.1 Allobosea sp. P2_A10 | reverse complement strand
CCATCGGCGAGCTTCGTGATCGCCGGCGCACGCCAGGACCGCGACGTCGGCCTGTTCGCCGCCGGGGTCGACTACCTGATCTCGCCCAATCTCGTGCTCGGCGGCCGTTTCGACGGTACCGCATCGGCCAACAGCCGGACATACGCCGGAACTGCCTCGCTCAAAATGAGCTTCTAGGAAGGCGAATTTTCCCTGCATCATCGTTGCCGTTGAACGGCTTGCCGCAACCCCTGCGGCATCCGCATCAAGACGATCCCGGTCGGCGGGCAATCGGCTGCTTGCCGCAGGTCCTAGGCCAGCGAAAAAGGAGAGCGCACGCTAGGTCGCAAAAAAGGCCGCGCCACCCCGAAGGATCACGCGGCCTAGTAGGGAGGAAACTGCCCAAGGAGGGCTCTACACCGGATCCGGCCGGTCCCGAACGCCGTGGGCTGACGGCCCGGCGATTCCGTTATGGCCACCAGATCGGCGCGGCGAGGAAGCCCGCGATCAGGAAGACCCCGACGCCGAAGACGATGCCGATTCGCACCCACTGCCGCGTCGGCACCGAGCCGTCCACGACTTCCGGGGCGTTTAGATGGCAGAGCGCGCCGAGGATGGTCAGGAAGACAAACAGGCTGACGAGGTCGGTGTTGACCACGTCGCGCCAGCCCAGAGAACGATAGCCAAGCGATACGATGCGGGCAATGAAGCTCGCCGCTTGCGTCAGGAAGATGCCGACGGCGAGCACCTGCCCACGCGTCGGCATCTCCGCCTGCAGCGCAATCCAGACGACGGGCGCATAGGCGACCATGACCGCGCCGGCGAAGGAAAGAGCAATCAGGTTCAGCGCCTCGATCAGCGCGGCCTCTGGCACCACGACGAAAAGCAGGCAGCCAACCGTCATGAAGCCGAGGAAGGCGCGCATCAGGTGGCCGCGCAGGAGTATCTTAACGGCGGCCGGCATGGGCATGGTCCTTCACCAAGGTGGCGACTTCGTTCAGCGTCTCGATCGCGCGATCGGCGCGTCTCGCGGCGCGGAGATTGTCGGCGACGGCAGCCGTCAGGCTACGGTCCTGCGGGGTTTCCTCGATCGGCCGCAGTGCACGGCGCAGCCGGCCGATCACGCACGTCAGCGGTTGCATCATCGCCGTCCCCTGATCTGCACGTCGCGCATCAGATCGGCCAGGCTGTCGATCGCGGCGGTGTGCTTCTCGCGGCTTTCCGTGTTCGCCCGCACGAGGTCGGTCAGCTTCTGGGCATCCTCGACGCGGCGATCCGATAGGGTTTCGTTGCGAAGAACCTGCCGCCAGTAGGCCCAGGCCAGCGCGAGGATGATGACGCCGGGCAGCCCAATCTTGAGTAGCTCGGCGACGGACGAGGCGAGCGGATCGGTCATGGCAGGTGGTCAGGCCTGCGCAGCTGCGCCGGTCGAAACCATCACGCCGATCTTCGCCTCGAGCTTCTCGGTGAGCACCGAGCCAACGGCTTCAGGCGTGATGCCGAAATGCTTTAGCGCGTCCGGCGCGCTCTTCACGACATAGTCGACGCCCTCGACGATCAGCGGGTTGCGGCTCGGCAGGGCCAGTGCCCCGGCCATGCCGCCGGCGCGATTGATGACGAGCCCGGCCGCGTTCGTCAGCGCGGCCTGCAGGGCTTCGCGATGCTTTGCGTCGAGGTCGATGTTGAGCTTGGCCTTCACGGTGACTGCTAGCCAGCCGACGATCGCCACGATCAGCGCGCTGGCGAGCTCGACGAGGAAGGGGCGCACGATCTCGAAGACGGCCGAGCCGGTCGAAAGCGACTGCGCACTGGCGACGGCGGCGAATCCGAGAAGGGCGAAGAATGCGACGGCGAGCGTCGCCAGGGAGCGGATCATCGTGAAACTCCTGGAGAATGGTGGCGGTTGACGAAGACAGCCGACGAGGCGACCTTGCCGGCGGGCGACTGCGAAGGGTGAGCGATGCGAATTTTCGTGGCGGCGGCCGTGCTGGCGGGGCTCGTTCAGGCTGCCCAGGCAGAGACCCGGTTCATGCGCCTGAGCGCCGAAACCGTGGCGGGCCGCAAGGTGACCGGTCAAAGCGGCGGCATCTGGATTTTTCATCGGGACGGCCGCTTCACCGGCCAGACCGCGCGACGGGAGCGTTTCGTGGCAACGTGGAAGCTGCAGGCCGACAGTTCGATCCTGGTGACGAACGCCAAGACCGGGATCTCCCGGAACTGGAGCACCTTCATCGATGGCGGCCAGCAGTTCGTCCGGATCACGGCGCGCGAGGGCCAGCGCGAATTCCAGGACAAGATCGCGAAGATCGAAGCCGCCGACTGAGATCAGGCTTCGCTGGTTGACATTGACCGCACGCGGACAGGACGCGCGCCGATTATCGAACTCCGGGAGTACGACGATGAATGATATCGTGAAGCTGCTGACCACGTCGCTGATCGTGAGCGTGGGCTCGGGACTCTTCGATACTGCGAACGCCGAGACCCGGTTCCTGAACCTGAGCGTCGATTCTGTCGCTGGGCGGAAGGTAAAGCTCGTAAACGGTCAAACATTCACGTTCTACAACGACCACACGTTCGAGTTCGCCCGCAGTGGTGGCAAGCCGTCGAAGGGCACATGGACGATCAAGTCCAATACGATCGGCGTTACCTACAAGGGCGGCCGGCAGTGGGACTATTTCCCCTATCTTCTGGACGGTGTGACCTATCTGAAGGCGCAAAGCGGACGATCAACCTATGAGGCGGTCAGGGTCGATTCCATCGTGGCGGCAGAATGATCAAGCTTCGTTCGTCGACAGGCCGCCGCCTGCCGTCAGCAGCACCCGGCCGCCCGTTGGCAGCGGATAGGTCGAAGGCCAGCGCATGCCGAGCAGGCGGTCGCGCGCGAGCCAGGTCTCGCTGACGCTGTCGCTCTGGTTGCCGCCCAGCACGCGCCAGGCACCGTCGCTTTTGTGCTCGCCCGCATAGAGTCCGACATGGCCGGACCAGCCGGCCTTGCTGCCACGCCAGAACACCAGCACCGCGCCGGGCGAAGGCGTCTTGATCTCTCGGCCGAATTTGAGCCAGTTTCGCGCGCCAAGCGGATTGGCCGGCTGGGCCTCGCCGGGCAGTGCGAAGGCCATGCAGTGCGCGACGAAGAGGCCGCACCAGGCGGTCTCGTCATTGGCGTAGCCGAGTCCGAGCGCGCGGGCCCAGCCCATGATGACGCTGGAATTCTGCTTGCCGGCGATCTCGCGCAGGCCCTTCAGGCGCTTCGCCTCGGCATACCAGGGCGGCAGGATCACCGGCGCGACGACGCCTGGGAAGAGGCGAACGATCAGGTCGGCGTTGGGCAGGCCGGTCGGCTTCAGGCCATTCTTGCTCTGATAGGCCAGGGCCGCCGCCTTGCTCTTGCCGCCCCAGGCGTCGTCGTCGCCCTTGCCGCTGGGACCGCCCTTGCCCAGGTCGTAGCCGAGCGCGATCAGCGCCCGCTGCACATCAGCGTTCGATTTCATAATATTGCTCCGATAACGAAATGGCAGAGTCGTGATACGAGTTGTTTTCGTAGCAGCCGCAGCAGTTGAGGCGACGTCCGTCGCTGCGCTGTAATCGCAAAATTTTCGACTGGCTGCTTGCCTTCCAAAGTCGACTTCTATTGACTGAAGCTCGCGATGTCCTCGGCGCCTGAGGCTACAACAGAATGGATAACTGGGATGGCATTGAACTTGAATCGATTGGCGATTGGTTTAAACCCGAACGAAATGTGTCCGGTTTCAAATGCTAAGCGGCTCTTCTTTGCATTTTTCTATGAAAAACAATCTCAACCTCAGTTCAGATATGCAGCCGAATTCTGGATGTCTGCAATAAAATTGGAATATTTAGTTAAGCCCGCTAAGGACAAAACGGAACTAATTCCATTCAACACAGAGTTAGACTTCAAAGATAAGTGGAGAAAACTACATGCGCTAGCTTCGAACGGATATGAAGTTCATGCTGGCATTATATTTGGTCATGGATCAAATAATCTAAATATTGTTGGTAGGAGTTTCTATGGTAGGCAGATACARTCAGGATTACATTTTGCTCCAAATAGTGACGTGCGTAAAGAAGATAAAACTCCAAATACATTGACAAAAACGGACATTGAGAGTCTGGCAGAATTGCCATGGAACCGCGAGTATGGTTACATGATATTGTCTAACTGCTATTCGGGCGTTGAAAAGCTCCGAAACTGGTCTCCTGCGCAAGTTTTCAGTAAATCTCAGAAAATACCAACAGTCGGCCAATCGCGAGCTTCGTCATTTTCTTTAGAAAGGCGACGCCTGATTAAAATTGGCGAGCAAAGTCGCAAAATCTATCTTTGGGGATATGACACCGAAACGACCTTGGATATTATTTCTTCCGGCGCGAGCTTTTCCGGCGGAACAGGCATGCAAATTGCGGGCAAAGTCTACTCACCTAAATGAGGCGAGCAAGGTTCGCGCCTCTGGCTTCCTGATCGGGTTGACCGTCCCAGAGAACCACTCATGGGCATAGACCGGCCCGCCGGCCCCGCATGAGGCGAGCGCCAGAAGCGCCAGCGCGGTGAGCGTGGCCGGAAATCTCATGACGATGCTCCGGGCATGGAAAAGCCGCCCGGAGGCGGCGACAAAATCGGGTGTCTGCGTTTCAGCTTCCGTTCACGATCGACGTGCGAGCATCGGTTCAAATCGGAGACGGAAAATGAAGATCCTTGTTCTTGTTGGGCTCGCAGTCGCTGCGATCAGTGCCCCGGCGGCTGCTCAGGTTCGAGGCAGCTATCTCGGAAGCTGCCAGGACGTCCGCCAGCGCGGTCCCATCTTGGAGGCTGAGTGCGAGGATCGCGGCGGAAATCTACGCCCCACGCGCCTCGATATTCGTGACTGTGGCCGAGGCGACGTGTCCAACCGCAACGGCAGGCTCGTGTGCGCCGGCGGGCGCGGTGAACGTGACGGTGACGATCGCCGCGGCCCGCGTGGTGATCGCTTCGAGGGCGGCCGGCCGATGTACGAACGGCGGTTCTGAGTCGAGCGCCGCCCTTCCCTCTCGCGCCACCCTTGCCAAGGTCGTCCACAGTGGTGTCCTGCTGAGAGCGTGCTACTCAGTCGCTAGCCAACAATGAGGGACGCGACGGTGAAGGAAAGCTTGGTTCTTACAGTATGTGACCCGATAGAGGTGTCATCGAGTGCGGACGGGACGACGTTCAGCCTGCGGGCGGAAGTCGTGGACATCGCCTCTTTCCCTCGGCGCCGAACTGGCAAGTTCGTCGAGGTCGTTTGCGGCGCACCGTCCGCGCCAGCGCTGCGCCGCGCGTTGCAGCGCTACGAGGATCATTTTGGGATCGACGACACGAACTCGGAACCGCGCGCCAAAGTGCAATAAGCGACGGCCGATTGCGTTGCGCCCTGGTAGGGAAACGTTAGAGTCTGCAGTCTGAAATCTGGAGCAGTGGTATGCGAATTAATCTGAAAGCCAGGCCGGACGGCGCGCTTGCTGTTGTCACGGACGGCGCGTCGACGACAGGGACGTTTCTGGCCGAATTGGCGGTGTGGAATTCGTCCGAACTCGACGAACTAGAAAGGCAATTCCAAGAGCAGATTGCGCAAGCCCGCAAGTGGAAACGCCAGCGGGATGACAGCCTAGCCTCCGTCTAAGCCAATGCCATCTCGGGTTTTGCCCCGCGCCGGGCGAAGCGCCGATGCCGCCACCTGTCGACCGGTTCGTCTACGAGCTTGAACAAGGCGATGGCTGCGAGGACAGTGCAGAAGTTATACCACAGGACAGCATCGGGCCGTGAAAAGTACCCAAACTTTGTTTCTGTTTCGAAGCTTGTGAACGTCCAGTGGTAGACCAAGAAATGAACGAGATATATTGAGTAAGAAAGCTCTCCTATTCTGCGATCCCAAACCCAGTTCTTTGACGCCTCAAATGCCCCCGGCAGGAGAAGCGGTGCAAGCGCAAGAAACAGGTGACCGTCAGGCAACTGGCCGCGCGATAGTGTCGTTACCCACGGCGACCACAACCACTGTGTGAGAGGCAGGGCAACAAGGGCGGTCACACTGCCGTAGCCAACCCATGGCGCCCGCCAAAATAGCGGGAAAGCCGCATAGATTCGGTATGACAGCATACCCATCAGAAAGAAGCACACCGTCGTTGGAAAGCAAAAATACAACCAAGGATAATAATTTACGCCCAAAGCCGACAGATACACGCGAAGACTTAGTCCAGCGATAGTAAGCGCGAGAAGATACCTCGTCCTGAATCGGTTTAGAAACGGCGCTATAAGATAGAAATATAGCTCCAGCGTAATACTCCACGCCTGCGGGACCAAAAGGAAGTGATTGGGATAGCGAAACGGCTGCTGCATGTTCTCTGCGAAAACGATCTTGCCGCCGTCGTAGTAGAAATAATATTGAAGATCCTGCCCGAAGATAAAGGTGTTTGGCAGCATTGTGAAAATTTGCTGCATGAGCGTCTGGCTGGCTAGTTCGCTCCAGAAACCTGACGCCGTAAGCCATCCATTGCGCCCTAGGACTGGCAAAGAGATCAGGGCAAGCGCGAGCAAAACAAAGTAGGCCGGGAATATGCGAAGCGCTCGAGCGGTGTAGAACTCCGCAAGCGCCCCTGGTCCCTTATATTTCTCTGTCAGGACAAGGGCCATATAGAAGCCCGAGATGATGAAAAAGCCTAGGACRACGGCCGAACCGAAGAGAAGCGGAACACCAGGTAACCGGCCGTAGTGCATAAACACGACGGACATCGCCAATAGAAACCGAACAACGCCCATGTGCCCTTTCCGTTGCAGGCCTTCGTAGTACACGGAAGCCGAGATGTCACGAACGAGTAGGCGCCTGCCCCGGGCAAGAAAAAGCCGCCGGGCGGCTGCAGTGGCTGGCGCGAGCCGGGCCAATATGAGAATGAGCGGCATGCGCTTTTTCAATCGACGTCAGACCGCGCCCGCCATCTTCCGCGAGTTCCAGAATTTACGAGCGGTGACGCCGCCTAACTTCGAGGTGAATTTCCTCGGCGGGCTAACGCGGGCGGAGTTCTGCGCGATCGACACGGCATCAGCCGCCCCGCCCGACGTCGGTGAGGCCTTCTTCGAGTTCAAGAGCATCCTAGAGGCTGCCAAAGCTGCCGGGCCGCGCTTCACCTTCGTCGAGCTGGGCGCCGGCTTCGGCCGTTGGTCATGCGTCGCCGCCCTCGCCGCTCGCCGGCTGGCGAAAGATTATCGCCTGCACATGGCTGAGGTTGAGCCGCAGCACCTTGAATGGATTCCCGATCATATGTCGGACAACGACATCAGCCCGGCGAAATACACGGTCTTCCCGTTCGCCGTGGGCGAGACCGGTACCATCCCCTTTTATGTCGAAGGCCCGTCAACTCTTGGCGCCGCCAACGCTCGCGACTGGTACGGCCAGAGCGCCGTCCACGCGGAATATCGCGATCAGCTCACCGAAGTCGAGGGCAGCTATTTCGGGCGGCCGATGAAGGCGCTCTCCAATGGCTTCTATTCGATAGACGTTGAATCTCGCCCGCTGATCGACATGATCGGCGGCATCGAGTTTATCGATCTGATCGACATGGACATCCAGGGCGCCGAGGTCGATGTCATCCCGGCCTCGATCGAGTTCCTGAACGCCCGCGTCCGTCGAATGCACATCGAGACGCACTCGGCCGAGATCGAGGCGAGGCTTCGGGCTCTACTGGTCGATCAGGGCTGGTCCATCATCCACGACTTCCCCCAAGCGACGAAAAATGTCCCGACACCTTTCGGCCGGGCCGATTTCGTCGGTGGGCTGATCGACTGCTTGAACCCGCGCGCCTAGCCCGGATCGACCGATGCGTTGGCGAGCCACCCTGTCACGAGCGTGTCGCCAAGGCTGGCGCCAGGATCGCACGCTGACAGTCGGCACCCCTTCTCAGTCACGGCGTCGATAGAAGCGCCTACGGCCGTCGCCCGGTTCCAGTTCAGGACGAGCGACCCCGGCCCGACCGGATTGAAGATCGATACGATCGGCGCGGCAATCATCGGCCGCTTGAAATCGATCTGCGTCCCCTGCCATCCGTTCCCGCCGGATCGTGTCGCCGCGAAATAATGTTGCCCGGCATGGAAGGGGGTGCCCTGGCTTGCCCATCCTGCCTTCGGCGCGACATCGCGCCAGAAGCTCTTCTGTATGTAGCGAAGGCAGTCCCACTCTTCGTCTTCGTAGGGACGCTGCTCGAAGGGCGAAGCAACGTCTGCCTCAAGCTGGTCCGCCGCGACCCAGAGTGTGTTGCCGACTGTGCCGAGGAATTTGCTCTGACCGGGCACGACGCCCTTCGGCCCAGCTTCCCAGACGTCCGGCGGCTGCACGAACGCTGTGCCGCCGCCCAAGAACAGGAAGGAGGCATAACCGCGCGCTGCTCCCTCACCCCAGTCCGTAGCAGGCGGGACCGGCATCAATGCGGTGAACTTGCGCCAGGTCTGACCAACCTCCGCGCCCGCAGCATATGTGAAATACGGAGCGTTCGATCGCAGTCCGTAGGATAATGTGAAAGGGGCCGCTCGCCTTCATGAACAGAGATCGCACCGGGGCCCGGCCAAGCAGCATCTGCGCGAAGCGGTCTCCGGTGCCAGTATGGACGATACCAGCGTTTTCTGTCTCTGAAGGGTTGGCCGCCGTCAGAACCGTGATTTTCATCGACTGGCGGACGACGAAACCGGCATCGGCAAACGACGGCGCGTCAGCGCTCTTCTCGACGCGCAGCACCGCGCCACTGGTGTTCTGGAGATAGTAGGCGTCGGCAGTGATGACGCCGTGATCCGCACTCGGATTGGCAAGGCCCATCTGCCACACGGCGAAATCGCCATTTGGGTTGAGGCGGCGCGTGAGAGACATCGCGACTCAGTACCGACGGGCCAGATCGACGACGGGGCTGCTCGGCATCGGCCAGCGCTCCTCCCCGCGCGGTGTCTCGCCGTTACCCTTCATGAGCACAGGGATGCGTGCCCTGACCGCCTGAATCCACGCATGCCCCTCGGCGAAGGTCCTCGCGAAAGCTCGGTCGTCGTCGGATCGCTCGGCCGGAAGCTTCGTGGTGATCACATTCATCGCGGCGTTCAGGTTGAGCTGGGCGGCAGTGCTGATCACGGCGCCGATGGTCTGGCCGGCCTCCGCCTTGAGGCCGGCCAGAATCGAAGCCTGATCGAGGGTCGGGTTGGGCGGCGCTACGAACTTCGCGCCGTCCTGAAGCCACCCTGCCTCGACCTTAGCGGGCAGCGAAACGAAACCATGCTCCGGCCCAAACAGAGCCTCGATATCGAAATCGCCCGGAAGATCTTTGATCTCGACGACGACGCCAGCAATCATGCGGCCATAGTGCTTCATGGTGATATCTCCCGTCACGGTGCGAAGCGGCTGAAGTATTGGAGCAGGATGACGCCACCGGATCCCGCACCGCCCGGCTGCCATGCGCCACCGAAATCGGAGCCGCCCGGGCCACCGCCGCCGAAGCCCAGAGCTGCGTTGTTAACTCCAGCATTAGTGAAGGCGCGTTGTGTGGGCTGGGCCCAGATCGATCCGCCGCCCGTGCCAACGGTGCCCTCTGTGCCTCGGCCGCCGGGATAGGTGATATCCGGCGTCGTGCCGCTGACTGTGCCGTTGGCGACCTGAATCGCCGTGACGCTATTGTTGGCGCCGTTGCCGCCTGCGCCGCCCGTGCCGGTGGTGCCAAAAATGGCGGTCGATCCGCCTGCGTTGCCGTTGAACCCCTGTCCGGATGGATTGACGATCCCGCCGGCGCCGACGGTGAAGGCGTTTCCTCCGCCAGGCGTCACGGCGACGCCGAAACGTTCCCACGCCCCACCACCGCCGGCACCGCTGGCCTTCGACGCTGTCGTGCCGGAATTTCCGCCCGACCCGCCGCCGCCAATGGCAAGGACGCGGTTGACGACAGAAACATCGGCCGGCGCGGTCCAGGTGCCCGAGGCAGCCGTCAGAGCCACGGTGCGCAGCGTGCCAGCCGTGATCGCGCGCACCTTGGCCGGCGAGATCCCAGGGATCACCCATGACGACGCAGCACGAACGAGCCGGACACGCTCGCCGGCAAGCCAGTTGTTGCCCTCAATCGGGGTCCCGTCAGCCCATGTCACCGCCTGAGCGGCGAGGCCGTCAACGGCGAAGGTGGTTCCCCCGCCAGATGCCGCGTTCGGCATTACGATTGTGAACGACGCATTGAGGACATCGGCGTAGCTCAGTATCGCCGTGGCCATCGTGGCAGTAATTGCCGTCGCGGTCCCGGACACTGACGTGATCGCGTTCGCGAACTGCCGGCGCGAGGCTCGCTCCAAGCCGGCAAGCAGGTCAGCCACGACGCCGTTGTCGAGCGCATTCCCGCCCGAATAGTCGGCGACGAACTGCCCCACCGATGCGGCCATAAACGCTGCCTGTCGCCAGACCTTGTTGACCTCGGTCGGTTCTGCAATCCCGTCGACAAAGCCGGACGGGCGCGCGGCAAGGGCGGCGTATTCGGCCTGCGAGAGCACGCCTGCGCCGCCCGCCGTGGCGAACGGCAGGAAGTCGTTGGTAGGCATTGCGATGTCTCCGGGAGATCAGGAAGTGAAGTATTCAGGCGAGGCGGCCCACGCGCCGCGTCCAAAACCGCCGATCATGTCGTTGTCGACGCCAAAGCCGAAGATCGGGCCGCTTACGGTCGTGATGCGGTATTTCGCGCGGACACCCTCGGGCTTCAGCGGAATATAGCCGCCAGACAGGAGTGCGATGAACAGAGCCGATGGGATCACGCCGGCGACGCCGAAGGTGATCGTCATGTCCTGGTTATCGATCAGGACCAGCTTCGTCTCGCCATCGGGGAAAATGATGTCGAGCGCTCGCTTCGCGTCTGGTAGGGTTCCGTCCCAACTGTTCGCGGCGATCTTCGCCCTGAGCAGAGTCCGGTAGGTACCGTCATCAAGGCGTGTGATCCCATCCGGCGTATCGTAGGGCCGCTTCCAAAGACCTCGGCCCCATCCACGCGCGGCATCGCCGAAGCGGAACCAAATGTTGGCGATTGGAATACGGACGAACCGCGTCCGGCCCACCCACTCCCCGACGACGTCGAGCTGCGCGCCGATCGCAACGTCGAGATCGAAGTCGATCGGGAGGTGTTCGAGGAATGCCTGCTGCGCGACGATCGGCTCCACGATGGCGCGGATCATCGCCGTAAACTTCGGCTTGCTGCGGTAGGCCGGCGTGATCAGCGCGAGGTAGTCTTCAGCCGTCGGCATCAGGACACCGTCGTCGTGATATCGGTGAGCGCGGCCATCGGCGCTTCGTTGAAGGCGATGACCAGATCGGCCGTGCCCAGCGAGCCCATGTTCTTCGCGATCGTCAGCCCGGTGATCTTGTAGGTGCGTCGGTCGGGCAAGCCGTTGAGGTTCGCCGGCACATAGATCTCGGCGAATTCGACGTCCTCGCCGATGTCGAGAGCATTGATCCAGTCGACGCAGGCCTGCTTGATCGCAGTCTCAATCGCAGCCGTGAAGCCTGCCAGCGCAGTGATGGCGAGGGCGACCTTGATGGTCGCGGTGGTGGGTCGGTAGAATTTGATCGCGCGGGTCACGCCATATTCGTCGGTGACGTCGACAGAGGTGGTGCCATAAGTCGCGGCGCCGGGCCCCTTCTTGTCGGCGATGGCTTGCGCGATGGCCATGGCGTCGCCGCCCAGCACCACCAGCGAAATCGAATGCGCCGGAAGTCCGTTCACATCGGCCGTGCCTGTGTCGTTCTCATAGCCCTTGTAGCGGGTGACGCCGGTGATCGAAGCGACAGCGCCGATGGTGCCCTCGAATACCGTGCGGGACGGCAGGGCGGTCGAGACCGTTTGCCGGCGGCGCAAGGTGGCGTCGAGTTCAACAGRTGCGCCAGCAGACGCCGCAGAGGGATTGGTGACCGTCTGCCAGCCCCGCGTCGGCGTGCCGATCGCCACGATGCTGTCCGGCACGGCGTCGATGGCTCCGATATCCTTCGCCGTCGCCGTGACCGTGATGTCGCCATCGTCCGGGATCGTCACCGACGCCGGCAGCAGCCATTGCGTGCCGTCCGGGCTTTGCCCTATCCCCCCAGTGATCGTAGTGCCGGCGTGGCCAGTGATCAGCAAGTCCACAGTCGAGTTACTGGCAACCAGGCGCTTGAGCCCGTTGATCTTGACGTTCGACGACAGTCCGACGCCGCGAGCATTCGCCGGCGAGAACGAGTTGTAGGCCGTGACGCACTGGGCGTTCACGTCATCGATCGCCGAAGCCACGATCGCGATCTGCTGACCGTCCATCGCGTCGGGATCGACGTCGATGTCCTCTCCGAAGATGCCCTTGAAAGCGTCCTCGAAATAGACGCGCACGACCTCATAGTCCGGCTTGAAGACGCCATTCTCGTCGATGGTGCAAACCGGAAGGGCCATCAGGAATTCACTCCGGTGACCGTCGCCGGTCCATAGATGGTGTCGATCGTCAGCCCGGCACTGAACGCGCGGGTGTTGCGGTCGAGAGTGCTGGAATAGGCCGTGATCTTCTTCACGCCTGGCGTCGACAGCACGTGGGCGCGGATCGAAGGGTCACGGGTATCGGCTGTGCGGTTGCCGAGCACGCGCGTCTTCCATGGCATGCCCTCGGCGCTGTCGAGATACCACTGCCCCTGCCATAGCTGGAGCCGCTGGACCACTGCCTGGGCGACGCCCTCGGGCTGATCTTTCCAGAACTGCACCGCGCCTTGGCCGAAACGATAATCGGCGTTCTCGTCGAATTTCCGGAGACGCATCAGTTCGTCGGCCCCGCGCTCGTGCTGCCGCCCGCCTGGACGCCGGTGTGCTTATGCGTCGAGAAGACGATGCCGTTCACGATGAGCTCGCCTGTGATGCGAACGGTGCCAGTGATGGCTGTCTCGCCAGCGCCACTTCCGATCGCGACGCCCTGCGCCGCCGCGACTGAGACCGACTTGTCGGTCGATACGGCCACGCCCCCCGCTGCCGACATCGACATTTTCGTCATGCCGTCCTCGGAGCGCATCTCCGCGCCGGTCGAGCTCGGGTCCGTGACCTTTGCGGCGTTCGGATTCGACCGGTAGCCCAATTGCGCGAAGCCGTTCGACAAGCTGTGCATTCCAGCATCGGGCGGAACCTGCTCGCCCCCGGATTGCTGCCAGGTGTCTGGCGCCCGCGCCGTGAAATTGACCAGCACTTCGTCGCCCGGCTTTACCGGGAAGGTCATCAGCATACCGCCGCCACCGGGGAACTGAAACGGCACATCCTGCAAGATCGGAATGTCGACCGCCTTCTGCGAGCCATCCTCCTGCTTGACGAAGGACTTGACGGCGAGCTGCACAGACATCGTTTGCTTGACCATATCGACCGATACGACCTTGCCCGGCGCTGACGTCCACATCTTCGACGTGTGCTGTTCGATCGCAGCCCGGAGGTTCTCTTCCGGGTCGTCGATCCGCTGACGGAGATCCATGGCGCTACTGTCCGGGGTCGAGGTCGATGCCCTGTTGGGCAAGGCGGATCGGCTGCGGGCCCTGCCCGTCAGCTCGGATGCAGATCACTTCGGTGTACCAAGGGTTGCCCCGGCTATCGCCGTGATGGTCGGCAACGAGCACGCGGTACATCCCGTCATCGGCGATCGACGGCAGCATCGAGTTCGCGACCTCGGCCGTGTAGTTCGGATTGAAGGCCGCCTCGTCGATGCTGCCTTGGTCAATTTTGATCCGGGTGTCGGGGCGAACCTTCGGGTTCAGCAGCATGCGGACGATAATGCCGTCGAGCGTCTGGACTGGCCGGCCGATCATGCCAGTGGCCGAGTTCAAGACAAACGCTTCGCCGGGCTTTGGCTCGTTGTTCTTCGTGATGTTGAGCTTGTCGTCTTCGATGAACCACGACGTCCCGGTGGAGAAGCCAATGTCGCGCATGGCATCGCGGGCCATACCGAACATGGTCCGGGCGCGAGGCATCTTCTTGCTGCCCAGGTCAGCAATGTACCCTGCGGTGATGCCGTGCGGCTTCATCGCCTCCAGCACGACATCGACCTGGTCCTTGAAGGTCGAGCCGGCGGCGATCGTCTTGGAGACGGTGGCGAAATTGTAGGCTTTGTCGCCGGACGTCGCGACGAGAGCGACGTAGGTATCGACAGGGTTCTCCCGGCCGGTGCGCTTCTGGATCAGATTGCCCTTGAATAGCCCCTCGGAAGCACCCTGATATCCCGCTTTGAGGGTGACAATTTGGCCCTCTTTCTTGATCTTCTTGGCAGTAGCTTCCTTGAGGTTGGTGATGACGATGTCGGCGGCGTTGGGCGTCTGAAGCCGGTTCTGCGTGACCTTGAAGCGGATCCGCAGTTCGGAGACGTCGATCGTCTCCCCGCCAGCATCGACCGTCAGGCTGACCTCGCGTAGCCATTGGCGTGTCATGGCGTAATGAAGAGCACTTTGCCGTTGCCGCCAAGATTGGCATAGGTCGGCTCGACCAACTGATCATTGTCGGTCACGACCCTGATCTCGCCAGGGAAGCCGAGATAGTCGAACTGCTGCAGCACATTCTCGCCGGCCGTCAGCGGCAGGCCACGGAGGAGCGGCGTGCCGTCAAGCGCGCTGATGTCGATGAACCAGCCGCCATCGATGGTGTCGGTCCAGCCAAAGCGGACCTGATATTCAGTTGCGCCAAGTGTGATCGACATCACCTGCGCTTCCGGGCGCAGCGGAAATTCCTGAACCGTCGCCATCAGACGCCTCCGGCGACGAACCCTGTCGGGCCCGACTTGAGCTGCTGCGATCCGACCGTCGTCGTCGATCCCGTTTTGGCCGGATTGGCCTGGGTCGACTTCGCCGCACCCGTCGTCTGCGTGTTGACGATGATGACTTCACGCAGCCGCGCCGAGATCAGCGCGATGTTCTCGGTCTTCTCGTCCTTCGTCATCGCGACCGACGATAGGAGCATGTTGCGATAGCGCCGCGAGCCGGTCGAAACGTCGAAGGGCTCGCGCAGGCCCTGGAGGGCGATCAGCTCGTTGTATGCATCGTTGGCGTAGCCGACATAGCCGCCCGTCGAATCCGACCAGGCGATCTGCATCTCGATCTCGGCATTGCGCAGGAACGCATGATCCGAGATCGCCGCGCCGCGCTCGACCGGATGGTCCGTGATGACCATCTCGTCCTTGCTGATCTCCCGGATGACGACATCAGGTATCAACGTCCCGATCTGGCGCGACCCCGACATCAGCAGTGCGAATGCGTCGTCGAGGAGAGCCATATGTGAACCGGTTCCCTATCTGGCACGACTGCCATATGTTCTGCGCCCGTGGAGGCGGTCATGCGCGCGATACTGGTTGCACTCGCGATGGTGGTGAGCGGGGCGGCGGTGGCCGCTCCAGGCCGCTGTCTGCTTATCGTCGACGGCAAAACCTATCTGAACGGCCCATGCCCTATCGAGGTGTCAAAGGGCGGCAGTTTTACTATAGGGGCAGGCCCTTCGCTGGATTATTTTGCGATCGTGACGATGACTGACCAAGGCTATGCAAAAGGCTTCTGGAATGAAGAGCGGGGCGCATCTCATGCTCACACCGATTTAGGCGACCTCTGGCGCAATGATGCGTGCTGGACCAACGACAAAGCCATCGTATGCGCGTGGCGCTGATCATCTGTATCGGGATGGCCATCCCGATGCCGGCAAAAGCCGCTACTGAATTTCCGTTCTACGACGTCATCCCCAACTGCCGGGAGGCCAGCGATCGAGGCGTCTCCATGGCGGATTGCATCGCCAGTGAGCAGCGCGGATACGATTTCGCCAAGGCGAAATGGCCTGAGCTTGAAGAGCGCTTTCGCGCCGGCTGCGTTCGGCAGTTTGGCGTGGTGATCATGGCATACACAGCGATCGGCCGATGCGTAGCCGATTCCTTGTTCGCGCAAGAGCGATCGAAGCCGAGGCCCCCGCAACCTTTTCGATACTGATCAGCGCACCGCGCCGGTCATATTCCGGAGCATTCCGCCGTTGACGCCCTTCTGAGCGTCGCTTATCGCCGCCGCGTTGGCGGACGGATCAGAGCCACCCAGCATCGTGATGTTGGTTTCCTGCTTCATCTCGACGTTGGTCGAGTTGCTGTTCGACGGCGGCAGCAGAGGAGCGCCGCCACCCGGCTGGATCCCGCCCCCGATCAGAGCGGCATTCGTCTGCGCCGCGGCGAGAGACCCGGCATTGAGTTTGGAGAACGGTGCGTAAGAAGGAACCGTCCCGATCTCCGCCTGCGCCGCAGCAGCGCGCTCAGCCACACGCAAAGCCCGTCGCGCCCACTTCTGCCGCGACGGATAGTTCTTGATGCCAGCGCGCTCGTATCCTTCCTCGAAAGCCACGGTCGCCTCATTGACAGACCCTGCTCGCTTGACGGAGTCGACCACCCCTTTGTGGTTCGTGCGGAGCTCGTGCTTGAGAAATCCGTAGTTCGCCTCGTCGGAATTGATATCGAGGCCCTTTTCTGCCGCCCATGCCTCGAAGGCGCGGCGACGGGGCCCGGTCCATTGAGCCCAGCCATAGCCCCCGCGACCACTGGTTGGGTTTTTCTCCTGCATCTCGTTCAGGCCACCGCTTTCGTGGCCCAGGTTGCCGACCACGCCGGCGGCCTGCTCTCGCGTGAAGCCGAAGTCCGCCATCAGGCGGTTGATGATACCGGGAGCCTTCTGCGTAAAAGTGCTGCCTCGGATCGGCGCGTTGCTGTCGCCGCGCCCGCCGCCGCCCGCCGGCGCGTCCTGACCGCCGAGCACCTTCGGCATCGTGCGCTGCCACCAGTTCCGCTTATCGGTGACCTGCGGAGCAGAGCCCGGCGACCCATCGTTCGGCGTCTTGCCCCATGTGCCAACCGCGCGGCGCCGCGCAATCTCCTGATCTTCGCCCCCGTTCGCAGGGCTCGTGCTCAGCGCTAGCGCGCCGGCCACGCCGAGCGTCAGCGGATTGATCCCGAGTTTGAGCAGCATCGCGCCCCAGCCGGCACCGACCGCCGTGAAGGCGCCGAGGATACGCAGCAGCCACGATCCGACCAACCAGACGGCGAAGGCCTCTAGGGCGACCTGCAAGCCGCTCTGCCCCGTCAGGGACACCGCAATGCGGTCGAATGCCTCCCATGCCGGCGTCAGCGCGTCGACCAGCTTCTGGAATGCCGCGGCGAGCCAGGCGGCTGCCTTCCCAGCCTCTTCAAAAAACTTGACGATCTTGTCGGCGTTCCGGATCAGGAACTCGTCGATGTCCTTGACGAAAGACGCCATGGACCGGCCGAGCGTCTGCTCGAGCTTCGCCCCGATGAGTTCTGCCGTGGCGCCCAGCGAACGCCAGGCTTGCGTGAGCTGCTGCCCGATCTCGGCTGCCTGCTTCTGGTCGACGCCGAGCGCGCGGGCCTTGGCCGCGTACTCCTCGATGTAGCGCTTGAGCTCGCCGGACTGGAGCGCGCGGTAGGTGCGCTCGTCGAGGCCCAGCGCTTCCATGTACTGAAGCTGGATGTAGTAGGGCTTGGACGAGAGAGCCTTCGACAGATCCTGGACGATCGCGGTCGTCTCGCGCAGTTTGCCGTTCTCGCGCGTCGCGACGCCGAGCTGCTTGACTAGACTCTCGTAGCCGGGATTGCTCCGAATCTTCTGGGAGAAGCTCTCGATCGAGGCGAGCGCGCCTTGATAGGAACCGCCGAGCTGCGAAACCGCGTAGCTCAGGCCCTTAATGTTCTGAACCGACGCGCCGGCGCGCTGGCTCATATAGAACATTTCATCGAAGCCGGCCGCGATCTTCGTCACGGCGGCGCTGACGGCCGTTGCGGCTGCCGTCAGGGATAGACCCAGCGCCACGGCGCTTTTCGTAGCCGCCGCGACGCTGTTCTTGAACTTAGTCTCCGACCCGCCGTCGACTTGGTAACCGAGTGAGACGAGGAATTCCCGGATGGTCTCAGCCATTCGCCTTGCTCGCTTCGTTGGCCCGCCAGGCGTTTTCGTTCTCGGCCGTGATCGCGTCGTTCATGTCGGCGATGTCGCAAAGGTCGAGCGTGCCGTCGAGCAGGCTTTCATACTTGCAGAGGCCGCGCAGGACGGGGCGCATCAGGAAGTCCATCCCGTCGTCGAGCCTTACAGCGTCATAGGTCAGGACTGGTCGGGCGCTTTGAAACTTGAGACCAGTCCTAAGAAAAAAGGGCCGAGTTCTCGGACCAGCACCTGGAGCATGATCAACTGAACCTCATGCCCTTCGATATCCTCGAAAAGCAGTTTATCGGCCTGCGCGCTCCAGATCGAGACCCATCCGGTGTCGTTCGGCTTCTGGCGCTGGACGCGCGAGAGGCATTTCGACTGGATGTAATCGAAGGTCTCGTCCGACATCTGCGCGAGCAGGTCCAGAGGCCCGTTCAGCGCGCCGGTGACGGCGCTGAGGTCGAGCGACAGCAGATCGGCCATGTTGAGGCCGGTCGCCATGTCGTCGAGCGTTGGCGCCTCGCCCTCCGCCTTCGCCAGCGCAGCTTTCTTTGCCGCGATGGCCGCATGGAACATCGGCGCAATCGTCTTGAGCGACGGGATGATCGAGTTCAGGATCGGCTGGACCCGGCGCGCGACGTGCTGTTGCGTACGGGCCTCCATCGGCGTCGCCTTGAAACGGCGGCCGCCGACCTCGAATTCGTAGGAATCGCGCATCAGATCGCCGAGGGCTGACCGGTGCCGAGGATCGGGTCGATCGCCAGCGAGTTGAAGGACCACTCCAGCATCTGCCCGTCCTTGCCGTAGACGACGTCCGGGAACTTGCGGAAGCCGCAGTCGGCGGCAGTGAATACGTCGCCGCTGACAGGGTTGCGGATCGAGATCGTGTTCTGGCCGTAGCCGGCTGAGGATGCCGTGTCGGCGTTGTACATGTCCTGCAGCAGCGAGTTGACAGGCGAGGTCTTGAGCAGGCGCACCGTGACCGTGCCATTCTTTGCTGCGTGCAAAGAGTGCATGCCGCTGCCGTCGGCACCCATCATTACCGTGGCCTTGTCGTCGGCCTGAGAAACGGTGATGCCTTCCTCCGAGACGCCGGCACCGTTGCCAAGCGAGAACGTGCCGTTTGGACCACGGATGGCCGCCTGCACGTCGAGGAACGAATAGGTCTTGCTTGCCATGACGGGCCTCAGCGGTTGACGTTGATGATGACGTCGACGAAGTGGATCGCCCCCGCCAGCTTGACGGCGATCTGGATCACGACGCTCTTGCGGGCTTCGCGATCGGCCTGGCTCTGCGATGCGACTGGCGGCGCATATACGTAAAAGCCCTTCGACAGGAAATCGCCCTGCTTGAGCTGGCCGAAGCCCCCGGCATTCCAGACGCCGGGCGCGACCAGCCCGTTCGTGACCGCCTGCAGCAGGATGCCCTCGATCGTGGTGACGATCAGGTGGGTGCCGGCATCGGTCTGCGGGATCTTCGTCGACGAGGTGTAGAGCAGGTTCCAGACGGCGGTCTGGACCGCATTCTCCAGCCAGTCGATGCCGTGGCGCTCGTCGAAGAACGTGCCATCGGCCATCACCCCTTCTTGGATGATGGCGGTGTCGTTGTCGTAGTTGACGAAGACGTTGCAGTGCTTGGCCTTGAGAGCGGCGGCCTGGTTCGACGTGATCGTCTCGGCGCGGACACCGGGCTCCTGTTTGAACTTCAGGGTGAGGGTCGTGTTCGACCCTTCAAAGTTCACGGTCGAGGCGCGGCCGAAGAACGAAGCGATGGCCTGCGGCTCGTACTGCGAATACTGAGCGAAGGTCCGGCCGAGGTTGTTGGCGTCAAGCAAATAGGCCAGATCCGTCGTGCTCGTCGGGTCGATCGCCGTGGTGTCGGTGATCGTGACGCCGAAGATGCGCTTCTTGTCTTGGGCCTCGATGACGTTGGCCGCCGCGATGATCGAAGCGCTGTCGACGCCTTCCTCGACGAGTTCGCCGGAGTACCAGTCGCCGGACGCCGCGACGAGCGCGGTGACGGCCGCAGCCAACGTCTCGGCAGCGATGCCGTTGGCTGGGAGGCTGGCCTGCGTCGATTTGCCCTTGAGCAGGGAAGCGATCGAGGCGCCAGTTCCGCCGGCGAGCGTCGCGCCTGAGACCGTGATGTTAGTTCCGCTCTTCGCCAGGGTGTAGGCGTTGCCGCCGGTCCCGGTTACATCGGCGATGGCATAGACCGTGGTGCCGACGGCGAGATAGTTCAGCAGCGCGATGTTGGTGTCGATCGATGCATTGAGGAAGGTCGCGAGGTCGCTCGCCATCAGGGCGGCGGTGCCGGAAATGTTGATCTGGGGGCCGACGGCGCCCGTGGTCTTGAACGTGATGACGGTGCCGTTGACCGTCACGGTGTCGTTGTTCGCCGGCAGGCCGGATAAGCCGATGTTGCCGAACGCCGTGGGATCGGCGAGGAAGCCGATGGTCGAGGCCGCGCCCGTCGTGCCGGACTTGACGACAAAATAGCCGTTGTCGGCGTCCCAAACGATGGTGGAGCTCGCAACCAGGGCGGCGACGGCGGTCTGGAGCACGGAGGCAACGCCGTTGAGGTTAGTCTGAGCCGAGAAGTTCAGGCCAGAGACCGCGCGTGGAATGCCGTCGAGCACGAAGTAGAAGGCGCCGGCAGTCACCGCGGTGAAGTTCGCCAGCGCCTGCTCCGCCGTGGTCAGCACGCCGCCGCGCAGGGTCGCATGGGTAGCGACGCGCGCCCAACGCCCGATGTACAGGATCGACGGCTGCGGCACCTGCGCGAAGTGCTTCACCGCGCCCTTGTATTCGGGGTCCGTGGTCGAGAAGTCCTGCGCGACGCCCGACATGTTCGAATAGAGCCGCAGGCGCTCGCCGACATCGATGACATCGGTTGCGCCGATGAGCAGGCCGGCGCCGAAGTTGCGCGTCGGCGCCGCGATCGGCGAGATGACGACATCGACATTGACGACGTCGCTGACAGGAAGGCCCTGGGCCATGGGTTAGGTCTCCGTCACGATGAAGGGCTGGACGACGCCGCGATCGAGGACGAAGGCGCCCTGTGCGGAGAGGAGGTTGAGGATCGGGTAGACGCGGACGACCGCGCGGCGCAGGAGGATCTCGAGGTCGACGCGCCGGACGAACCGCTCGTTGATCAGGTCGGAAGCCGTGCGGATGCGGTCGCACTCAAGGAGCGCGATGCCAGCCATACGGACGGCTTCGAAATTCTGAGGCACCCACAGCCCATCGCGGACTTGGGCAGCCAGGCCATAGGCGGACGGCCCGTAGAAGCTGGCGAGGATGCGCACGGTGTCGTGCCGCACTACCTCGTCGCTTCCATCGCCATCTGAGATGTGCGTCGTCGCGGCGCTCCAGTCCGCGTCGATCTCAGTGATGCCGAAAGCGCACCAGTTGGTCGTGATCGTCGGCATGGCCGGCGGCTCAGGCTGCCAGCGCGGCCTGACCAGTCCGCGTGCGATTCCGGAAATGCCGGCGATCAGGCCGCCGAGCAGATCTTCGAATGGGTCGTTCTCGACAGGCGTCGTCGATGCCGGCAGTAGATACCCGCCGGTTGCCGAGCTGTTGGGCATGTCGGATCAGCGCAGATCGAGCAGGCGGCAGGTGGCGACCGTGAAACCCGCGCCGTAGCGGCTGTAATCGTCGACAGAGACCACGGTCCACTGCCGGCCGAGGAAGGTCACAATGTCGGCGTCGAGCCCGTCCCCGCCATCCGTGAAGCGGAAGGTCGAGTGAAACATCACCGAACCTTCGGAGATTGCTGCCTCGGGATTCCGGCGCAGGCTCTGGCCCTTGTCGGACGTATAGACGACCGAGATCGGGATATCAGTGGGCACGCGAATCGTACGGCCCGTCGCGGTGTCGTTAGCGACCGCAGTACGGGTGACGATCGCGCTGTCGGCGAAGTCGGGGTCGCTCAAAATATCGGAGACGTCGAGCAAGGGCATCAGTTATCGCCCCTCTTCCGCACGACGTGGGTGACGGCCCGGCGCAACTGGCCAGTATCGATGAGCGGCTTTTCGCCAGTGCGGCCCCGGGCCCGGCGCTTCGCCAGCGTACGCGGCGAAAGCGGAACGAAGGGGCCGTCTGTGATCTTGGCCTTGACCGCGTTCTCAGCCGTGATGCCCACCGACGTCAGCGTGCTGTCGACATCGGCCTGGCGGCCGTCGAGTGCAGATTCCGCGCCCGCGCGCATCCGCTTGGCGACTTTGTCGCGCACGCTCTCGACGCCCGGCACCAGGAAAGGACGCTCTGGGATGTTCTGGGCCGGCGACCCGGTTTCCATCAGGTAGCCGATCTCGGCGTTGCTGATGGCGCCTTCGTCGCGCCCGGCATTCGCATCCGGGATGCCGATCAGCACCTCGAGCGCGGTCAGGTCCTTGATCGCCTTCAGCATCGCCGGCACGCGATCCTTGGTGATCTTGACGGTCATGCTGGGGTCAGATCGCCGGGGCGTCCGGCACGAAGTAGATCGGCCCGGCGCCGCATGCACGCAGCAGTGTGTAGAGCCGCTGCCCGTAGGAGGTCGCGTTCCATGCCCCTGCCCGCCCGATGGCGGTTGCGCCGGTGTCAAAGCTCACCGACACCTTGTCGACCGTCTTGGACGAGACCGGGCCTTGCGCCTGGCCCGGCACACCGGAGCCCGAGGCGGAGACCACGGCGCGAGCCGACAGGACGATGTTGTGCGCGATGAAGAGCATCACGGCGAGATCGTAGGACTTGCCGAGCCGGTTTGTGTTCAACTGGTTCGGTGCCTGGTCGAGCCACGCATTGATCTGGGCGTCGGGGAACTTCACCGAGTCCGTGAACTCCGGAAACATCACCCGGAAGGATAGAGAGGTCACGGTCACTATATCGTCTCCCGATCAGACCAGTCTCAGATCAACCGACGTCGGCCTTCGTCAGCGGCGACAGGTTGGGGTTGCCACGCGGGATCCGGGCGTCCTTGTCAGGATTGATCGGATGAAGACCGGAGAGGATGCCGACGCCATCTTCGGCGCGCCTGATCGTGGCCTCTGCCTTCTCGTTGGCGAATATGAGGCGATTGCGAACTGCATCGAGGTCGGCGTTCTGCTCCATCCACTTGTCGAAGAAGTCCTTGTCGATCCCAGGGGTGAGCGCATAGCCGCCGGCCTGGTGGAAGTCCGGGATCTTGCCAAAGGGCACGGCCGGGCCATTGACCTTGATCTGGGCGCCCTTTTGGACGGCGCGCTTCACGGTCTGCGTGCCGCCGCCCATCACAGGCTCGGAATGCTCGGCGAAGTCGAAGACCCGCAGGAAAAGGCCGTTGGGGATTTTGCACGCTACGGTGACGGTGGAGCCGGCCATCAGGAATTTCCTTCGGAGAGAACGGAGACGAGGCCGTTTTTCACGACGTCGGAATCGGCGTTCTGATTGAGCCATGCCGCGATGAAAGCGGCGTCGAGATTGGGGTTGTCCCCGTAGGCGAGCGACATCACGCCCGTCGCGACGGCGCGGGGCTCGCTGCCATCGCCATCATCATGCATCGTGAAGTTGCGGAGCATGAGGCCGCCTTCCACGCCGCAATTGACCGTCACGGTCGCATTCTCGGCGGCCTTCGCCGTCGCTTTGGATTTCTTGGCCATCGCTGGCCTCCTGTGGTCGCCCGGCCGCCCCTGAGCGGCCGGTTCACATACGGGAAGCTGTGATGCTCAGACGCCGACCATCGAGGCGATCGCCATCGGCATCCGGATGATCGCGCCCCATGTGCCGGCGGTGATCTTCTGCTTCACCGAAGACGAGCCGCGCACGATCGGATGCGTCCGCATCTTCTCGTTGAAAGCGCAATAACCGGTGTCCTGGCCCTCGACCGATTCCGCGATGAGCTGCACGAAGTTGCCGGCGGCCACGCCCTGCGGGTTGGATGCCGAAACCACACCGTACTGGACAGCGGTTTCGATGCGCAGGTTGGGGAAGTTCTTCTTGAGCAGGTCGGCGACGTTGACGTTGAACGAGTTCGTCGCGGTCAGCGCCACGCTCGATCCCGGCGACATCGCCAACACCATCTTGCTGTTCTGGTCGATCAGGCCGCCGGACTGCGAGACGAGCTGCAGGAAGATCGCTTGAATGTCGGCATAGATCTCGTTGGCGGTCGCCACGATCGCGCCGGCGTTGATCCACTTCACGCCGGTCGCCGCCTTGGTGGCGGGGGTGAGCGCTGCCGAGAGGTTCGGATCGTTGAGCAGGCCATAGTTCTGCAGCCCGGCCACCCCGAAGAAGTAGGTCAGGTTGGAAAACTTGTTCAGCACGGTCGCCGCGGCGACGTCGATCTCGGAGACCCAGTTGATCTTGGAGAGACCCGCACGCTCCAGTTCGCGGTCGCCGTACTCCTTCATCGTCTGGAAGAGGTAGCTCTGGCGCTGCGGCCAGTTGGTGTTGGCGCCGGCGCGGCCGTTCTCGTTGAAATCGCCATAGCTGGAGACCTCGCCCGTGTGCTCAACGACGGGGAACATCGCCGTCTCGTCGAGCCAGGTGCCCTTGCGGTTCTCACCGAAGATCACGGCCGCGTTGTTCGGGGCGAACAGCACCTTGAAGACCTGGGGGTCGATCATGGTGGTGAGGAAGGCCGGCACTGCCGAGTTCGGGTCGGTGACCAGTCCGGGCTGCGCGGCGTCCATGGCGAGCCCGAAGTCGTGCTTGAACTCGTCGGGGACGTAGGACTTCACGCCGGGGAGGATGGCGCCGAGCTGCTCAAACTGCGTGGCATCGGCTTTCCATGCGGAGGCCGCTTCTTGAAGGTTCATGACGTGGTCTCCGCTTGTGGCGTAATGCCGAGAGGTGGAAGGGGATCAGCCCAGCAGATGCGATGTCATCTTGACGAGCTCGCCCGGCAGACCGGCCGACATCGCGACGAACTTCGTTTCGACGTTGGTGGTGCCGGTGATCGTCGTCGAGGACGCGGTCTGCGTGGTGTCGACGATGTAGGTGCCGAGGCCGCCGGTGCCGGTGCCCAGCCCGACGATGGTGGTCCCAGCGGTGACGCCGGAGCCCGACAGGACGGAGCCGACCTGGAAGAGACCCGACAGCGCCGACGCCGCAGTGAACACGCCATAGGTCTGCGTGATCGTGGTCGAGGCGACCGTCTGGTTGGCGATCGAGACGATATAGACGCCGATGCCTCCCGTGGTGCCGGAGACCTGCGAGACGATGCGGGTGCCGGTCGCGACGTTGGTGCCCGATAGCAGGCCGCCGACGACCAGAGCGCCAGCGCCGACTGCCGTGACCGTCAGACGGTTGTCCGCGATCGAGCCGGTGACAGTCGTGGTCGTGCCAGCTGCGATAGAGCCGGTCGCCGATGCGGTCAGCGCAGCGCCGGTGGCGGCGAAGCTGACTTTGCCATCCGAGAAGTTGGCATAGGCCTTCTGCCCGACGAGCGCAGCGGTGAGGCCGTCGTTCTTGGCCCAGAAGCCGCCCGAGCTGAACAGGGTGATCGGGAAGCCCTGCGGGATTTTCATCCCGGCGTTGGCGAGATAATCCGTGATCAGGCCCTGCTGGGCGCGATGCACGAAGCCGGTGACCGGGCCAGCGCCGAAGCTATCGACGATCGTCGGCGTGCCGTTCGGGTCGATCGCGTTGGGCTTCCACCAAGCGAAGCGGCCGATGGTGACGCCGGCAGCGCCGGCGACGAGGCCGCCGGGGCCGGCGATGACCGAAACGCGGGGGTTGTGATCCGAGAAATCGCCAGCGACGGCCGGAGCCGGCTGGACGTTCACGGCATTCTGGAATCCACCAGCCATGTCAAATCTCCTTTTGGCTCAGCGCCGGATGTTCGGTGAAGGTGAGGCTCAGGCGCGGCCGATGGAGGCGGTGCCGGGGAAGCGTTCGTGGAAAGACTTGGTGGCCGCCGAGTCCATGGCGACGCGGTTGACGACGGTCGTCTTGGCTCCAGGGATAGGCTGGGCGGCCAGGATGGCCGGCAGCGCGGAGGCATGGATACCCTCGACCTTGACGCCCAGCGTGGTCAGCGCGGTGGCATAGACCGCCTCGGCACTGTCGTGAGCCATGGCGAGATCGCCCACATAGGGACGCACGGCGCGCTCGGCGTCGCGGATCTCGCTCTGCGTCTTCGCCGCCCCTTCGGTCGCGGCCTTGACCGCGACGGCGATAGCGGCATCCATCGCCGGCTTCTTGATCATGTCCTTGAAATCCTCGTCCTTGGCAGGCTTGTCCTTGTCGTCATCTTCGTCCGCATCCATGGCGGCGGGGGCGTCGATCATCGAGCAGACCTTGGCGATGTCCTCGTCGCTCAGCTTGCCGGTGAGGAAGGCCTTGATGGCCTCGGTTCCGGAATCCATGGTCTTGTCGTCGAGCTTCATGGCCGGGACGGGCAGGCCCGAATTCGGGTCGATGTCAGCGCCCTCGGGCACGTCGATCGCGTCGATCGTGGCGAGCAGCGCGGCAACGTCTTCGATTGAGGCGTCCTGGGCCAGCTTGCCCTTCGTCGCGCCCTTGATGCCGGCGATCATGTCGGCGGACTTCGCCTTGAAGTTCTTGGCGGTGATGCCGGCGAAGACGGGCGACAGGTCGATCTGGGCGTCCTGCGCGAGCTTGGGGCCGATCGCCGCGAGCATAGCGCCCTGGGCGAAGATGGCCTTGCGGGTCAGGACGGCGGGCTTCTGAGACATGATGAATTCTCCACGGAGGAACGGGGGTTTCGCGTCGCCGACAACGACATCGGGTCCGGCGCGACCCTCGGGCACGATCGCCACATGGTTTCCGACGATGTCGCGCATGACACCGTCGAAGGCGGCACCCTCGAACGATCCTGGCGTCATATCGGCGCGGTAGCGGTAGGCTGAACTGAGTTCCTGCTTGGTCCGATCCTGGACGCCTGCGATGGCGTGGCGTGCCCAGATCACGAGGCTGTTGCGCAGATACGGTGCGGTGAACTCCGCTTCCGAACCCGTCGAGCCGACCACGAGGTCAGGCTGATGGTCGTCGGCTGAGACCGGTACATGCCGCGAGAGCAGTGGCAGGTTGTTGAAGGTCGGCGCGGCTTTCGCCAGCTCCTCCGGGTCGCGGAAGAGCTTGTAGGTGCGGTCAGGGTCGAGCCCCATCGCCTCGAAGTCTGGGATCTCGCGGCCGAGGTAGGGATTGACCGCCGCCTTGCTGATGTTGGTCGTGGCGACGTGCAGACGGCCGTCACGGTCGATAGTGCGGACGGTGTTGCGGTCGAAGGCGAGTGCGCTGTCGGCGGTGACTGCTGGATCCCTATCCTCGTCGATTTCCTCGAACCGCTCGGGCCCGAGTTCGATGATGCCGGCGTAGGGGTCGACCTTCGTCAGATCGACGTCGCCAGGCTCATACGTGATGGTGATGTGGGGCTTATACCCCTCGAAATCCCATGATGCCCCGGCTTCGCAAAATGCCTGCCAGCGGCTTTCCAGATCGGTGGATTCGAAGCGCAGGACCACCGCGCCCTTGTCGCCCAGCGCCTCAACCGATCGCGCCCCATCCTTCTGATCAGCGGCCCCCGGAACGCGGATGGTGTCGAAGTCGTCAGGTGCGGCGAACCAGTCGACCGGCGTCTTGCTATAGGCGATCGTGACATGCAGGTCGTCAGCCGCCAGCGTGTCGGTAAAGCCCTGCGCCTTCGCCCATGCGAGCAAGTCATCGGCATTCTTGACGCCGCGGCTCACATAGAGCGCACGAAGGTCCGGCTTCACGCGCGGCGACATCGCCTTGTCGAGCGCGATCAGCATAGCGGCCTCATGTTGCGGATTTGAACGGATCGGCTATCTCTGGAGCGGCATGAAGCTGCCCAAGACGCCCCCGTCAGAGTTGATCGCGGACCTGAAGGAGTTGGCCCGCGCCAGCTTCGTCGAGACGTTCCCGAACATCGCCGAGGACGAGACGATCGAGGCCGACGCCGCCCAGATGATCACCGAGATGGTGGCCGACTTCCGCAAGATCGCCGGGGGCGACGCCGAGAGCGTCGAGATCGCCAAGCGCTGGCTTGAGGATGACGACATCACGGATCAGGGATGATCGGTTCCGCGTAGCATCGGCAATTCCAGATCGCGCCAGGCAGCGCGTGATAGCCGGGATCGCATTCCGGCGGATCGCTCCACGAGAATGCCTTTCCGTTTAGGGCTCGGTGCGACGGGCGGACGTCGCTGTCCCCAGCCGTGCGCCAGATAAACTGCGTCGAGCCGACATGCTCGGCGCGAGCTCTGGTCAGTTCGGTCGCCGTGCGAGAGACCTCCGTCCGCGCGATCAGTTCGGCGCGGCTCTTCGTGACCTCGCCAGTGCGCATGATCTCCGCGGCGATCTCTCCGGCACGCGTTCCCGTCGTGACGCCCTCCAGTGTGATCTGATGGACACGGTCGGCGGCCTCGCTTGGCAGCGAGGTGATCAGCCTGACTTGTTCGGCCAGTCTCTGCTTCAACACTGCACCGGTCGGCGCGTTGTCGATCTCGCGGTGGAGGGCGGTCCCCATCTCCCTCGATACCTGGGCCCACGCCTTGCGGTCGCGCGCCGCGACCTCAGCCACCATCCTGCCGCCGACCGACTGCGCCCATGGTCCGATCGCGCCCGAATAGCGCCGCAGTGCGCCGTCGATCACTGATACCGAGGCGGGATTGTCGGCGTCGAACAGCCCCATGACGAGATCGCCGATGTGACGCGCGACCTTGCGCAACTGCCGCGCATATTGCGTCTCGGCCTTGCGCGCCCGGATGAAGACCGACTTAGCACTGGACTCGGCCCGGTCGAGCGCGAATTGCGGGCTCGTTATCCGCTGCCGCCCACTCATGCCGCCGCCTTGAACCTCCGGGTCTCGCTGTCACCCGGGTCGGGCGCGTCGCCCTCGCCGGGTGACGGAAGCGGCACGTCGTCAAGGGCGATGCCAGCGTAGGGCGTATCCTCGGAGGTCGCGATGCGCTTGCGCACCTCGTCGGGTCCAAGCACACCAGCATCGGTGTAGATCGTATCCGTCTCGGCCTCGATTTTGCGGACCTCGGCGGTGGCCTTCTCGTCGAGCGACCACAACGGCTCGTATTTGAAGGTTATGTCGGGATCGACCTCGCCGAATTCCGACAGCTGCACGAAGCCCAGGATACGGGTCAGATTCTCGGTGAAGAGCAGTTCCTGATAGGCGTGCACCCAATCGTAGAAGACCCGGATTTCTCCGTCCGAAGAAGCATTGAGGCCCGATGGCGTGATGCCGGTGAACTTGACCAGCGGAATGCTCGCGACCGAGCACATCTGCTCCTGAGACTGCGCCTGGAGCTTGTCGAGCGTCCCGAGCGGGGTCGAGACGTTGAAGAATTCCTCAGCAGGGTCATCTGCGCCCCCGCCCTTGTCGAGGACCATGACGCCCTTGTTGTCCCGCAGGTTCGTGAAGAAGGCGATGCGCTTGAAGAGCGCCGCGCCGTCATCGGCGTTCTGCTGGTCGACGAGGTTGGTCTTGATCCCGTTGGTCGAGAACGAATGCAGCAAGTCCGATACGCTCTGGCGAGTGCGGATCCAGTTGTCGACGTAGGGCTTCGCCATCTGCGACAGCGATAGGCCGCCGAACGCATAGGCCGGTTTCAGCAGGTCCGGTACCGGTCGCCCGACGAAGGTCAGCAGACGCGACGCATGGATTTCCTTGCCCTGCACATACCAGGCGGACGGCCGGTAGAAGTCAGGCGCCAACGGGTCCATGGCGTTGTAGTTCGATGTCGAGCACCACACCGCCTCGACGTTTCGCAGGCGCTTCAATGCGCCTTTGCCGACCTTCGCCTTGCTGATGTCGTTGTGACCGTCGCCGATCGGCGTGGTCAGTTCGGTGCGGTCCTCACTGGTGCCAAGATCGATGTAGACGTGCGAGCGGCCGAAGAAGCCATCCTGCAGCGCAGCCTCGCGAAACACCTCCTGGACGTTGAGGCGCTTGAACGCCTCCGTGATCTTGTTGACCTTACCCGTCTTGTCCTTGTCGCCCGACGCTTGGATGACGATCCACTTCCGGGTCATCTCCGTCGCGATCGTCTCGGAAATCTTGCGATATTCCGGACGTTGCGCGAGCTGCGCCAGGGCCGGGTAGCCGAGGAAGGCGAGGCCTTCCGAATATTGCTGTGCGGCCAGCGCGGCCCACTGCATCGCCTGCCCGGTTGCATCGTCCATCGCCATCTGCGTGCCGCGAGGCATGACGCTGGGCGGGTGCTGCGGCAGGACGAACGGATTAACCTGATCCTTTGCTGGCTGCTGTGCGGATGCCGCCAGCATCTGATCCGAGATCGCGGGTTTGCGGCGTTTGCTCGCGGCGGGTTTCTCCGGTTCTGCCGCAACCGTCCCCCGCCCCCAGCCGAGCCGGCGAGCGATGGCAGACAGCAGCGTCATGGAGCAGATTACCTCATGCCCGAACGGGCGAGCATTTCATCGGTGATGACGACGCGGGCGCGGCCTTGAGCAAGCCGCCCGAACGCGCCGGAACTGGCATCCACCTGGTCCTTGAACGAGCCGCCCGGAAACAGGCAGAGTTCGTCGAGATAGTCGTCGTTCCATGTGCCAGTGACGAGATAGACGTTGCCGGCCTCGCACTGGACCGAAAACGGCTCCGCTCGCACTTCCTTCTTGCCCGTCTCAGGCTCGGCATAGACTCGCCATCCGGCCAGCATCGCGATCATGTCGCGGGACTGGACCTTGCCAGCTTGCCCAGGGTCTTGCGGCAGGCTGATCACGACGTCTTTGCCGTCGGTCTCGGCCGTGGCCTTGATGAGCTTACGGACCTCTGGGCCCTCAATCTGTTCCTTGACGACGTGCCCGACAATGAAGGAGCCATCCGGCGCCCGTCCGAGCTTCACGCCGGCTGTGCGCGCCGCAGTGGCGCTTTTCGTCGAGGCCAAGTCCCAATGGCGCACCCAACGCGTCCCGGGGGGTGCTTGGCGGATGGTCTTGTCTTCGAACCATGCTCGCTTGAACAGCCCACCCTCGCGCGGCGTCGGGCGCTGCTGATACTGACCGGCGTAGGCGTAGGAGCCCTTGGAGACTTTCAGCCCTTCGACCTCTGCGCGCGGGAAGCGCTCGGGGAAGAGCAGTTCGCCTTCGATCTGGCGGGGATCTTCGAATCCGATCTTGGTGCGGCACCGCCGCTCTGGCTCAAATTCCATCGGGAGGTTGAGGTGGACGTAAGGCAATCCCAGGCTGAGGATCGTTCCCGCCACGTCACGATCATGCAGCCTCTGCATGATGATGACGATCGCCGACTTCTGCATGTCGTTGAGGCGATCCGGTATCGCCTCGCGAAATGTGGTCACAACGTTCGCGCGCTGGACGTCGCTCTCAGCGCTGTCGACGGAATGGGGATCGTCGATGATGACGCGATCACCACGGCCGCCGGTCATTGACCCGAAAGCGCGACCTTCACGTCCACCGGTCTTGGTGTTCTCAAACTTGCCCTTCGCGTTTTGGTCGCGGGCGAATTGGACGTCGGCACCATAGAGCGCCTGATATTTCTCGCTGTCGACGAGACGGCGCATCTTCTGGTTGTCGCGGAGGACGTTCGCCTCCGAATATGAGCTGGTGAGGTATCTCAGTGAGGCGTCGACCGTCGCCCATTCCCATGCCGGCCAGAACACCGCGACGGTGAGCGACTTCATCATGCCTGGCGGCACGGTCATCAGGAGATATTGGAACTCGCGGCGGGTCACGGCCTCAAGGTGCGCGCACATGGCACGCAGCGCCCATCCGCCAACGAACGGAGCCTTGGGCTCGAGGATGGACCAGAACTCTTCGATGAAGCCGTACAGCGTCCTGCACCGGCTGCGGATCACTTCGATGTCGCGAGCCAGGCGATCCCGCTCGTGTTCAGTGTTGCGTCTCGCCCTCTCCGCTCTGATCTCCCCCAAGGTCGGCAAGCGGACCAAGGATCGCCTCAAGGCTGTCGAGCTGGTCATCCGATACCTTGGAAAGGTCGTAGGTGCCGATCGATCCCGAGTGCTTGTGCTTTTCGACGATCAGGCCGAACAGCTTCGCCTTGCCCATGGATGCGGACACCGCAGCACTGGTCTGCTTCTCCGCGATGGCCAGGATGCGAGCCTCTTCCAGTTCTGCGGCGATCGTCTCGACGGTGACGGCCGCGCGCTTCGCGGCCCTGCTTTGCAGCTCAGAGACCCGTGCTGCGACCTTAGCATCACTTAGCAACCGCGATGAGCACGCTTCGGCGGCTTTCGAAGAAGCCTTATATCCTGAGGACTTATAGGCGACGCTGGCCGGAATGCCCTTAACAATCGCCTGTGCGAAAGCTTCATGCCGGGCGTTGGCGAGAACCGGCATGCGGCTACTTTCATTGACTGGGCGATGCGCCCGAATTGTCGCGCTTGAGGCCCGCTGTTGCAGTCGCCGTGCGCGCCGGCCTCCTGAGTTCGCTGTCCTGCCCGAGACCGGGGAGCGGCAGGCAACTAGCCCCCAGCCATTCAGGGGGCGCTGGCACTCGTCGACGAGGCCGGGCTTGATACCGGCTGCGGGCCTTTATCGGCGTCGCGATCTGTTCCCTGCCGTGGCTGGGATGAGCGCCAGGACTGGTGGATCCGCGACGAGATCCACCGCAACCATCAGCGGATCGCGAAAGACCTCATCACGAACGACGCAGCCATGGTCGCGTGGGGCTGCCCTGCCGGCGCGCTCGGCGGCGATACCGATCTCTGGATCGAGAGCCTCTTCGACACCATCAACGATCCGGACGGGCCGCGCCTGAGCACGCTCAAGCTCTGGTCGATTGGTCTAACCGCTGCCGGCGCGCCGAAACACCCGATGGCGCGTGGGCTCCATCGCGTACCGAACGACGCCCTGCCGGTTCGCTTCAAGAATCCCGGCACCGTCTCGTTCGGGGGTGACGATGAAAGGCACGCGGCATGAGCGAGACCGGCACCGCGCCCGACGTCGTCGCCCGTTTCGTCTGGGATCAGGACGACGAAGACGAGTTCTGCATTGACCGGGCAACTGGCACGACCGTCGTCCGCTACGATCTCGGCGATCCGGCGAACGATCACCCCGGGTACGGGGGATGGAGTAAGGACGAATGGCTGGAGAAGAAGGGCTTCGATCCTCGCGACACGGTCGAGGTCGCCAAGGCTGCCGTACGAATCCCGTCCGGCGAGGCTGAGCGCTTCCGGGCATCCGAGGAGCGCCGACGGCTGCGGGAGCAGGAGGAGGATGAAGCCCGCGACCTGATGTCGTTCCTTGGCGACGCGGAGATCGCTGCCTTCGACTTCGGCGAATACCGCAAGGGTGAGATCGATATCCTCGAGCCTGCGCTGGCGAAGCGCGGCTTCACCAACATCGGCTTCTACATGGGAGAGCAGGACAGCTTCGGTCCGCTGAGCCGTGGCTGCGTCGCGCTCGACCCGACCGGCAAGCGCGTGAGGTTCTACTATGGCTGAACCGACCCGCTGCCCCCACTGCCGCAAGGCCGTCCCCGACGCCAACGCGCTCTTCCAGCACGTCAAGGCGAAGCACGGCCCGGCTTCTGCCCGCGTGTTCCGCCAGCCGCGCGAGAGCAATTCCGTCGCGTCCGAACTCGTCGACGCCCTTCAATCAGGCGAGCGCCCCGCGCACCGCGTCGACATGTTGCCGGAGAGCTTTCATGCCGATCTCCGCTGAGAAGATGAAGCGTTATCCCGGTGGCTCAATCCGGTCGCCGGAATGGACTGCCTTTCGCGCCAGCTTGCTCGATCGCGCTGGCAATGCCTGCGAGGGCACGCCGCAGAACCCGGACTGCCGGGCTGCCAACGGCCAGCCTCACCCGAGGACGGGCGGACGCGTCGTGCTGACGATCGCGCACATGGACTGGGATGAGACGCACGCAGACCCGGCGCGGTGCCGGGCTCTCTGCCAGCGCTGCCATAACCAATGGGACGCTCCCATGCGCCAGATCAACGCCGGTAAGACCCGGAGCCGCCGCCTCGGCCAAGACGACATGTTTTCCGAGGTCGAGGACCGCACCCTCGCCCGCCGCAACATCGACGCGGAGGGCTGAGGTCATGGGTCCGGCACTCGCGAAGCACCTCAAGTTCATGATGGACGTCGCCGATCGCACCGCGCCTACCGGCGATGCTCGGTATGGCATGATCGCCGCCTTTGGCGACGCGGCACACCTCTGCGACGCCATCGCTGCAGACATACGCGCCGTCGGCAGGCCGTCGAAGGCGCGTGAGCGTGAAGCAGAGGCCGTCGAACGCTGCGCGCAGCATCTTTGGGATTTCAGAAGCTCGCTCTTTCCTCGCCGCGAGGAGCCGTAAGCATGGGCCAGACTTTCGAGATGGCGCATGTCTCCGGGTGGATCACCACCGAATGCGTGCTGGTGGGAGAGATTGCAGTCCACAAGGAGAAGGCGCGCGAATGGCGGCTGTCCCACGCTGCGACAGGCATGAGCATCCCCTACGCCTACTTCACGACGCGCAGTGCGGCAGTTGCATCAGCCGAGCGCCTGCATGTCGCTGTCGATTTCAGCCGCGTGCGTCGCGCCAGCAAGACGGCTTCGCCTGGGTTCGTCAGGGGCTGGTCGAAGTCGCTTCAGGCCATTCTGGTCGCAGAATTGCGCCGCCATGGCCTCGCGCCCGCAGAGGAGGCGTAAGCATGCCGCGCGCGCATCTCATCTCCGACCTGACGCCGGCCGAGGTCGCCTCGGCACTCGGCTGGGAGAGCGCGAAGGCGTTCAACGAGCGTCTCGGCGAATATCTGAAAAGGGGGTTCCCACCACCAGACCCAATGACCGGTCGCTTCGATCCTGAAGCGGTCGAGAGGTGGCGCCGCGCGCGCGCGCCTCACCTCTTTCCCGATTTGACGACCGCTCCGACTGCGCGCAACGCTCAGGCGTTGGCGGCAGAGCGGAGACAGCGCAAGTGGGGCACGGCGTGAAGATCCCTTATTCCCCGGTCAAGGGCGGCAACCGCTACTGGCAGCCGACCAAAGCCATGCAGGCCTTGGGCTTCCTGCCCAAGCCGCTCGGCCGGGATGACGACCGCAGCAGGAAGGTGGCGCTGGGCCTCTATGAGGCATGGCTGAAGGTGCTGAATAACGAAGAGCCGGCGCCCGTGTCCAAGGATGCGTCGCGCGAGGTCGCCGAGGCCGCGCGCCGGTATCCGCCGCGCTCGATCGGCGAAGCATTCCAGCGCTGGATCCGCACGGAGGAATGGCGGACGATTCCGCACAGCACCAGGACGAAGGTGCTCTGGCCGGCATGGTATCGCGTACGCGATGCTTGGGCGGAAGCGGACCCTGACACCATGACCTTCGAGCTCATTTCTGAATGGCGGAAGGAACTCGTCGATGACCACGGCGTCGGCGTCGCTCACAAGACGCTCAAGTTCTGGCGCAAGCTCTGGAAGATCATGCGGGCGCTGAAGGTCGCCAAGGGCGACGACCCGTCGCTCGGTATGAGGAACATGGCGCCGGCACCGCGCTGGCAGACCTATACTGAGGGCGAAGCGGTCATCCTGGTCAAGCGCGCGATTCGCGCGAAGCAGTATCAACTGGCCTGCATCATCGCGGTGACTTGGGACACGCTGTTCTCGCCTGGCGACGTCAGACTGCTCACCGGTAAGCACGTCGCCAATCGGACGCAGGGCGGCCGCAAGGCGCTGTTCTTCGACAGGACGGAGGATGGCCGCATCAAGACCGGGCGGGCGGCCATCGGCACCGTCGGGCCGCGCACGCAGCGGCTATGCGAGGCGGTCTGGCAGGGTGTTGAGCATCTGCCGGACGGCTACATTTTCCGGAAGGCGGATGGGAAGCCGTTCAAGGATCACGAGCTCGCCAAGGCGTTCGCTGGGATCCGCGACCAGAACGACAACCGGCAGCTTCGCGACATGAGGCGGTCGGGCAGCGGCGAGGCCAACGCCAGCGGAGTGTCGAACCCGGGACTGCTCTCGGCCAAGTTGGCGAACAGCATCCAGACGTCGAACGCGCTGCACAAGACCTATGCGCCGGTCGACCATGACGCTGTCATCGAGTTCGACAAAGCCCGCCTCGCGGGGCGCCAGAAGCGCCGCGCCGGGAACGAATAATGAAACCGAGTTGGAAACCAGCAGTCGGCTTCCAACTGACATGAGGATCGGAAATGCCGAAAACCCCAGTAAAATATGGCGAGCCCGGCTGGATTCGAACCAGCGACCAGCAGCTTAGAAGGCTGCTGCTCTATCCATCTGAGCTACGGGCCCGTGAGCGAGGGAAGAGCGCCCTCGCCTGTCCGGGAAGCTCGCGCACCGCCTGAAGCGCGGCGCGTGATCGTCAATGCGTCCATTGGCCGACGCGGCTGAACTTGAAATTGTCGGCATAGGCCATGCCGCGACGCCTGGCCTCGTGCGGCTGCTCGATGCGATAGGGAATGCCGTTGCGGGTGGCGTAGGCGATAGCCTCGGCCTCGCTGTCGAACCAGAGCTTGAGCTGGCTCTTCATGTCGCCCGATGAGGTCCAGCCCATCAGCGGTTCGATCTCGCGCGGGTTCTCCGGCTCGTATTCGAGCAGCCAGCGTTCCGCCTTGGCGGTGCCCGACTGCATGGCCGTGCGGGCCGGACGATAGATGCGCGCGGTCATGATCTGGCTTGCCCGTCACCCGATGTTGCACCAGCCCGCCTCATGACGGGATATCGTTGCCGGCTGGAATGGTCGGGGCACCAGGATTCGAACCTGGGACCCTCTGCTCCCAAAGCAGATGCGCTACCGGGCTGCGCTATACCCCGAATGGCCATTCCCTGCCGTCGCGGTCAGCTATCACGGCGCAGCCTTGCGCCGCAAGCAAAAGCCCGTTTCCGGAGCGACATCCCGGTCAGTGCCGGAATAGCGCGTGCTCGACCTTGTCGCCCGCCTTGATACCCAGCTGCTCGGCGACGCCGCCATTGATCTCCAGCACGGAGAGCACCGGCTCGCCGGAGGGAATCGTGCGGGTCGAGAGCGGCTCGGTGCGCTGGGCGATGCGCGAGATCGTGCCGTCGGCGCGAATGAACACCATGTCCAGCGTGATGAAGGTGTTCTGCATCCACATCGCCACCGGCTCGGTGCGGGCGAAATCGAACAGCATGCCGCGGTCGGCGGGCATATAGTTGCGGTGCATCAGCCCCTTGGCGCGCTGGTCGGGCGTGCGCATCACCTCGACCTGGAAGGTATGGCGCTTGTCGCCGCTGACGATCGTCAGCGATTCGAGGCCGGCTGCGGGCGCTGCGGCTTGCGCGAGCACCGGAGGTGGCGAAAACACCAGCATGACCCAGGCGAGACAGGCAGTGAAAAGCGACAAGGCGGCCCGCATGGCAGGGTGCTCCGTGGACAAGGCGACCATCAATCCACGACGGAGATGGCGAATTTCAGACAGATACCGGCCTTCGTCCGGCTTTGGTCAAGTCTTTCCGCGATCGGAGACCCGACCTCGTCTTCCCTTCCGCCTCGCCTTGCGGCAGGGTCTGCGCCTCAAACGGGAGAGTGCCATGGCCGCTTCGGTCCTTCGACGTCTGACGCAGCGCGGCGGCGCGACGCTTGCCGCCGGCTTCATCCTGCTGGCGCAGCAGGCTTCCGCCGCCGATTTCCAGCTCGACGGGTTCAAGCTCGATTTCGGCGGCCTGGTGATCAGTTCGCCGAAAATCGAGGTGAAAGGCTCGACGCTGGAGCGCGAGGCTTTCGCGACCCTGCTCAATGGCAGCACCGGCGAGAGCGCGGTCTCGCGCATGTCCAAGCTGAACGCCGGCGAGATCAGCGCGGCGGAAATCACCTTCGAGCAGGCGATCGGCGCGCAAAAGCAGGTCACGCGCTATCGCGACGTCCGCTTCTCGGATGTGAAGGACGGCAAGGTCGGTCGCGGTTCGGCGGCGAGCGGCACGATCGCGGCTACGCTTCCGGCCAGCCCGGGCGCGGCGAAACCCGCACCGTCGGCAGGTGGAGCGCTCGGCGACGCGGCCAAGGCCATAGCAGGCGGCGCCGGTTCAGGCCCCACGGCGATCAACGGGCAACTGCTCCGCACGAGCTTCGAGGCGCTCGACCTGAAGCACATGGCCCGTGTGCTGACCGAGAAGGCGCAACCCGGCGTCACCGAGACGATGCAACCCATCTTCGGCCGGTTCGAGCAGGACGGCTACACGCTCGACATGGGCGCGGCCGGCAAGCTTTCGCTGGGCAAGACGACGGGGCGCGGCTTTGCGGCCAAGGTCGGGGACGAGCCGCTCGGCGAAGTGTTTACGCGCCTCATGGCGATGTCGGAGGCTCAGGCCAAGGCCGCCAAGGAGCCCGGCGCCAAGCCGCCTTCCCTGAAGACCGAAGAAGACCGGCGCATGGGCCTGTCGCTGCTCACGCTGATCGACAACTTCTCCTATGGCAGCGGCGAGGCGCGCGACATGGTGATGAGCGTCACCGCGCCGCCCAAGCCCGGCGCCAAGCCCGAAACCGTCGACATGAAGATCGCGCGGATCGCCTTCGGCGAGGATACGCCGGCGAAATCCGGCTTCGCGATGGAGGGCTTCCAGTTTACCGGCGGCGGCGCCAAGGGCCTGATCGATTCGATCAGCTACTCGGGCTTCTCGATCGGGCCGGTCGTCGCCGAACTCAAGGCGCTGCTGGCGAAACCCGATGCCGATCTCGACACGCTCGATTTCCGCAAGTTCATCCCGACGATCGGGACGATGCGCTTTGCCGGCGTCTCGGTCGATGCGCCGCAGGAGGCCAAACGCGGTCTGCCGACGCCGCCACCGCTCAAGATCGGACTCGGCGTCTTCGAGCTGAAATCCGGCGAGCAGATCAACGGCGTGCCGACGAGTATCAGCCTGACGATCGACAATCTGCTTGCGCCCGTCGTCGAGGGCGCCGGCAACCCGGCGGCGCGCGATCTCCTTGCGATGGGCTACAAGATGCTCGACCTCTCGGCCAAGGTCGACCTCGCCTGGGAAGCCGCGCGCAACGAACTCGCCATCCGCGCGATCTCGCTCGGCGGGGCGGGCATGGCCAAACTGGACGCCAAGGGCACGCTCGGCAACGTCACCAAGGACTTGTTCTCCAGCGATCTCGCGCTGGCGCAGGTGGCAGCGCTGGGCGCGACAGCGCGCAGCGTCGAGGCGAAGCTGCAGAATCTGGGGCTGTTCGAGAAACTGCTCGAGAACGAGGCGCGCAAGGCCAAGCGCAAGCCCGAGGAGCTGCGCCAGCAATTCGCGATGATGGCGAGCCTGGGGCTGGCTGCGATTCTCGGCCCGTCCGACGCCGCCAAGACGCTGACGGCGGCGATTTCGCGTTTCGTCGCCAAGCCGGGCACACTGAGCGTTCAGGCGACGGCGAAATCCGCCACCGGCCTCGGCCTCGCCGACGTGATCACGCTGACGGACCCGACCGAGATCTTCGACAAGATCGACCTCAAGGCCAGCTCGGAGTGAACGACGTCGTCTTGCCGCAAGCGCAAGCCTTGCCGCCAGCGCAAGCCTTGCCGCCAGCGCTGGCGGCCCAGGACGAAGCGTGGCGGCCGACCAGACTGGCGGCGTGGTGGGCCGGCCTGCCGCCCGCTCCGCGCGGCTGGCTGCGCCGCCATCTCAACCCCGACAACCAGACGCGGCTGCATCTGGCGCATCTGATCGCGAAGCGGCCAGGCCAGATCGTGGTCGGGGCCTACAGCTATGGCCGGCCGAAGGTGCGCTTTCCCGAAAGCGGCGCGAGGCTTCGGATCGGGCGCTATGGCTCGATCGCCGATCGTGTCGAGATCCTGCTCGGCGGCAACCACCGGCTCGACTGGGCGACGACCTATCCCTTCCCCGCCATGGCCGGCCTGTGGCCCGCCGCCGCCGGGCTGCCGGGCTGCGATGCGACGCGCGGCGACGTGCTGATCGGCCATGATGTCTGGCTCGGCTCGCAGGCCATGATCCTGTCTGGCATCACGATCGGCCATGGCGCGGTGGTTGCGGCGCGCGCCGTGGTGACGCGCGACGTGCCCGCTTACGCGATCGTCGCCGGCAATCCGGCTCGCGTCGTGCGGCTGCGCTTCAGCGAGGCGCAGGTCGCGGCCCTGCTGGCTGCGCGCTGGTGGGATTTGCCGCAAGCGACCGTCACGGAGTTGTTGCCGCTGCTGATGTCCGGGCGGATCGACGAACTGACCGACCGGCTCAATCGCCGGCCAGCAGGCGACGCTTGAGGTTCAGCGCCGGTTTCTCGACCAGCAGCCAGGAGAGCACGCCGACCAGCAGGGTCGCGGCCAGCGCCGGCCAGAGCAGCACCAGCGCGCCGGTCGCCGGAAAGAGCGCATAGAATACCTGCTGCACCGGCCAGCCGTAGAGATAGACGCCATAGGAGATGTCGCCGGGTGGCTCGGTGCGCCAGCGCGTCAGGGCCGGCGTCAGCGCAAAAACCAGCGAGGCCCAGGCCGTGCCGGTGAACAGCACGACCTGATAGAGCGGCGTGTGCGCGAGGAACATGAGCGCCAGCCCAAGCGCGGCCACGCCGACCAGCGAAATCGGCACGCATTCGCGCCAGAGATAGATCAGGCCGCCGGTCATGAAGATCAGCGGCAGGCGCAGCGCGGTTTCCAGCCCTTTGGGACCGTCGGGCGCGACGAACCCGCGCAAGGCCGTCGCCGCGACGAGCATGGCCCAGAGGCAGAGCGCAAGCTCCCGCCGCCGTGTCAGGCCGGCGAGCCCCGCAACCAGCAACCCGAGATAGCACAAGCTCTCGTATTTCAGCGTCCAGACCGTACCCATCGCGAACGGCAGCGGGTTGTGCTCGAAGACGCCGGGCAAGGCCGCCGCACTCTTGAAGGTCGTGAGCGTGCCGGTGACGAAGCGCCAGAGTCGGGCATCGGTGAGGTAGGCCGCGATATCGAGGCGCGTCATCATTCCGCCGATCAACAGCGAGACCAGCAGCGTTGCTGCGATCAGGCCTGGTACGATCCGCAGGGTGCGGGCGATCAGATAATCGCGCCAGCCGCGCCGCTCATAGCTCATCGTCACCAGAAAGCCGGAGATCGCGAAGAAGCCGTTGACCGCGTGCTCGCCCAGCGTGAAGCCGGTCGCCAGCGCCAGCGGCTCGTCGTCGACACGGCCCGTCGCGACACTGAAGGCATGGGAGAACACGACCGCCAGCGCCAGCAAGAGCCGCAGCAGGCCGAAATTATTGTGCTCGCCAGCCAGGGCCTGGGCCACATTTGGTGGGTTGAACGGCTTCAAGGCCCGCCCTCCAACCCTTGGCGCGCCAGCGCCGTCTCCCCGCGCCGCCAAGCCAGCGCGCCGGCGACGGAGCCGGCATGCGCGAACATCTTGTCATGATTCAGGATCAGGCCGTAACCGACTGCTTTCACAGTGTTTTCGACCATCTTGAACCGGCCGGGCGCAGGCAGCCCATATTTGCCGGAGACATAGGCCTCCGACCAGGCAAGATGCCAGCGCGCGATGAAACGCCGCGCCAGCGACGGCGCGCTGGAGCGGCCGCGGCCATGGCGCACTTGAGCGGAATCGACGTGGATCAGGCTGTGACCGGCGTCCCGCATGCGGCGACAGAGATCGTCATCCTCGTAGAACAGGAAGATCGCGGGATCGAACCCGCCCAGCGCCAGGAAAAGATCGCGTCGGACCAGCAGGCACGCCCCCGACAGAAAGGGCAGGCAGGCATCGCCATCGGGAATCGCGGCGCTGCCGGAATGATTGAAATGCGGCGGCGAAAGCAGGGAGCGGGCCTGCAGGAAGACGCGCCCCGAGAGCTCGACGATGCGCGGAGCCAGCAGGCCGGCGTCGGGATAGCGCTCGGCTGCCGCAAGCAAGCCTGAGACAGCGCCCGGCTCGACCTCAAGATCAGGATTGAGGATCAGGGCGTAGGGCGTGGCACAGGCCTCGACGCCGCGGTTGTTGGCGCGGCCATAGCCCTCGTTCAGGTCGTTGGGCAGCAACTGCGCGCCGAGCGCCGCCACGATGGAATGCGTGTCGTCCTCGCTGGCGTTGTCGACCACGATCGCGGGCACGCCCTCGGCTGCGAGCGCCGCAAGGCACTCGGGCAGGACATGGGCGCTGTCATGGGTCACGACGATCGCGGTGACGACGTCTTGGAAGGCCGGCGGCATGATGGCTGTTTGGCGGCAAGGCGGGCTTGCGGCAAGCAAAAACCTAGCGCCGCGTCAGCAGGCCGAGCTCGCGCTGTACGGCGAGGCGCTCTCCGGAGTCGCAACGGCGCGGGGCCTTGTAGGCCTTCACGGCGAAACGCGAGGAGGCGGCGAGGAAGCGCTGACGCTCGTCGGAGGGCAGCTTCGCCAGTACGCGGCCGCGCTCGACGCGCAGGCCGCAATCATAACCGCGCGAGACCTGGGCCGCCGCGAATTCCGGTGTGCCCGGCAGAGCTGCAACCGTCGTGCATGCAGCGAGTCCAAGCAGGGACAGGGCGGCGACGGCAGGTCTGGCGAAGCGCATGCCGGCTGGTCTTCGTCAGAGCGCGCCGAAATTGCCGGCCCGGACCCGCGCCATTCCCTCGCGCAGCGTGGTGCGCTCCTGCGGCGAGCAGGCCTGCGGGCGGATATCCTGATTGATCGTCTCGGCTTCGGAGACGGTGATGTAGGTCGAGCGCGCGCTGGCGAGATGGTCAGGCGTCGCGCCGCGCTGGGCTTCGGCCGCGAGGAAGCGGTCGAGCGTGTCGCGGCGGGGCGCGCCTGCCCGGCACGCGATGGAGCGGGAGACCAGGCTCGCCAGTTCGGATGCCCTCCCCGCTGTCGGGTTGGCTGGGCCGGAGACGCAGGCCCCGAGTGGCAGAGCCAGCAGGCAGGCGAGCGCGAGCGGCGTCGCGACGATCGAGCGCGTCATTGTCGGTCAGCCGTTCTTGTCTGGCAGGTTGACGCGCAGATGCGCCTCGCGAAGCTGCTTGGGAGAGGCTTCGGACGGCGCGCCCATCAGAAGATCGACGGCCTGCTGGTTCATCGGGAACAGCGCAACCTCGCGCAGGTTCGTCGCGCCCGCCAGCAGCATGATGATGCGGTCGACGCCCGCCGCCATGCCGCCATGGGGCGGCGCGCCGTACTGGAAGGCGCGATACATGCCGCCGAAACGCTCGATCACTGTTTCCTCGCCATAGCCCGCGATCTCGAAGGCCTTCACCATCGCCTCGGGGCGGTGGTTGCGGATGCCGCCGGAGGCAAGCTCATAGCCGTTGCAGGCGATGTCGTACTGGAACGCCTTGATCGACAGCGGATCGTCGTTCTTCAGCGAGTCGAGACCGCCCTGGGGCATCGAGAACGGGTTGTGCGAGAAATCGACCCGCTTGTCGTCCTCGTTGTACTCGTACATCGGAAAATCGACGATCCAGGCGAAGGCAAACGCGTTCTCGTCGATCAGCCCGAGTTCGGAACCGACCTTGTTGCGGGCGTTGCCGGCGAATTTGTAGAATTTGTCGGGGTTGCCAGCGGCGAAGAAGCAGGCGTCGCCCTCTTTGAGGCCAAGTTGGCGAACGATGCGATCAGCTCGAACAACGCCGACATTGTTGGCAATCGGGCCTTTGCAAACAAAGGCCCTTCCTTCGACCGCCCACTGCTCGCCAGTTCCAATCGCGATCCCGCTGTTAGTGAAAGCGTCGTCGGTTAGCTCCAATTCCGGGCCTACGATAAGATAGCCAAGCCCCGGCTGGCCTTCGCCCTGCGCCCAGCTGTTCATCCGGTCGCAGAAAGCGCGCGAGCCGCCTTTCGGGCCTGGAATCGCCCAGACACGGTTCTTTTCGTCATCGAGGATGCGGGAGAACACCTTGAAGCCCGAGCCGCGGAAATGCTCGGAGACGTCCTGCATCACGAGCGGGTTGCGCAGATCGGGCTTGTCGGAGCCGTATTTGCGGATCGACTCGGCATAGGGGATGCGCGGCCAGTTCTTCGTGACCGACTTGCCGTTGCCGAACTCCTCGAAGACGCCCGAGATCACCGGCTCCATCGCGGCGAAGACGTCCTCCTGCTCGACGAAGCTCATCTCGACGTCGAGCTGGTAGAACTCGCCCGGCAGGCGATCGGCGCGTGGGTCCTCGTCGCGAAAGCAGGGCGCGATCTGGAAGTAGCGGTCGAACCCGGCCATCATCAGGAGTTGCTTGTACTGCTGGGGCGCCTGCGGCAGCGCGTAGAACTTGCCGGGATGCAGGCGGCTCGGCACCAGGAAGTCGCGCGCGCCTTCTGGGCTGGAGGCCGTCAGGATCGGCGTCTGGAACTCGTTGAAACCACCGTTCTTCATGCGGGTGCGCAGCGAGTCGATGACCTTGCCGCGCAGCATGATGTTGTTGTGCAGTTTTTCGCGACGCAGATCGAGGAAGCGGTATTTCAACCGCGTGTCCTCGGGGTATTCGAGATCGCCGAAGACCGGCACGGGCAGTTCGCCCGAGGGGCCGAGCACTTCCATGGCCGTCGCGAAGACCTCGACAGCGCCAGTCGCCAGATTGGCGTTCTCGGTGCCGGCAAGGCGCGCCTTGACCTTGCCGTCGATGCGGACGACCCACTCCGAACGCACCTTCTCGGCATCGGCGAAAGCCGGCGAATCCGGGTCGATCACGACCTGGGTCATACCGTAATGGTCGCGCAAATCGATGAAGAGCACGCCGCCATGGTCGCGGATGCGGTGGCACCAGCCGGAGATGCGGACCTGCGAGCCGATATCGCTGTCGCGAAGGGCGCCGCAGGTGTGGGAACGATAACGGTGGAGGGTCACGGGGCTTGGTCTCTTCAGGATGTCGCGGCCGGCTGCAGCAGTTGCACGGACCGTTTGCGCGGTAAGCACACGCCGCAACGCGGATTGTCAAGAACGCCCGCGACATGGCGCTACTGTGTCTGCTAAGAGCCGCCCTCATGAGCCTCATCACAACCACCAGCGACCTCGCCGACGCCTGCGCGCGGCTGGCCACGCATCCCTTCGTCACGGTCGACACCGAGTTCCTGCGGGAGACGACCTATTATCCCAAACTCTGCCTGATCCAGCTCGCCTCCCCCGACGAGGCGGTGATGGTCGATCCGCTCGCGCCCGATCTCGACCTGATGCCGTTCTTCGCGCTGATGGCCGACGAGGCCGTGGTCAAGGTCTTCCATGCCGCGAGGCAGGATCTGGAGATCGTCTGGATGCTGGGACGGCTGCTGCCGACGCCGCTGTTCGACACGCAGGTCGCCGCCATGGTCTGCGGTTATGGTGACAGCGTCGGCTACGAGCAGCTCGCCAACGATCTCGCCAAGGCGCGCATCGACAAGTCCTCGCGCTTCACCGACTGGTCGCGCCGCCCGCTCAACGAGGCGCAGTTGACCTATGCCGAGGCGGACGTCACGCATCTGCGCGACATCTATCTGGCGCTCGACGCGGACATCAAGGCGAGCGGCCGCGAAGCCTGGGTCGCCGAGGAAATGGCGGTGCTGAATTCGCCCGGCACCTACGAGGTCAAGCCCGAGAACGCGTGGATGCGCTTGAAAGGCCGCATCCGCAAGCCAAAGGAGCTGGCACTGCTGATGGAGGTCGCCGCCTGGCGCGAGCGCGAGGCGCAGACGCGCGACGTGCCGCGCCAGCGCGTGCTCAAGGACGATGCGATGATGGACATCGTCCAGCGCGGACCGGTCTCGGTCGAGGCGCTGGCGGAACTGCGTTCGGTCCCCAACGGCTTCGAGCGCTCGCGGGCGGGCGGCGAAGTGCTGGCCGCGATCGCGCGCGGGCTGGCGCTCGATCCCAAGACGCTGCCGCGGCTTGAGCGCGAACGCGGCCGTGCCGCCAATGGCGCGGTGCTCGATCTGCTCAAGGTGCTGCTCAAGGCCGTCGCCGACGCGGAACGCGTCGCGCCCAAGATCATCGCGTCCTCCGACGATCTGGAGGCGATCGCTTTCGACGACGAGGCCGACGTGCCCGCGCTCAAGGGCTGGCGGCGCGAGGTGTTCGGCGACAAGGCGATCGCGCTCAAGAACGGCGCTCTGAGCCTGCGGATCGTCAGAGGCCGGGTTTCGGTCGGCTGATCAACCCAGCCTGATCTCGTGCTCGCGGCCGAGCAGCTTCGCAAGCTGCTTGAGGCGGCCCGTGACGCGTTCGCTCGACAAAGCGTGCAGCCCGTCATCAAGCCGCAGCACGAGCCGGCTGTCGATGCAGGTCAACGTCGCTCGGGGCAGAATGCCGGGCATGCCGGCCGACAGCAGATAAGCGACCCGGAACGCGGCCGCCAGCAGTTGCGCACGCTCCAGCAGACGCGGTTCGAGCAGACGCCGCAGGCCATCGGCCGCAGGCGATGCGCCCTTGGCCCCGGCATAGCGGTGGAACACCACCAGCGAGAGGAAAGCGCGGCCGACATGGTCGACGCCGCTGAAGGCCGCGTGCGCGATGACGTTGAGGCTCTGCTCGCCGCGATAGTCGGGATGGGCGCGCCAGCCGATATCGGAGAGCAGGCAGGCTGCATCCTGCAGGCGTCGCCCGCCGGGCTCCTCCGGCAGGCCGGCGCTGGAGAGCAGCCGCTCCACCCAGGCGATCAGGTCGGCGCCATGGCGCGGCTCGCGGGCGCGCAGCTGGTTGTAGTCCTGCGCGCCGCGCAGCAGCGGATCGACCCGGCGCTCATGCTCGGGCAGCATGTCGTGCAGCAGGCCCTCGCGCACGCCATTGGCCGAGATCACCACCGCGCGCGGCCGGCCGCGCTTGATCAGCAGGTCGAGCACCAGCGCGCCATAGGCGAGGAGCGGACGCCGCGCCGAGGAGACGGCGTCGATCGCCTCCAGCACAGCCCCGTCGGCTCGCTCGACCAGCCGGGCGAAATCGGCGACGTCGCGCGCGGGCACCGTGTAGCCGTGCATGACGTTGAGCGGATAGCCGGACTGGCGCTGGTGCAGGGTCGCCAGTGCGCGCCAGGTGCCGCCGACGGCGAAGAAATCCTTGCCGCGCATCGCCGCGATCTGCGGGTGATGGTCGAGCTGATCGCGGACGATCTTCTCGGCGAGCTTGAGCTGGCCCTTGGCGCGGTCCATCAGCGCGAGCCCGCCAATGGGAAGGCTGATGCCCTCGCCCACCCTGTCGCCATCAACCGAGATCAGTTCGAGCGAGCCGCCGCCGAGATCGCCGACGACGCCGTGGGGTGAATCGATACCGGAAATCACGCCCAGCCCCGAGAGGTAGGCTTCGCGCCCGCCCGAAATCAGTTCGATGGGCTGGCCGATGGCGTCTTCGGCCTTCGCCAGAAAAGCCGGGCCATTGGCGGCCTCGCGCGCGGCGGCCGTGGCGATGACGCGGATCGCGCCGACCTGCATCGCCTCGCACAGGATGCGGAAACGCAGCAGCGCCTCGAGCGCTCTGGCCATGGTGTCCTCGGCGAGCCGGCCGGTGGTCGCGACCTGACGGCCGAGGCCTGCCATCTCCTTCTCGTTGAAGACCTGCGCCGGGGCGCGCGCCAGCATCTCGTAGACCACGAGACGCACCGAGTTGGAGCCGATGTCGACGATCGCGATGGTCTCGCCCAGGCTCAACCGCCCGGGCACGAACACCGGCGCAGCGTCAGCCTTTCTTGCCCGCCCGTTTGGGAAGGCTGCGAGGGCTGGAATTGGAGAGCGATTTTCCACGTCCGGACAAACTCGGATTGGTCATGAAATATTTGTGGGCGTTGAACGACTCGTCGCCCGGCGCCGGGACAATGCGTTGCGATCCACCATCGGGCAAGATCGTCCAGCTCTGTTCGTTGTCGAGAAAGTTCGCCAGCATGATCTGTTCGAGCAGTTGCTGGTGCACCGTCGCGTTCAGGATCGGGGTCAGCGCCTCCACACGGCGGTCGAGATTGCGCGGCATCAGATCGGCCGAGGAGATGTAGAGCTTGGCCTTGACCGAGGGCAGGCCGTGGCCGGCGCCAAAGGCGTAGATGCGGGTGTGTTCGAGGAAGCGCCCGACGATCGACTTGACGCGGATGTTCTCGGACAGGCCCTTCACGCCAGGCCTGAGGCAGCAGATGCCGCGCACGACGAAGTCGATCTCGACGCCGGCCTGGCTCGCATCATAGAGCGCGTCGATGATCTCGGGGTCGACGAGCGAATTGCACTTGCCCCAGATCGCGCCCTTGCGACCGGCTTTGACGTGCGCGATCTCCTCGGCGATGTCGGCGAGCAGGCGCGGCTTCAGGCCGACCGGCGAGACCGACATCTTCTCCAGCTCGGCCGGTTCGGCATAGCCGGTGATGAAATTGAAGATGCGCGCGACATCCTGCGACATCACCGGATCGGCGGTGAAGAAAGACACGTCGGTATAGATGCGCGCCGTGATCGGGTGGTAGTTGCCCGTCGCGATATGGCAGTAGCTGACGAGCTGGCCGGCCTCGCGGCGCACCACCATCGAAAGCTTGGCGTGGGTCTTGAGCTCGATAAAGCCGTAGACGACCTGCACGCCGGCGCGCTCCAGATCCTTGGCCCAGCGGATATTGGCCTCTTCGTCGAAGCGCGCCTTGAGCTCGACCAACGCCGTCACCGATTTGCCGGCCTCGGCGGCTTCGGCGAGCGCCGAGACGATCGGCGAGTTCGACGAGGTCCGGTAGAGCGTCTGCTTGATCGCCACGACGGCGGGATCGCGCGCTGCCTGCTGCAGGAACTGCACGACGACGTCGAAGCTCTCATAGGGGTGATGGACGATCAGGTCCTTCTGGCGGATGGCGGCGAAGCAATCGCCGCCGTGCTCGCGGATGCGCTCGGGAAAACGGGCGTTGTAGGGCTTGAACTTCAGGTCCGGGCGATCGACGCCGACGAGCTGCGACAACTCGTTGAGGCCGATCATGCCGGCGACATCGACGATCTCGTCGGCGTCGACCTTGAGTTCGCGCACGATCATGCGGCGCAGATGCACGGGCATGCCGACGCTGACCTCGAGCCGGATCACGACGCCGCGCCGACGCTGTTTCAGCATTGTCTCGAAGACGCGCACCAGATCCTCGGCCTCCTCCTCGATGTCGAGGTCGGAGTCGCGGATGACGCGGAAGGAGCCGGTGCCCTTCACGTCATACCCCGGGAAGAGTTTGGCGATGAACAGCGAGACCGTGTCCTCGAGCGTGATGAAGCGATGCAGCCCCTCGCGCGCCAGATCGGGCAGCTCGATGAAGCGGTCCATCTTGATCGGCACGCGAATGAGCGCGTCGAGCTGGCGCCCGTCGCTGATGCGCTCAAGCGCCAAGGCCAGGGTGAAGCCGAGATTGGGAATGAAGGGGAACGGGTGCGCCGGGTCGATCGCCAGCGGCGTCAGCACCGGGAAGACATAATGCAGGAAGTAATCCTCGAGCCAGAGGCGTTCCTGAGGGCCGATTTCGGCAGGATCGAGCAGGTGGATGCGGTTCTCGTGCAGATCGCCCTTGAGCCCGACCCAACGGGCCTGCTGGTCGTTGGTCAGGGCCACGACCGCCTTGCCGAGTTCGGCCAGCTGCTCGGCCGGGTTCAGACCGTCCTGGCTCTTGGTGACGACGCCGGCCTTGAGCTGCTCGCGCAGGCCCGACACGCGGACCATGAAGAACTCGTCGAGATTGGCCGCCGAGATCGACAGGAAGCGCAGCTGCTCCAGCAGCGGATGATTGCGGTTGGAGGCTTCTTCCATGACGCGCCGGTTGAACTGCAGCCAGGACAATTCGCGGTTCATGAAGCGCAAGGGCGATTCGCGCAGGTTCTGCGCTTCGCTGGCGGGAGCGGGCTCGGCCGCCTTGATCTCCGATGGCTCCATATTCATGAGTCTGGCTTTCGTCCCGCTCGCTGGTTTGGACACATCGGTCTCCTTCTTGTTGGTCTTGAAGCCATCCTAGCGTGACGGTTCGATGACGGGCGAGACGGATTCATAAAACCGGAGCAGTATCGGCGCATGCGGCAAGCGGCCCCCTTGCGGAGCAATAGCGCGTCCTGTTTCCTAGACATGGCCGATGCGTGAATCGGTCCGACTGATTACATGTCACCCGGCCAACCGAAGCGACCGAGGCATTCTTGACCGACAGCACGCCCCATCATGACGACGGCGACATCGTCTACCCCTCGGCGGTTCCGTTCGTGCTGGCGCACGTCGCCTGCCTCGGCGCGCTCTGGAGCGGCGTCACCTGGACCTCAGTCTGGCTGGCGATCGGGCTCTACTGGCTGCGGATGTTTGCGGTCACCGGCGGCTATCACCGCTATTTCTCGCACCGGACCTACAAGACCAGCCGCTTCTTCCAGCTCGTGCTGGCCTTGCTGGCGCAGTCGACGGCGCAGAAGAGCGTGCTGTGGTGGGCCTCGAAGCACCGGCATCATCATCGTCATGCCGACACCGAACACGACGTGCATTCGCCGGTGCACACCTCTTTCGCCTATTCCCATCTCGGCTGGATCTTTTCGCGGCAGCACAACCGCTTCGACAGCTCAACCATCACCGACCTGACGAAGTTCCCGGAGCTGCGGCTGCTGCATCGATTCGAGATCGCGCCCGCCATCCTGCTGGCGCTGCTCTGCTTTGCCATCGATGGCTGGGCCGGGCTGTTCGTCGGCTTCTTCTGGTCGACGGTGGCGGTCTATCACGGGACCTTCTGCATCAACTCCCTGGCGCATGTGCATGGCGACAAGGACTATGTCACCGGCGACGAGAGCCGCAACAACTGGTGGCTCGCGATCATCACCATGGGCGAAGGCTGGCACAACAACCATCATGCTTATCAGTACAGCGTCCGCCAAGGCTTCCGCTGGTGGCAGTGGGATCCGACCTGGTATCTGATCCTGGGCCTGTCGAAGCTCGGGCTGGTCTGGGAGCTGAAATCGCCGCCGCAGGCGATCATCGATCGCTCGCAGGCGCTGCCGCCGCGCGTGATCGAGCGCTCGGCCGAGCGGCTGGCCGCTTCCGTGCCGCTGGAACGCGCGCTCGCCGCCTTCCGGGAAGCCTATGCGGCGACGCCGAGCCTGTCGGACCTGCACCTGCCGACGATGACGCTGGCGGATCTGCGCCTCGCGCTGGCCGATCTGCAGCATCGCGCCGGCGACCGTCTGGCCGAGATGCAGCAGCAGGCGCATGACGCACTGGCGCAACTGCATCTTCCGGTGCTGCCAAGCCGCGAGGAGCTGGCGGAGACGGCTGCCGCGATGTTTGTCAAGACGCCGTCGCTCGATGCGATCGCGGCGCGAGCGCATGAGCTTCTTATCGAGGCGATGCACGCTCGCCTCGTCGCGCAGCCGACCAGCGGTCCGACGCCCGACCGCGCCTGATCAGCTCTCCGGGAAGAGTCCGGCGAGAGCCTCGGCGGCCAGCGGGCGGGTGACGCGTCGGCCGCGCTCCAGCGACAGCCGGTCGAGGAGATCGACCAGCGCGCGCGCGGCCGCAAACGAGCGCTCCATGCGCTGCGCCAGCATTTCGATGATGCCGGCGTCGACGATGAGTTGCCTGTCGATGAAGAGCTTGACCAGCACGGCGCGCAGCAGGCCGTCATCGGGGGGCTCGATCGTGGCGTGAGGCGCCAGCCGCAGCCGCGACAGCAGATCGGGCACCGCGACGCCCCAGAAATCGGGTGCGGTTCTCGCGGTCAGCAGCACGAAGCCGCGCTTGGCCTTCATGGCGTTCATCAGGTGAAACAGCGCCGGCTCGTCGCGAACGCCGCCATCGCAGTCCTCGATGACGAGCGCGCCGCCCGAGACCAGATGCGGCACGCTGCTTTCCGTCACCTCGGCCACAGGAACGGTCCAGGCGTGGGCTGATTTCGCCCAGATCGCGGCGAGATGGGTTTTCCCCGCACCCTCGGCTCCGATCAGCCGCAGCCAAGCCTCGGGCCAGGCCGGCCAGGCCTCGACGAGACCATAGGCAACTTCGTTGGACGGACCGATCAGGAAATCCTCGACGCCGTGGCGGCTGTCGACCGGCAAATCGAAAGCAAGCTGGCGCGGGCGGGTCGGCGTCTCGCTCATGCCGGCTCAGCCATCGACGTCGGTGCGGGCGCGCATCTGTGCAGCCTTCACCGCATCGCCGCCGTGATAGATGTTGCTGGCAAGATATTGCCTGAGCGCAAAGCGGCAGAGCACGCCGATGACGGCGGCCATCGGCACCGCGATCAGCAGGCCGACGAAGCCGAACAGCGTGCCGAAGGCAAGCAGCGCGAACATCAGCCAGACCGGATGAACGCCGATCGAATCGCCGACGAATTTCGGCTGAAAGATGTTGCCCTCGAGGAACTGCCCGGCGGCGAAAACGCCGAGCGTCGCCAGCGGCCAGGTCCAGTCCGGCCAGAACTGCACGATCGCGACCCCGACCGAAAGGACGAGACCGGTCAGCGAGCCGACATAGGGGATGAAGGACAGAAAGCCGGAGATGATGCCGATCAGCGCGCCGAAATTGACGCCGAGCAGGCTCAACCCGATCGCATAGAAGCCGCCAAGCAGCAGGCAGACCAGCGCCTGGCCGCGCAGGAAGCCGGCGATGGCGACATCCATCTCGTGCAGCAGCCCGCGAATCGTTTCGCGGTGGTCGAGCGGCAGCCAGCCATCGACGGTCGCGACCATGCGGTCCCAGTCGACCAGCAGATAGAAGGCGATGACCGGAGTCAGCACCAGCAGCGAGAACACGCCGATGATCGCGGTGCCGCCGGTCCAGAGCGATTGCAGCACGCTGCCGGCCCATTTGGTGCCCTCGCCGACGAGGTTTCCGAGCGAACTCTGCGCCTCGGTGGCGAGCTTGGCGCCGCCGAGCCTCTCCAGCCAGGGCGCGCCGCGCTCCATCACCAGCGCCTGCAGCTTGGCCGCGTCGCCAGGCAGGCGCTCGACCAGCCCGGCAAGCTGCTGGCCGAGCAACGGCACCAGCAATACCAGCGCCAGCACGAAGACGAACAGGAAGACGACGAGAATCACAATCGTCGCCGCCAATCGCCCCATGCCCATGCGCTCCAGCCGGTCCGCCAGCGGATCGAGCAGATAGGCCAGCGCCAGCGCCGCGATGAAGGGCAGCAGGATGTCACGGAGCAGGACGAGAAGCAGAACGAAAACGATCGACGAGACCAGCCAGAAGCCGATTTGGCGTTGCAGTGTCATTCGATCCCTAAGCCTCTCGCAACTCGCGCGCACACACCACAAAATGGGCGACCACGGCTGCGGTTCCAAGAGCGCGGCCGGGATGAACGGCGTCAGGCCGCCATGTGGCGCAGCCAGAAGGCGAGGTAGGCGGTCATCGAGCCGATCGTCAACAGCGCGACCAGCAACTGGCCGAGCTGCATCGCCGGGCCGGGGTCCACACCGAAGGCTTTCGAGCCGAGCACCAGGGCCGCAAGCGCGATCTGGGCCGCCGTATTGAGCTTGCTGACGACGAAGGGGGCGATCTCGACCGGGTTCTCCATGACCCAGGACAGGATCACCGCCGAGACGATCATGATGTCGCGCGAGACGACGAGGATGACGAGCCAGGACGGGATCGCGCCGACCATGGCCAGAGTAATGTAGATCGAGACGATCAGCGCCTTGTCGGCGACAGGATCGAGATAGGCGCCGAGTTCGCTGGCCATGTCGAAGCGCTTGGCGATAAAGCCGTCGACCGCATCCGAAACGCCCGCCGCCACGAAGACGATAAAGGCCGCCTGCCAGCGCGCATTGACGATCATCACGATCACGAGCGGCACGAGGATCAACCGGCCGATGGTGATCAGGTTGGGAAGCGTCATGAAAGGCGTGAATCCGCGGCGAGTAGAATTGACTAGAGCCCGAAGCGGTGGATCGGCAAGGCCGAAAGCGCCGTACCGGCTTGCAAGGCGCGGCGCGCTTGCCTATCGCTCGCCCGAACCGACAGACAAGGCCCTCATCATGACCAAGCCCGGCGCCAACGGATTGACCTACGCGCAGGCGGGCGTCGACATCGACGCCGGCAACGCCATGGTCGATCAGATCAAGCCCCTGGTGCGCGCCACGCGGCGGCCCGGCGCGGACGCCGAGATCGGCGGCTTCGGCGGACTTTTCGACCTCAGGGCGGCGGGGTTCAGCGATCCGATCCTGGTCGCGGCCAATGACGGCGTCGGCACCAAGGTCAAGATCGCGATCGAGAGCGGGCTGCATTCGACGATCGGGATCGATCTCGTGGCGATGTGCGTCAACGACCTGATCGTGCAGGGTGCCGAGCCGCTGCTCTTCCTCGACTACTACGCCACGGGCAAGCTCGACCCGAAGGTCGGCGTCGAGATCGTGCGCGGCATTGCCGATGGCTGCCGGCAGGCCGGCTGCGCGCTGATCGGCGGCGAGACGGCCGAGATGCCCGGCCTCTATGCCGAGAAGGACTATGATCTGGCGGGCTTCGCCGTCGGCGCGGCCGAACGCGGCTCACTCCTGCCGCGCGCCGACCTTGCACCGGGCGACATCGTCTTCGGCCTGCCCTCCTCCGGCGTACATTCCAACGGCTATTCGCTGGTCCGGCGCATCGTCGCGATGTCGGGGCTGGGCTGGGATGCGCCTGCCCCGTTCGCGCCCGGCATGAGCCTTGCCGAGGCGCTGCTGATCCCGACGCGGATCTATGTGAAGCCGCTCCTGCGGGCGCTGAAGGCGACTGACGCCATCAAGGCGCTGGCCCATATCACCGGGGGCGGCTTCCCCGACAATATTCCGCGCGTGCTGCCCGAGGGGCTCGGCGTCGCGCTCGACCTTTCGGCCATCCCCGTGCCGCCCGTGTTCGGCTGGCTGGCGAAGACGGGCGGCGTCGTCGAGCGCGAGATGCTGCGCACCTTCAACTGCGGCATCGGCATGATCGTCGCCGCCGACGCCGCCAAGGCGGACGAGGCGGAAGCTTCGTTGAAGGCGGCGGGCGAGGCGCCGGTCCGGCTCGGCGAGGTCGTCGCGCTGGCGGCCGGCGCCGACGCGGTCAGCTATCGCGGCAAGCTCGCCCTGTGAGCACTCCCGCGACGAGCCTCCTGCCCGCCCGCAAGCGGACGGCGGTGCTGATCTCGGGCCGCGGCTCCAACATGATGTCGCTGATCGAGGCGGCGCGCGCCGAGGGCTATCCGGCCGAGATCGCGCTGGTGCTCGCCAACAAGCCCGACGCCGGCGGGATCGAGCGCGCCAAATCCTTCGGCATCGCGACCGCCATCGTCGACCACCGCGCCTTCAACAAGGATCGCGAAGCCTTCGAGCGGGCGATGGACGATATCCTGCGCATCAATCAGATCGAGCTGATCGTGCTCGCCGGCTTCATGCGCATCCTGACGCCATGGTTCGTGCGGCGCTGGGAAGGGCGGATGATCAACATCCATCCGTCCCTGCTGCCATTGTTCAAAGGCACGCATACGCATCGGCAGGCGCTGGCGACCGGCGTCGCCGAGCATGGCTGCAGCGCTCATTTCGTCGTGCCGGAACTCGACGCCGGCCCGGTGATCGCGCAGGCCAGGGTGCCAGTGCTGCCCGATGACGACGAGGAGAGCCTCGCCGCGCGCGTGCTCGAGCAGGAGCACATGCTCTATCCGGTGGCGCTGGCCGAGGTCGCCTCGGGCCGCGCCACGCTGGTCGACGGCGTGCTGCTGCGCGGCTGAGCGCCGGGCTCGTAAGCGCAGCTGCGCTCGGCCGCCCTCATCTCCTCCTCCTTCTGCCAGCGCCGGAACAGTTCGGCGCGGCGGGCCGGATAGCGCTCCTCGCGCAGGACGAGGCCGGTGATGCGGTCGGTCCGGAAATGGCGGAAGGCCTCGCGCAGCTCGCACCATGCGATGACGATGCGGACACGCTCGTAGAACGTCATCCCGATCGGCCAGATCATGCGCTGCGATTCCCGGCCGGCCTCGTCGCGATACCCGACCTCGAGCTTGCGGCCCTGGCGGATCGCGGTGCGCACGCCCGCGACGTCGACCTGGTCGACCTGCATCTCGGCGCCATAGCTCGGCGCAAACAGCGCACCGTCGAGCAGGATCGGCCGCAGATGCGTCGGCAGAACGGCCGCGACCTTGCTGACGACGTCCTCGGCGGCGCGCGCCAGCGCCGAATCGGCCCGCTCGGTCAGCCAGCGCATGCCGACCAGCACGGCCTCGATCTCGTCAGGCGACAGCATCAGCGGCGGCAGGTCGAAGCCGGCATCCAGCACATAGCCGATGCCGGCCTCGCCCCTGACGGGTACGCCCTGCCGCATCAGGGCAGCGATGTCGCGATAGACCGTGCGGACGGAGACGTTGAGCTCGGCCGCCAGCGTGTCGGCTGTCACCGGCCGCCGGCGGCGGCGCAAGCCCTGGATCAGGTCGAGCAATCGTTCGGCGCGCTGCATGTCGTGGTTTCCCAATCGGCTTTTATCAGGCCATCATGCTCTAGCGCTGCTGACGGAACCTGTCAGCAGCGTGGCAGCAGGATCGGGCATCGTCAGAAATGCCGGCGAAGAGGGGAAATCCGCAATGATGACGTTGTACGCGTTTGGGCCGGCGTTCGGCCTCCCCGATCCAAGCCCGTTCTGCACCAAGGCGGATATCCTGATGCAGCTTTCCGGTCTGCCCTATGAACGGCGCAACGGCAATCTCAGGCGCGCGCCCAAAGGCAAGCTGCCGATGCTCATCGACGATGGCGAGACCATCCCCGATTCGAGCTTCATCCGTTTCCACCTCGAGGCGAAACACGGCATCGATTTCGACAAGGGCCTGACGCCTGAGCAGAGCGGCGTCGCCTGGGCGGTCGAAAAAATGCTGGAAGACCAGCTCTACTGGATCGTCGTGCACGAGCGCTGGATGGATGATGCGAACTTTACCCGTGGTCCCGCGCATTTCTTCAAGGCGGTGCCCGCGCCGCTGCGGCCGGTCATCGTCGGACTGGTCAAGCGCAAGGTCAGGCGCAATCTGCAGGGCCATGGCATGGGCCGCCACAGCGATGCCGAGAAGCTGGTGCTGGCGCAGCGCGCCTTCTCAGCCATCGCCGCGATCCTCGGCGACAGGCCTTATCTGGGCGGCGACACGCCCTGCGGCAGCGACGCGGCGCTCGGCGCGTTCCTGATGGCCGGCTTGTGTCCGCTGTTCGAATCGCCGGTGCGCGGCGTCATCGAAGGGCACCCCAATCTCACCGCCTATGCGGCGCGGATCAAGGCGCGCTTCTTTCCCGAGACAGAAGCGCTCAGACCGGCCGCTTGAGCTTGCAGGTATCGACGAAACCAAGCCCCTTTTCACGGGCCGAGTCGTTGAAATAGCCGGTGTCGCGGAAGGCCTGGAGCTCGTCCTTGGTCATGGCGTTGACCGTGCCCTTGGCATAGCAGCTGCAGGGCGTATGAACCGCCTCGCGGGTCGTCTGCATCAGCTGCGACTGCGTATGCAGGCAGGCGTCGAAGGCCCTGAGCTGGATCATATAGGGCGTCAGGTTCTTCGCCGTCGGATCCGGCGGGGGCAGCGCGGCCTTGCCGCTCGCGGCGATGACAGCCGTCGCCATCAGCACAGAAAATCCGCAGGCCAGAAAAGCCGCACCCATCCGCCGCATCGTCATGATCCCGTCAGCCTCGTGAAAACCTCGCGTCACGGCTATGATTCATGCCGCCAGCGCATGGGCGCGATGGTTCACAGCGGCGGTCAAACGTCAAGAGCATGAAAGGCCGCAAGGCCTTACGTCACGCCTTCCTGATCCAGACCTTGTTGTCGTGAAAGGCCGCACCGCCGAAAGGCGCGACCGCGTCAGCGCCCGTGATCGTGTTGATGCCACGGCCGTGCCTGTGGGCGGCATTGGGCCAGATCGATTCGGCGATGGCGACGCCGGGCACGACGCCGTCAAAAATGACGGCGTGAAGATGCACGCTGCCGCGCCGATTGCCGATGACGACCTCGTCATCGGCCGCAACGCCGAGTCGCGCCGCATCGTCGGGATGCAGCATCAGCGTCGGCTTACCCTCTTTCTTCAGCGAGCCCGGAGTTTCGTTGAAGGTCGAGTTCAGGAAGCTGCGCGCCGGGCTGGTCGCCAGCCGGAAGGGATGCTCGTCGTCGCTGCGCTCGATCACGTCCCAGTAGTCGGGCAGCGCCGGCATGTCCCGGTACGGACCCATCGGCCCGTCATTGGCGCTGGGTACCTTCGGCCAGTCGGGTTTGAAGCGGAACTTGCCGTCGCGATAGCCGAAACCGTCGAGATAATGCGCCGTGCGAAACTCCGGCTGCACATCGTGGAAGTCGTTGGCGATCAGCTCTTCGAGCGTGCCGCGCCCGCTCTCGCGCAAGGTCCAGTCGACGATCTCGCGCGGCGTCATCGCGAAGCCGCGATGCTGCGCGCCCAACCGCGCGGCCAGCGCGCAGATCACCTCATGGTTCGAGCGGCATTCGCCGGGCGCGTCGACCAGCTTGCCGCCCCACATGATGTGCTGGTGGCCGCCGCCCTGATAGAGGTCATCATGCTCCATGAACTGCGTCGCCGGCAGCACGATATCGGCCATCGCCGCCGTCTCGGTCATGAACTGCTCGTGGACGACGATGAAGAGGTCGTCGCGGGCAAAGCCCTGCTTGACCCGTTCCTGCTCGGGCGCAACCGAGACCGGGTTGGTGTTCTGGATGAAGAGCGCCTTGACCGGTCCGCCCTGCCGCAGCGCTTCGGCATCCCCGGTCAGGACGCGGCCGATCTGCGACTGGTCGAGCTGGCGCACTTTGGGGTCGATCGCGTCGAGCCCCTCGATCAGGCTTTTGCGCCATTTGTAGATGCCGCTGTTGCTGTGGAAGGCGCCGCCGCCCTCGTACTGCCAGGCGCCGGTGACGGTCGGCACGCAGAGCGCCGCATGCATCGAGACCGATCCGTTGCGCTGGCGTGCGAAACCGTAGCCGAGACGAAAGAAGCTCTTTTTGCGCGTGCCGACGAGCGCCGCGAATTCCTCGATCTGCGCGACGGCAAGCCCGGTGATGGCTGAGGCCCATTCCGGCGTGCGCGTCGCGAGGTGGTCCTCCAGCTCGCCGGGTGCATCGGTATGCGCGGCAAGATAGGCCCGGTCGGCATGGCCGTCGCGGAAGAGGATGTGCATCACGGCGCAGGCGAGCGCGGCATCGGTGCCGGGCCGCAGCACCAGAGCGAGATCGGCCTGCGCCAGCGTCGCGTTGTGATAGATGTCGATCGCGACGATCTTCGCGCCGCGTTCCTTCCGCGCCTTGATGGCGTGGTTCATCACATTGACCTGGGTGTGGACGGCGTTCGTCCCCCAGATCACGACGCAGTCGGACTTGGCCATCTCGCGCGGATCGGGGCCCGCCAGACGTCCGGTCCCGGCGATGAAGCCGGTCCAGGCCATGGTCGTGCAGATCGTCGAATACTGGCCCGAATAGCCCTTGGCGTGGCGTAGCCGATTGATGCCGTCGCGCATCACAAGGCCCATCGTGCCGGCATAGTAATAGGGCCAGACCGCCTGCGCGCCGTGCTGCGCCTCGATGGTGAGGAAACGTTTTGCGATCTCGTCGAGCGCCTCGTCCCAGGAGATGCGCTCGAAAGACCCTGAGCCCTTCGGGCCGGTCCGGCGCATCGGATACAGCAGTCGGTCGGGATGGTGGATGCGCTCGGAATAGCGCGCAACCTTGGCGCAGATCACGCCGTCGGTGTAGCTCTGGCGCTTGGAGCCGCGCACGCGGCCGATGCTCTTGCCGTCGATGACCTCGACCTCCAGCGAACAGGCCGAAGGGCAGTCATGCGGGCAGACGGACGGCATGTGGCGGATGCGCGGAAGCTCGGTCATGTGACTTTCTTAGACCAAGTTCAGAACGAGTAAAATCGGGATATCCGGAAGCCCGTCGCAGGCATGGATTCGAGATTGTCGGAACGAATGCGGCCGCGCCGGACCACGCCGCGTCGCCATGTCGCGCAAGCATCGGTGTACAGCGGCAAGCCAAGCGGCCAGCGTCAACCGGGGATTAACGCTAACGAGTCAGATTGCGCCATGTCGTGTTCCGAAGGACGCCCCGGCGTCGGAGTTTTGACTATGCGTTGCGTTGCGTTCGTCTCTGCCCTGTTCGCCTGCCTGATGCTGTCGTCCCCGGGACAGGCACAGTCGCCCGACTATACGACACTGACCTCGCCTGAATCCGCGCAGAACTGGAACCTGACTTTGGGCGCGGGCCTGCGCTACCAGCCCGACTATGTCGGCTCCAACGACTACGTCTTCCGGCCTCGCCCGATCATCTCGCTCGGCCGGGGCGTAAAGAGCACCTGGTGGGTGGCCGAGGACGACGCGCTCTCGATCGGATTCTTCTCCGGCAAGGGCTGGCGCGTCGGCTTCTCCGGCAACCTGCTCTGGGAGCGCAAGGCCAGCACAAATCCGGCGCTGATCGGGCTGCCGGAAGCGAAATTTGGCATCGAAGCCGGCGGTTTCGCCGAGTTCTACCCGACATCCTGGCTGCGCGCCCGCGTCGACCTGCGCCGCGGCTTCATCGCCCATGACGCGCTGGTCGCCGACTTCAAGCTCGATGCCATCGCGCGCGTCGGACAATGGTCGTTCGGCGCCGGCCCGCGCATGAGCATTGTCGGGGCCGACTATCTGCGGACCTATTTCGGAACCTATCCCGGCACGGCTGGAACGGGCGGCCTGCTGCAGCGCTACAATGCCGGCGTCCATTCGGTCGGCGCGCTCGCGCAGGCGACCTACAACTGGACCGAACGACTCTCGACCACGACCTATGTCGAGTACAAGCATCTGGTCGGGGATGCCGCGAAATCGCCGATCGTGAAGACGTTCGGCTCGCGCGATTCGATCACGCTCGGCATCTCGGCGAGCTACGCCTTCGATCTCGGCTTCTGAGGTCCCGGACGACGACTGCCGCCCCCTCGCGAGGCCGGCAGTCTTCCATCACCGGCGTACGCGCATTATATCCTCCAGAGACTAGAGGATAAGGAGCGGTGCGGTGGAGATGATTCCGATCGGGGCGCTGTCGCAGGTGACGGGCGTCAAGGTTCCGACGATCCGGTTTTACGAAGAGATCGGGCTCTTGCCCGCGCCCGTCCGCACGCATAGCAACCGGCGCAGCTACGGCCCGCCCCATCTCCAGCGGCTGCGCTTCATCCGGCATGCCCGCGATCTCGGCTTCGCGGTGGACGACATCCGCGAATTGCTGGCGATGGCGGCCGAGCCGCAGGCCTCCTGCGACCGGGCCGACAGCATCGCGCAGCGGCATCTCGGCGAGGTCGAGCGCCGGATCGCGCAGCTCGAATCGCTGCGCACGGAACTGCAGCGCATGATCGGCGAATGCCGGCACGGCCGCGTCGCGGATTGCCGCGTGATCGAGTCGCTGGCCGACCACGGCCATTGCCTGCACGACCACCGGGCTGCGTGAATCAAAAAGGCGGGCCGCAGCGGCCCGCCTTCACAACGGCGACATGATCGCTGGCCGGGAAAACTCAGCCGACGATCTCGTTGCCGGAGAAGAACTGCGCGATCTCGATCACGGCGGCTTCCGGCGCATCGGAGCCATGGGCGGTGTTCTCGCCGACCGACTGCGCGAACAGCTTGCGGATCGTACCCTCGGCCGCATTGGCCGGGTTGGTGGCGCCCATCACCTCGCGATAGGTCGCGATGGCGTTCTCGCCCTCGAGAACCTGCACGACCACGGGGCCCGACGTCATGAACTCGACGAGCTCGCCGAAGAACGGCCGCGCCGAATGGACCGCGTAGAAGGTCTCGGCCTGGGCCTTGGTCATCTGGATGCGCTTCTGCGCGACGATGCGCAGGCCCGCCTTCTCGATGACCGCGTTGACCGCGCCGGTGAGATTGCGCTTGGTCGCGTCGGGCTTGAGAATGGAAAAGGTACGCTGGACAGCCATCGGTATATCCTTGGGGATCTCGGGGAATTCGGCGCGCTTATAGCGGCACCCTCCCCGCCCCACAAGGCGGATGGCTTTTCAGGCGAACCTCAGTGGCGGGTCAGGAAGCGGCGGGCCTCGCGAAGAGCTTCGGCGACCTCATCGCGCGTCATCTCGAGTGCCAGTTCCTGGCGGTGAGCGGCGGCGCGGCTGCAGCCACGGGCCATCGCGACATTGAACCATTTCTGGGCCGCGACGAGATCGACCGGCTGGTTGCGGCCGACCGCATACATCAGTCCGAGTTCATAATAAGCCTCGGCGGAGGCTTCAGTCGGGATCACCAGCGAAGCCGGGATCGCGCTCATTTCCATGCGTGCCATGACAACCACCCTCTTGTTTCGTTATCGCCGGCCACCCGTCCAAGGCCCCGGCTTGTGAGGACGAGATTTGGCCGCAGGCCTTAAAGGCAGCGCTAAAATTCGAGATGAATCGAAGCTCTACGAGATGTAATCGCCTGGTTAAATCAACGATCGATTCATCGTCGCGAGGCGAAAAACGTTTTCTTTTCAAAGACTCACGAAGCGAATGCAAGGGAACGCGTTGACGGTGCGTTCACCTTGGCTCGCAGAAGCAAGTCCTGTCGCTGTCGCTGCGGTAGCTTGGAAGCCGCCGCATTCCGCGATATGGTTCATGTCTGAACCATGCAGCATAGCTGGTCGGACAAGGGAGGATTGAGATGCAAATGCGATCGAAGGTCTTTTTGGCCGCGCTATCGGGCGTCGGCCTGGCCCTGGCGGCGACCGCGCCCGTGCTGGCGCAGGATGTCACCGGCACCTGGCTGCGCGACACCGGCGCCTCGCGTGTGCGCTTCGCCAAATGCGGCGAAGCGATGTGCGGCACGCTCGCCTGGCTCAAGGAAACGGACGGCCCGGCCAAAATCGGCCAGCGCATCTTCTACGACATGAAGCCGGCGGGAGCCGGCAAATGGAGCGGCAGCGCCTTCAACCCGGAAGACGGCAAGACCTATTCGGGCACGATGACGCTGGCTGGCGACACGCTGACGACCTCGGGCTGCGTGCTCGGCGGGTTGATCTGCCGCTCGGTGAAGTGGTCGCGGGCGAACTGACATACACGTGACGTCATCCTCGGGCTTGACCCGAGGATCGCCTGCCGGACGGCCCGGGCTAAGCCCGGGCATGACAATCCGACGTTTCAGCGCGCCTTCTGGCCAAACAGGATCGCGTGTTCCTCGGGCGTGCGCTGCGCTGGCGGCGAGCGCAGTTCGGCCGCCACCGCCAGCCCGCGCTGCACCGCCGGGCGGGCCGCCATCGTCGCAAGCCAGCGCTCGACATGGGGGAACTGCTTGATGTCCTGGCCCTGGCGCTCCCAGCCCCTGGACCAACCGATGCAGGCCATGTCGGCGATGGAATACGCGCCGCAGATATAGTCGCGGCCCGCCAGACGCTTGTTCAGTACGCCGTAGAGCCGGTTGGACTCGTTGGTGTAGCGCTCGATGGCATAGGGCACGGGCTCTGGCGCATAGAGCCGGAAATGGTGGGTCTGGCCGAGCATCGGGCCAAAGCCGCCCATCTGCCAGAACAGCCACTCATCGACCTCGACCCGGCCGCGCTCGTCCGTTGGATAGAATGTCCCGGTCTTGCGGCCGAGATACTGGAGGATCGCGCCGGATTCGAAGACCGAGATCGACTCGCCGTCGGGACCCTCGGGATCGACGATCGCGGGCATGCGGTTGTTGGGCGAAATCGCCAGGAATTCCGGCTTGAACTGCTCGCCCTTGCCGATGTTCACCGGAATCATGGTGTAGGGCAGCCCGCACTCCTCCAGCATGATCGAGATCTTCCAGCCGTTTGGCGTCGGCCAGTAGTAAAGCTCGATCGGCTTGGTTTGGGTCGCGGGCATGGTGTGCATCCTGTCGCCGGTGGACTGTGGCGGCAGGTGTAGGCGGCCCCGGCCCCGCCCGAAAGAGCGCCGGGCTGCTTCCCGAGCCGGCTCGCCATGTCGTGAAGGCGCGTGCTTTCAGCCATCGAGCGAAAGCTTGAAACCCTCATGGCTCTGCGCAAAGCCGAGATTGACATAAAAGCGATGCGCGTCCGTGCGCGCCTTGTCGGAGGTCAGTTCGAGCAGGCCGACCCCTCTGGCTTTGGCGACCGCGACCGCGTGGCGCATCATGACGCCGCCGATGCCCAGCCCCCGGCACTCCGGCGCGACGTGGACGCTCTCGACCTTGCCGCGCTTGCGACCGCGCGCGGCGAGACCGGGGATCAGGGTAAGCTGATAGGTGCCGACCACCACGCCGCTCCGCTCGGCGACGAAGAGCGCGTTGTGCGGGCTCGCAGCGATCTCGGCGAAGGCCTCGCGATAAGCAGGATGGACGACCTCGGTCGCGATCTCGTCAGCCGTTTTCGCCTGACGCGCCGCACCCTGCATGATCAGACTGGCGACGCGCGGCACATCGTCGAGAACCGCCTCACGGATCGTGATCTCAGTTTCGGTGACGCGGTCGCGGCTCATGGTCTGCCTTTCCGGCGGCTATCGGGGCGGGCTCATTCGGCGAAAAGCCGCTTGGCCATCAGCAATGTGTTGGGCGTGTCGTCGCGCCCGTCGAAGCGGGCCTGGCGCTGCAGGAAGAAGCCCATGCGCTCGTAGAAGACGATCGCCGGCTCGTTCTGGCTCTCGACTTCCAGTCGCGCCACCGGAGCCTGCGGAAAACAGGCCAGCGTCACCTGCAACAGGGTCCGACCGACGCCGACGCCCTGATATTGCGGCAGCACGTAAAGCCGCGTCAGCAGTGCGGCGCGATCCGGCTCGAGCCGGGCCGACGATGTCGCGATGATCTCGTCGCCGACCAGCGCGATCAGGAAGGCGCCGCTGTCGCGGCCGAGCTGTGCGGTCAGGTTATCGAGCGAGTGCCAGGCGTTGGTGATCTCGGCGACACGCCGCCAGCCATAGATGCCGTCATAGGTCGCATGCCAGGTCTCGACCAGCAGGCCTCGTACCGCCGGCAGATCGGCGGCTTCGGCGTCGCGGATGATGAGACCGTCTGGCGTCACTCGATGCCCAGCTTGGCTTTCAGGATCTCGTTCAGCGCCTGCGGGTTGGCCTTGCCGCCGGACGCCTTCATCGCCTGGCCGACGAACCAGCCCAGCATGCTCGGCTTGAGCTTGACCTGCTCGACCTTGTCGGGATTGGCGGCGATCAGCTCGTCCACAGCCTTCTCGATCGCGCCGGTATCGGTGACCTGCTTCATGCCGCGAGCCTCGACGATGGCGCGCGGATCACCGCCTTCCGACCAGAGGATCTCGAACAGGTCCTTGGCGATGCGGCCGGAGATGACGCCTTCGCCAATCAGGTCGACGAGCCCGCCGAGCTGCGCCGCCGAAACGGGCGAGGTCTCGACGCTATGGCCTTCCTTGTTGAGACGGCCGAAAAGCTCGTTGATGACCCAGTTCGCGGCGGCCTTGCCGTCGCGGCCGGTCTTTCCTTCAGGCTTGGCAACAGCCTCGAAATAATCAGCCTGCTCGCGCTCGGCGACGAGCACCGAGGCGTCATAGGGCGAAAGCCCATAGTCGGCGATGAGGCGCGCCTTCTTGGCGTCCGGCAACTCAGGCAGATGCGTCTTCAGCTCGGCCACGAAGGCGTCGCTGAACTCCAGCGGCAGCAGGTCTGGATCGGGGAAGTAGCGGTAGTCATGCGCTTCTTCCTTGGAGCGCATCGAGCGGGTCTCGGATTTGGCCGGGTCGTAGAGCCGCGTCTCCTGATCGATTTTGCCGCCATCCTCGATGATGCCGATCTGGCGGCGCGCCTCGACATCGACGGCCTGGCCGATGAAGCGGATCGAGTTGACGTTCTTGATCTCGCAGCGCGTGCCAAGTTCGGCGCCGGGCTTTCGCACGGAGACGTTGACGTCTGCGCGCAGATTGCCCTTCTCCATGTCGCCATCGCAGGTGCCGAGATAGCGCAGGATGGTGCGCAGCTTGGTGACGAAAGCGCGCGCCTCCTCGGCCGAGCGCAAATCCGGCCGCGAGACGATCTCCATCAGCGCCACGCCCGAGCGATTCAGATCGACGAAGCTCATCGTCGGATGCTGGTCGTGGATCGACTTGCCGGCATCCTGCTCCAGATGCAGCCGTTCGATACCGACCGTGATCTGCTCGGTCGGAGAGAGATCGATGACGATCTCGCCTTCGCCGACGATCGGGCTTTTGTACTGGCTGATCTGGTAACCCTGGGGCAGATCGGGATAGAAGTAGTTCTTGCGGTCGAAAACCGAACGGTTGTTGATCTGCGCGTTGAGGCCCAATCCGGTGCGGACAGCCTGTCGGACGCATTCGGCGTTGATCACCGGCAGCATGCCGGGCATGGCGGCGTCGACGAGGCTGACATGGGCGTTGGGTTCGGCGCCGAAGCCAGTCGAGGCGCCCGAGAAGAGCTTGGCATTGGAGGTAACCTGCGCATGGATTTCCATGCCGACCACGACTTCCCAGTCGCCGGTGGCGCCCTTGATCAGCTTCCGGGGATCGGCGGGACGGACATGCGCGTTCATCTGACGTGTTCCAAAACTCGAATGGCTGGCCTGACGGTTACGATTTCGGAACGCGGGCGGCAAGCTCCGTCAGGGCGCGCCTCCGTCGCGATCCTGTCACCTGCTGGCCGCGTTGTTGCTTATCTGCCTATGTTTCGCCGGGCTGTCGACTGATGGATCTTGACAATCGTCAGCGTCGCCCTTCTGTTGCGGCCACGCCCGGAAACCTCCACAGGTTGCGCCGGCCCTGCCATCCGGAGTTTCCCATGCCAAGCCGCCGCTCTTCAGGTCTGGCGCTCGTTGTCCAGTTGACCGCACTCGCTCTGACATCCGGCGCCGTTCTGGCTCAGGGGGCTCCGCCAGCCCCGCCGGTCCAGATCGCCGCCCCGCTCGCCAAGCGGGTCACCAACTGGGACGAATACACCGGGCGTTTCGAGGCCAGCGAGCAGGTAGAGGTGCGCGCGCGCGTCTCGGGCTTCCTCGACTCCCTGCATTTCCGCGATGGCGACCTGGTCAAGAAGGGTGATCTGCTCTTCACCATCGATCCGCGGCCCTATCGGCTGTCCGCCGACGCCGCCCGTGCCGAGGTGGTGCGCGCCAAGGCGCAGGTCGAGCTCGCCCAGAACGAGGTCGAGCGTGCCGAGGGCTTGACCCAGAACCGGACCATCACGGCCCGCGACATCGACCAGCGCCGCGCCAACCTCAACAGCGCGATCGGCCAGCAGCAGGGCGCCGACGCCAATCTGAAGACCGCCGAGCTCAATCTGGAATGGACGCAGGTGCGCGCCCCGCTGGCGGGCCGCATCTCGAACCGGCGCGTCGACCCCGGCAACCTGATCGCCGGCGGCCAGTCGGGCGCGACGCTGCTGACGACCATCGTCGCGGTCGATCCGATCAACTTCGTCTTCGACGCCTCGGAAGCCGATTATCTGCGCTATTCGCGCCTGACCGGCGACCTGCGCAAGGTCACCAACCGGGAAGAAGGCAGCCCTGCCGAAGTCCGGCTCTCCGACGAGCGCGAGTGGAAGCGCCGGGGCAAGATCGACTTCGTCGACAACGCGCTAAATGCCCGCTCCGGCACGATCCGCGGTCGCGCCGTGTTCGCCAACAAGGACCAGTTCCTGACGCCGGGCACATTCGGGCGGCTGCGTCTCTATGCCGGCGAGGTCGATGCGCTTCTCGTCCCCGACGCCGTGATCGTCTCCGACCAGGCCAGCAAGATCGTGCTGACGGTGGGCGCCGACAACAAGGTCGTGCCCAAGCCGGTCACGCTCGGCCAGATCACCGAGGGCCTTCGCGTCATCACCAGCGGGCTGACGAAGGACGACAAGGTCATCATCAACGGGCTCGCCAGCCCGATGGTGCGGCCCGGCGCGACCGTCACGCCGCAGCCCGGCGAGATCAAGGTCGCCACGACCAACTGACGAGGCCCTGACAGCCCACACTTTCATCAACGGATGCGGACGGTATTATCCGTTCGCCCTGCCCTCCCGGCCAGGACCCAATCATGTTTCGCTTTGCCCATTTCTTCATCGACCGACCGATCTTCGCGACCGTTCTCTCGATCCTGCTGACGATCGCCGGCGCGATCGCGCAGCGCGGTCTGCCGATCGCCGAATATCCCGAGATCGCGCCGCCGACCGTGACGATCAGCGCGACCTATCCGGGCGCCTCCGCGGAAGTCGTCGCCTCGACCGTCGCAGCCCCGATCGAGCAGGAGGTCAACGGCGTTGACGACATGCTCTATATTTCGTCGCAGTCGACCGGCGACGGGCGCGTCACGATCAACGTCGTGTTCAAGGCCGGCACGGATGTCGACCAGGCGCAGGTGCTGGTGCAGAACCGCGTTTCGGCAGCCGAGCCGCGCCTGCCGCAGGATGTGCGGACGCTCGGCCTGCAGGTCCGCAAGGCCTCGCCGGACTTTCTGATGGTCATCCACATGCTGTCGCGAGACGGCTCGCGCGACCAGCAATACGTCTCGAACTACACGACGCTCAACGTGAAGGACGTGCTGACGCGCGTCGACGGCGTCGGCAACGTCCAGGTTTTCGGCGCACGCGACTATTCGATGCGCGTCTGGCTCGACCCGGCCAAGGTCGCCGCGCGGAACCTGACGGCTGGCGATGTCGTCACCGCGATCCGCGCCGCCAACGTGCAGGTCGCAGCCGGCGCAATCAATCAGCCGCCCGCGAAATCGGATGGCGCGTTCCAGCTTTCCGTCAACACGCTCGGCCGCCTGACCAGCATCGACGAGTTCTACAACATCGTGGTCCGTTCGGATGTGGGTGGCGGCACGGTCCGTGTCCGCGATATCGCCCGAGTCGAACTCGGCGCGCAGGATTATCTGTCCAACTCCTATCTCGACAACAAGGAGGCGGTCGCGATCGCCGTCTTCCAGCGCCCCGGCTCGAACGCGCTGACGACCGCCGAGACGCTGATCAAGACGATGCAGACGCTGTCGAAAGATTTCCCGTCCGGCGTCGAACATACGATCGTCTACAACCCGACGGAGTTCATCGCGGAATCCGTCTCCGCCGTCGTGCAGACGCTGCTTGAGGCGGTCGTGCTCGTCGTCATCGTCGTCATCCTGTTCCTGCAGACCTGGCGGGCCGCAATTATCCCGATCATCGCGATTCCGGTTTCGCTGGTCGGCACCTTCCTCGTCATGAGCGCGGTCGGGATTTCCTTCAATACGATCTCGCTGCTCGCACTGGTGCTGGCCATCGGCATCGTGGTCGATGACGCGATCGTCGTGGTCGAGAACGTCGAACGCTATCTGGCGCAGGGCATGAACGCCAAGGACGCGGCGCACAAGACGATGGACGAAGTCGGCGGCGCCCTGCTCGCGATCGCGCTCGTGCTGTGCGCGGTGTTCATTCCGACCGCCTTCATCACCGGCCTGCAGGGCACGTTCTACCAGCAGTTCGCCGTGACGATCGCGGCCTCGACCATCATCTCCTGCTTCGTCTCGCTGACGCTGTCGCCGGCGCTCTCGGCGATCCTGCTGAAGCCTCACAGCCATGAGAAGCCCAAGGGCTTCTTCGCGGCGCTCGGCGCGCCGCTGCGCTGGTTCTTCAAATATTTCAACAAGGTCTTCGACTGGCTCTCGCGCGGTTACGGCGCGGCCACTTCGCGCCTGATCCGCGTCAGCGTATTGATGCTGCTGGTCTATGCCGCCCTGATCGCGATCGCGGGCCAGCGCCTCGCCTCGATCCCAACGGGTCTGGTCCCTCAGCTCGACCGAGGCTACTTCATCGCCGTCGTGCAGTTGCCGGCAGGCTCGTCCCTGCCGCGAACCGACGAGGTCATGCGCCGCGCGACGGACATGCTCCTGAAACGGCCCGGCGTCGCTCACATCGTCGCCTTCGCCGGCCTTGACGGGGCGACTTTCACTCTGGCGCCCAATGCCGGCGTGATGTTCGTCACACTCTCCGACTTCAAGGAACGGGCCAAGGCCGGCCTCACGACGCAGGGCCTGCTGGCGGACCTGCGTGGTCAGCTTTTCCAGATCAGCGAAGCCTTCGCCCTGGTGATCGAGCCTCCGGCCGTTCCCGGCATCGGCACCGGCGGCGGTCTGAAAGGTTATGTCCAGGATCGCAGCGGGCGCGGCTTGCCGGCGCTCGAAGGCGCGACCTGGGCCGTGGCTGGCACCGCCGCGCGCTCTCCCGGCATCCAGCAACCCTTCACCCTGTTCTCGACCAAGACGCCGCAGATCTACGCCGATATCGATCGGACCAAGGCCGAAATGCTCGGCGTGCCGGTGACCCGGGTGTTCGAGACGCTCTCGGTCTATATGGGTTCGGCCTATGTCAACGATTTCAACATCCTCGGCCGCACCTTCCGGGTGACGGCGCAGGCCGATAATCCTTATCGGATCGACATTCGCGACGTCGCGGCCCTGAAGACACGCAATGCCGACGGCGAGATGGTGCCGATCGGCTCCGTCGCGACCTTCTCCGACACGACCGGCGCCTATCGCGTGCCGCGCTACAATCTCTACCCCGCAGCCGAGGTGCAGATGTCGATGGCACGCGGCTACTCGACCGGTCAGGGCATCGCGGCGGTGGAGAAGATCGCGAGCGAGGTGCTGCCAGCCGGGTTCGGGTTCGAATGGACCGAGATCGCTCTGCAGGAGAAGCTCGCCGGCAACACGGCGGTCATCGCCTTCGGCCTTGCCGTAGTGTTCGTCTTCCTGCTGCTGGCGGCGCTCTACGAAAGCTGGACCCTGCCGCTCGCGGTCATCCTGATCGTGCCGATGTGTATTCTCGCGGCGATGATCGGCGTCGGCTACAAGGGTTTTGACCGCAACGTGCTGGTCGATATCGGCCTCGTCGTGCTGGTCGGCCTCGCCGCGAAGAACGCGATCCTGATCGTCGAGTTCGCCAAGCAGGCCGAGGACGAGGGCATGACCCGGCGCGAGGCTGCGATTGCAGCGGCAAAGACCCGGCTGCGGCCGATCCTGATGACCTCGCTCGCCTTCATTCTCGGCGTGCTGCCGCTGACGATCTCGATCGGCGCCGGTGCGGAGATGCGCCAGGTGCTCGGCGTCGCGGTGTTCTCGGGCATGATCGGCGTGACGCTGTTTGGCCTGATCTTCACCCCGGTGTTCTATGTGATGGTGCGCTGGCTCGCCGGGCTATTTGAAAAGAAGAAGCCCGAACCCATACCGCACGGGGATGCGTCGGCCACGCACCCGTGATCTGATCCCTCCGCGACGGCCAACCGTTTCGGAGGGGTTTTCATGACGGGATTGCTTTCGGTCGTTCTCGGCCTGGCGCTCGCCGGCTGCCTCGTCGGCGCGTTGGTGATCCTGCCGGCCTATCGCCGGATGAAGCGCGCCGAATACATCCGCCGCTACACATGGCCGCCAGGCCTGCTCGACAAACTGGCGGCCCATCACAAGGGCTTCACCCGCAAGGAGACGGCGCTCGTCGCGCAGGCCTTGCGCCAGTTCTTCCTGGCCTATCTCAACTGCGGCCAGCGCTATGTCGCGATGCCCTCGCAGGCCGCAGACGACCTCTGGCACGAGTTCATCCTCTACACCCGAGCCTATCAGGAGTTCTGCAAGGAGGCGTTCGGCAGCTTCCTGCACCATACGCCGGCCGTCGTGCTGGCGGAGGGAGCCAAGAAGGACAATTCCGGCCTGCGACGCATCTGGCGGTATTGCTGCCGCGAGGACAGCATCAACCCGCATCTGCCCTCGCGGCTGCCTCTGCTCTTCGCGCTCGACGTCAAGCTGAACATCCCCGGCGGCTATCGCTACTACCCCAATTGCGCGGCGCTCAGGCGCAATGGCGACGCCGGCTCGCAATGCGGCGGCGATTTCTCGAGCAGCAGCTATGATGGCGGCACCGACGGTCTTAGCGACAGCAGCAGTTCGGACAGCAGCAGCAGCGATGGCGGCGGCGACAGCGGTGGTGGAGGAGATAGCGGGGGTGGCGGCTGCGGTGGCGGCGGAGGCGATTGAGTGCGCTAGATCAGGCGCGTCGCCAGCGCGCGACAAAGCCAGGCCAGACCCAGTGAAATCGCGCCGGCAGCCAGATGCACCATCGGCTGCGCCGCGTCGTCACCACGCAGATGCTGAACGATCACCAGAACGACCAGCAACGCCGCGACGGCCGCGAGAGCCCAGCACAGGAACGTCAGACAGGCCCAACCCAGAGCGCGGCTGACGATCATCACCGGGCCGCGACTGCGTTGCGGCCAGTCAGCCCCACCAGCGCTCACCGACCTTGAAGCGTCCAGCCGCGTCCTCGATGACCTGCCCGAGCGCAAACAGTGTCTCCTCGTCGAAGGGCCGGCCAATCAGTTGCAGGCCGAGCGGCAGCCCCTGCGCATCCAGCCCGGCCGGCACGGCGATGCCCGGCAGGCCGGCCATGTTCACCGTCACCGTGAAGATGTCGTTGAGATACATCTCGACAGGATCGGCCGAGCCCTTCTCGCCGATGCCGAAGGCGGCCGATGGCGTCGCAGGCGTCAGCACGGCGTCTATGCCGGCCGCATAGGCCTCGTCGAAATCGCGCTTGATCAGGGTGCGGACCTTCTGCGCCTTGAGATAATAGGCGTCGTAATAGCCGGCCGAGAGCACATAGGTGCCGATCATGATGCGGCGCTTGACCTCTGCGCCAAAACCTTCGGCGCGGGTCCTCTCATACATCTCGACGATATCGCGGCCCTGCTCGCGCAGGCCGTAGCGGACGCCGTCATAGCGAGCGAGATTGGACGAGGCCTCGGCCGGCGCGACGATATAGTAGGCCGGCAGGGCGTATTTCGTGTGCGGCAGCGAGATATCGACGATCTCGGCCCCGGCCGCCTTCAGCCAGGCGATCCCCTGCTGCCAGAGCGTCTCGATCTCGGCATTGAGCCCGTCGAGCCGGTATTCTTTCGGGATGCCGATCTTCATGCCCTTGACCGAGCGGCCGACGGCCTTCTCGTAGTCCGGCACCGCCATGTCGACGGAGGTGGTATCCTTGGGATCGTGGCCCGCCATCGAGCGCAGCATCGCGGCGCAGTCGCGCACCGTCTTGCCGATCGGCCCGGCCTGGTCGAGCGAGGAGGCGAAGGCGACGATACCCCAGCGCGAGCAGCGGCCATAAGTCGGCTTGATGCCCACCGTGCCGGTGAAGGCGGCGGGCTGGCGGATCGAGCCGCCGGTATCGGTCGCGGTCGCGGCGAGGCACAAGCCCGCGGCGACAGCCGAGGCCGATCCGCCAGACGAGCCACCGGGCACGAGGTGGTTGCCCTCGACCGAACCCGTTCCCCCCGCCCCGACATTGGAGCCTGTCCTGCGCCACGGATTGACGACGTTGCCGAAGGCCGAGGTCTCGTTCGACGAGCCCATGGCGAACTCGTCATTGTTGAGCTTGCCGAGCATGACCGCACCGTCGCGCCAGAGCTGGCCCGACACCGTCGACTCGTAAGGCGGCACGAAATTGCCAAGGATTTTCGAGCAGGCCGTGGTGCGAATACCCTTCGTGGCGAACAGGTCCTTGATGCCCAGCGGCAGGCCCTCGAGCGGACCGCCCTCGCCTTTCGCCAGTTTCGCATCGGAGGCCTCGGCCTGCTTCAGCGCATGCTCAGGCGTCTCAAGGATATAGGCGTTGAGCGCGCGCGCCTTCTCGACGGCGGCGATATGGGCCTTGGTGATCTCCGTCGAGGAGAACGTCTTGGCCTTCAGCCCGTCGCGGGCTTCGGTCAGGGTCAGGCTGGTGAGATCGGTCACGGGAGAATTCCGGTTCTGCATACGGGCGAAGACCCCGGATCGCGTTTGCTGCGTCCGAGGCGGTCGAATGAGCGCTTCAACCGCTCACTCGATCACCTTCGGCACCATGAAGTAGTTGTCCTCTGAGGCCGGCGCGTTGGCGACGATGCGATCGGCGATCTCGCCGTCGTCGACGATGTCGGCCCGCTGCGTCATCGCCATCGGCGTCACCGAGGTCATCGGCTCGACACCATCGACATCGACCTCATTCAACTGCTCGACGAAGCCGAGGATGGCGTTGAGCTCACCTTGCAGCCTGGGCAGGTCCGCCTCCGGAACGGAGATGCGCGCGAGATGCGCGACGCGCTTGACGGTGGCGAGATCGACCGACATGGCGGGCTCCTGAAAATTGATTTGCCCGCGCTATAGCGCGGGCAAACGGGCAAGTCAGCAATGACTTCTCATCAAAGGGTGACGGCCTCGCCCTTCGCCGGGACAAGAGCCTTGATCTGGCTGCCCGCGAGACCGGCGACGAAGGCGTCGGCGTTCTGGTCGATGATCGGGAAGGTGCCGTAATGGCAGGGGATCGCGATGGCCGGCTTGACGAAGCGCGTCATCGCCAGCGCGGCGGTCTTTCCGCCCATGGTGAAGCGGTCGCCGATCGGACAGATGCAGATCTCGACGTCATGGATCTCGCTGATCAGCGCCATGTCGGAGAAGATGTCGGTGTCGCCCATGTGCCAGAGCGTCTTTTCGCCCCTGGCCTTGACGATCGCGCCATTGGCGTTGCCGACCGGGACGTTGACGCCGCCCTCGCCCATGCCGGCCGAATGATCGGCACGGACCAGCGCGACGCTGAACGGGCCGAGATCGATGCTGCCGCCCGTGTTCATCGGCTGGAAGCTCTTCAGGCCCTTCGCGGCCAGGTGCATGGCGAGATCATAGTTGGTGACCACCGTCGCACCGGTCGCTTCGGCGATGGCGAGCGTGTCGCCGACATGGTCGCCATGGCCGTGGGTGACGACGATATGGCTGACGCCCTGCGAAATCGCCGCGATATCGCCCTCGAACGCCGGATTTCCGGTAAAGAAGGGATCGATCAGCAGCGACGCCCCGTCATAATCGATGCGATAGGCGGAATGGCCGAACCAGGTGAGTTTCATGCGCGGGCTCCGGATTTTTTTCGCTCAGTCGAGATGCGTCGTCGGATATAGATCATTCCAGTCGGGGTTGGCGCGTTCGATCAGCTCGATTTTCCATTGCCTGCGCCAATGCTTGATGCGCTTTTCCTGCGCGATAGCTTCATCGGGATCGTCGAAGCTCTCTGCATAAACGAGTCGAAGCGCGCCGTGGCGATCGGCAAACTCCGACCCGCGCCCCTCCCGGTGTTCGGCAACGCGTCGAGACAGCGAATTGGTCACGCCGACATAGAGCGTGCCGCCCCGTTTGCTCGCGAGAAGATAGATCCACATCGTTGCAATATAGCGCGAATTCGTCCCGGGCGAAGCGCAGCGTAGACCCGGGACCCATTCCGGAACGCTGCTCGACATGGAGCGGGACAATGGCGACGCGGCGGTATGCCGGCAAATGGTCTGGAATGGGTCCCGGGTCGGCGCGGCTGCGCCGCTTGCCCGGGACGACGCCGCAGATTGTTCGAGGTGGACCAACACGTCGACAATTCTCTGGGCTACGTGCACGATTCGACTCTCAACCGAACGGAGTCAACGCAATGATCGACGCCGCCACCATCGCCCGCCGCATCGCGCAGGGGCGCGGCGACGAGCCGGCCGACCTCGTCATACGCGGCGCGAGGCTGTTCGATCTCGTCACCGGCGCGCTCATCGAGACCGATATCGCGCTCTGCGGCGATACCATCGTCGGCACGCATGGCCGCTACGCGGGCAAGGTCGAGTTCGACGCGGCCGGGCTGATCGCCGTTCCGGGCTTCATCGACACCCATCTCCACGTCGAGTCCTCGCTGGTGACGCCGCTCGAATTCGAGCGTTGCGTGCTGCCCCATGGCGTCACAACAGCGATCTGCGATCCCCATGAGATCGCCAATGTGCTTGGCGTCGAGGGTATCGCCTATTTCCTCCGCTGCGCCGAGGCGATGCGAATGGATCTGCGCGTCCAGCTTTCGAGCTGCGTGCCGGCGACGCATCTGGAAACGAATGGCGCGGCGCTCGAAGCCGCCGATCTTGTCGCGCTGATGCATCACCCCAAGGTGATCGGGCTGGCGGAGTTCATGAATTTTCCCGGCGTGCTGAACCGCGACCCAGGCTGTCTCGCCAAGCTAGAAGCCTTCTCGCATCGCCATATCGACGGTCATGCGCCGCTGGTGCGGGGCATGGATCTGAACGGTTATCTCGCCGCCGGTATCCGCACCGACCACGAGACCACAACCGAAGACGAGGCCCGCGAAAAACTCGCCAAGGGCATGGCAATCCTGATCCGCGAAGGCTCGGTCTCGAAGGATCTGCATGCGCTGATCCCGCTGATTTCGCGCGATGCCTCGCCGTTCCTCGCCTTCTGCACCGACGATCGCAACCCGCTCGACATCGCCGAGGAAGGCCATCTCGATTACATGATCCGCACGGCCATCGCCCATGGCGCGGATGTATTGGCGACCTACCGCGTCGCCACGCTGTCGGCCGCGCGGAATTTCGGCCTGTTCGATCGCGGCTTCATCGGGCCGGGCAAACGCGCCGATATCGTGCTGCTTGACGATCTCACGACCTGCAGGCCCAAAGCGGTCTTCGCCGGCGGCAGGCTGGTCGGCGACGCCCTGTTCGCCGACAGGCAGGAGATCGCGCCGGTCGGGCTCGGCAGCGTCAAAAGCCGGGCTCTGACGTCGGCGGACTTCAGAGCAAAGGCTCGCGAGGGTGAGACGCCGGTGATCGGCGTGGTTCACGGCCGCATCATCACAGAGCGATTGAGCATGGCCCTGCCCTCTCGCGATGGCGAGGCGCTGCCCGATCTCGCGCAGGACGCCGTCAAGGTCAGCGTGATCGAGCGCCATGGCAGAACCGGCGGCATCGCGACCGGCTTCGTCAATGGCTTCGGGATGAAGCACGGCGCGATCGCCTCCTCAGTCGGCCATGACAGCCACAATCTCTGCGTGGTCGGCGTCGACGAGGCCTCGATGGCTGCGGCGGCGAACCGGCTGATCGCGACCGGCGGCGGTTTTACCGTCGCCTCAAGCGGCAAGGTCGTCGCGGAACTCGCGCTGCCCGTGGCCGGGCTGATGAGCGACCAGCCCTTCGAGGCAGTGCGCCACGGGCTGGAGGGGCTGCGTGCAGCGGCCAAGGGGCTCGGCGTCGTGTTGGCGGAGCCATTCCTGCAGGTCGCCTTCCTGACCTTGCCGGTGATCCCGCATCTGAAGATCACGGATAAGGGGCTGGTCGATGTCGACGCGTTCGATTTCGTTTAGAGCATCGGACGGTTAATCATACGCATATCCTGCGTGTTTGAAGAAGTTTCGGCATTCGGCTGGCGAGAAGAGTTCGCAGATGTTTCCGACGGCCCTCCAGAGGGCGTCGAAGGTTCGTGCCTGGGCGGCTCGCAGGTGCGCCTTGAGCTTGGCGAAGGCCATCTCGATCGGGTTGAGAT